>JAITEG010000046.1 GCA_031282145.1 Spirochaetaceae bacterium | reverse complement strand
GTAAAAGCAGATAGCAAAGCCGCATATAATTGGCTGAAACGGCCAAGGAACCGTGCTGCGGGGTTAAACATTTTGTCAAATTATCCAATTTCTTCACCACGCAGTATATTATGCGTTTATGTTACAAAATTTATGCTTCCGGTAGGTTGTAAAGACTAAACATACTGATATGAGGGATTACAAAGATACAAGAAATTTAACCACCGTGGTTAATCAGCGAAAATTTCACCCTTAAGAATTATCAGGGAAAATTGCACGAGAATTGTCCGGCAATAATCCGGGGGCGTTATGGGGGTGGTAAACCCCCGTAGTGGGGGTAGGCCGGGACCTTGGCCCGGCCGCAGGGGGAGGCGCGGACTTGCTTGCAAGTCCGACCCCCTCTAAAATACACCGGTATTATTTCCATGGCTAAAGCGGTATAAATGGAATTGAGTTGCCGTTTTGCTCTAACCGGACGGGAAAAAACGTGAAAAACGTGAAAAACGTGAAAAATCGGGGTTTTGGAACATTCTTGAGGGTTAAAAATTTTGGGCGTATCCGGCCCGGAGGTCTATCAATTATTTTCCGCTTGTGTTATGCTTGAACCATGCAGGATCTATTTATCGGATTTACTTCCTTTACTTGGCCCGGCGCGGTGATGATCGCCGTCGGTCTTTTGCTTATTTTTCTGGCGATCAAAAAAGAATACGAGCCCATGTTGCTTTTGCCCATCGGTTTCGGTACTATCCTGGTGAATCTGCCCCTGTCCGTTGTTTGGGCCTACGAGGGCGAGCCGGGCTTTCTCCAGCTTCTCTTCAGGGCCGGTATCGCTACCGAGCTTTTCCCGGTACTTATCTTTGTCGCCGTGGGGGCTATGTGCGACTTTGGCCCCATGTTTAAAAACCCGGTGATGATGTTCTTTGGGGCCGCCGCGCAATTCGGTATATTTGCCACGATTATCCTCGCGGTTGCCCTGGGCCAGGCGCTGCCCTTTCTTTCGGACTTCCGGGACCTCAAGGTGGCGAGCGCCATCGGCATAATCGGCGCGGCGGACGGCCCCACGTCGATCTTTGTGGCGACCCGCTTTGCCCAAAAGTACCTGGGCCCTATTTCCGTGGCCGCCTATTCCTACATGGCCCTGGTTCCCCTGATCCAGCCGCCGGTGATAAAATTGATTACTACAAAAAAGGAACGGCAGATTAAGATGACCGCCCGCGACGCGGATATCCCCAAAAGTCTCCGGGTGTGCTTTCCCATTGCGGTGACGCTCATTGCGGGCTTTGTCGCGCCGATCAGCGTGCCCCTCATCGGTTCCCTCATGTTCGGCAACCTGATCCGTGAGTGCGGTGTTTTGGAACGGCTTTCTACCGCAGCCCAGAACGAGCTTGCCAACATCGTAACCCTGCTTTTGGGCATTACCATCGGGTCCAGCATGACGGCCGACCGTTTCCTGACCCCTCAGACCCTGGTGATCATCGCGATGGGCCTTGCGGCCTTTGTGTTTGATACCGCGGGGGGCGTCTTCTTCGCCAAATTCCTGAACCTCTTTTTGAAAGAGAAGATCAACCCCATGGTGGGCGCCGCCGGCATTTCCGCCTTTCCCATGAGCGCCCGGGTTATTCAGAGACTCGCCACCGAAGAGGACCCGCATACATTCGTGATTATGCACGCGGTAAGCGCCAATGTGTCGGGTCAGCTCGGCTCGGTTATTGCCGGCGGTATAGTGCTTGCCCTGGTACCGCTTTTGACCGGCGCGTAATTCGGAGAAGGATAGGAATATTGAAATGAATATCGACCAGATGCTAAGGGATTTTATACAGGGATCTTCGGTTATCGGGAAGGCTGTGTTCCTTATGATTGCGGGGATCCTGTTTGTATTTACCGTACAGGTGGTATTTTACCTGATAGCGAAACTATGGCCCAGGAACAAGGGCAGCGGCAGGTAAAGGCATCCGTCCTTCCTCTGCCTGAACTTATCAGCCGGATACTGGCCGTAATTGCGGGCATTCTGACCCTGATCCTTCTGGCCGGTACATTCTACGCATTGGTTCTTCGCGGTAAAAGTGAAAAACCGGGAACCGTTGTGGCTGCGCAAAGCGAACCCCTTCCCCTGGAAACAGAAATTGACAGTATGTTTACCGGCATAGGCCGGATTCGCGCCTCCACGGGATCACCGGAACCGGCAATGGTTATTCTTTCCATTGCCTTTCCCTATTCCCCCCGGGACAGGGCCTTTTCGGAGGAGCTGGCGGCTCGTATTGGGGACTTTAGGGCCGGCGCGATAGGCTACTTCGCCTCTTTTTCTACGGAGGAATTGCGCCAAAAGGATGAAGCGGCCATAAAAAAAGAACTGCTCGGACGCTTCAACAAGCTGCTCCGGTTGGGACAGATAACGACCCTCTATTTTAGCGATTACCTGATAATTGAATGATTGGTTTGTAATTATTCAGTCGCCCGCGGGGGAGTTTTAGGGCTAAACTTGACCCGCGGATACAAGCGGCGCTACATATCCACGAGGCTGTTCCGGAACTTCATGTTTGGGAGGTCTTTTGTTCTTG
>JAITEG010000074.1 GCA_031282145.1 Spirochaetaceae bacterium | reverse complement strand
AGGGATTCGATAATGGGCAGATGCTGGGGGCAGTGTTTTTCGCAGTTTCCACATTTAACGCAGAGTCCGGCTCCGCCGGTATGGTCGGAGGTTACGGCGCTGCTGGTGGTGTATTGCTGCATGCCTTGAACCAGGCCCATGGAATAGGAGGTATTGTAGGCGGCGAAACAGGCGGGGATGTTCACGTGCCGGGGACAGGGCATACAATAATTGCAGCCGGTACAACGGATCTTGTAGGATTCATTAAAAAGGGCAAGTACTTTCCGGAAGGTTTCTCGCTCCCCAAGGGTGAGCATCTGCGGCTTCGCGGCGGCGGCCAGGGCAAGGTTCTCTTGTAATTGAGCCGGTTCGGTCATCCCCGAGAGGACCAGGGTGACTTCTCCCTGGTCCCAGAGCCAGCGGAAGCCCCAGGCCGCGGGGGATACTTGGGGATCCGCCTTTTTAAAGAGGGTAAGGGCCTCCCGGGGCAGGTTGGTGACCAATTTCCCCCCCAGCAGGGGCTCCATGATCATACAGGGTATACCCTGGGCCGCGGCCTTTTTGAGCCCCGTAACCCCGGCCTGAAAATTTTCACCTGCATAGTTGTATTGAATCTGGCAAAAATCCCACGCGTAATCGTCGATCAGGCGCAAAAATTCATCCTGGCTTCCATGAAAAGAAAACCCCAGCTGCCCGATGGCTCCGGACTTTTTTTTATCATCAATCCACGCTTTGATTCCCCAGCCGCAGAGTTTTTCCCAAGAAGCCCGGTCGGTAAGCATGTGCAGTAAATAATAATCAATATGGGTTGTCCGGAGGCGCTCTAATTGTTTATTGAAAAATTTATCAAAATCCTCCGGTCCACGGCAAATCACGATAGGCAATTTGGTGGCGATATACACTTTTTCCCGGACCCGGTTTTTTTCCAGAATGGCCCCCAGGGCTTCCTCACTTCCGGGGTATATATAGGCGGTATCGAAATAGTTAATTCCCCCGGCAATGGCGTCCAAAACAAGGGCTTCCGTCTTCCGCATATCAATCAAGCCCAGGTTTTTGGGGAACCGCATACAGCCAAATCCCAAAACAGACAGGTCGTTGCCGGATTTTACGTCTTTTCGGTATATCATGGGAGTTATTGTAGCTAACTATGAGCAAAAGAGAAAGGCGCTTTTCGGCCGGATTTTTACGTGAGAATTCACGGACTGCCCATCGCCCTCGACTCAATTACAGCTTATCGATCAACATTGAGCATTTTCCTGAGGGGATGGGTAGGGTTTTTTTCTTTTTCCCCAAAATATTGATGGTAAAGTAATACAATTTTTCACTTTCCATGTGGATCTCCCAGCCCCGGCCGCTTTTGTTGGAGAGGATGGTGATCATGTTTTTCTTAAGGGAGAGGTTTTCCACCCCCATGATTTCCAGGTTGGGGATGATCCAGTCCACGGTCTTGCGGGGAAGGGAGATTAAAAGCCCCACGATGTTTTCAATGGTCAGGCAGATGGTGGAGAGGGCATCGTAGGTGAGGTATTGGGGCCGGGGGAAACCCTCCTGGCCGGACCACTGGGCGGGTCCCTCTTTTAAGGGAAGGTAGGCTTCCCAGAGGTTGCCCTTGTGGTGGTTTCCGTCGGGGCTCATGGAATCCAGGACGAAATAGAGGTGGCGGATGGCGAAATCCCGGGCCAAATCCCAGCGCTGGTACCGTTCCAGTCCCTTGATGACCATAAAGGTCAGATAGGGATAGACCGAACCCCGAAAGCCGTTGCCGTTTTCGTCAAAAGAGGGTTCATTCACCGCCACCGAGGGGAAGGGGTGGGGGGCCCCAAAAAGATGGGGATCCGACAGCTTTTCAATGATCCGTTCCGCCTTGTCGTCGTTGGGGATTTCCGCGAGGAGGGGCCAGTAGCCGGCAAGGGTTTTTACGGGAAGCCGCTGCTCGTTGCTGTCAATGTCGTAATAAAACCCGCTTTCCGCGTCCCACATCAGCGCATTGATCCGGGTTTTCAGGGAAAAATACTGCCGCTTATAATGAAAACTCGCTTCCTTATCGTTGAGGACATCCGCCATGGCGGACATATAGAGCACATTGATGGCCATGGCGGTGTTGAAGTCCACGGGGTATGCCGCTTCTTCCCGGGGGGCGTTGAGCATCCCCGTGGCGGCCAGGGGGACACGATAGAGGCCGTTGGGACATTTAAATACCGAATCAACCCATTCCGTATATTTGTGGAGGATGGGAAGCACATCCTTGACCCGTTTCTTATTGGCCGATTTATGGTACAAATTGAATTCCGCCCAGGCAAATAAGGGCAGCCATACCCCCTCGGGGTTGTCCGGTTCCACCTCCGGGAGGCCGGTTTCCAGGTTATAGGCTGAACGGATCGCCCCGTTGGGCTCCTGGCGTTCATAAAAAATATCCAAGGTCGGATAGGCCTGATAAATCCGGTTGGAATAGACCAGGAAAAAAGAAGAAAAAATAGCCTCCGGCTGTCGTAATATGGTACTGCCGGGATATGAAAAAAATTTTCCTTCGATAATGCTGTCTTCATTGCCAACATTCCAACAATCCTGAATCCAAGCCCAGGTCTTGTCATAAATATCCACAAAATCCTGGTCATAAAAGTGTATTTTTGGGAAATCTCGTCTGGTCACAACGGCTCCTTATCTAGGGACCGTTAAAAACTCCAATTTTTAGCGGTTTACCATAGATGTACATATCCAGTCGAAGTTACTACGTGGATACCTAAAAGTCAAATTATCGGTTATTGCTTCAAGGTTTTTTTTATTATACATTCATTATGGTAATTTTTCCACTATTTTTTGAACCTTTTTTTAAAGAGTTTTAAACCCGGCTGGGTTTGAAACAGCCTCAAGGGGGTAATTGATTGTTAAAATCCTATATTTCCCTGGAAGTCCGTATCCAATTGCTGGCAGGGATCAAAACTTTTTGTCCGTGCCTGCCCGATACCCCGGAAACCGCCGGACTCGGTCCGGTTGGATCCTGTCCGGTTTGCCGGGAAGAAGCCGGGGCGCTGCCCCAACTGAACCTTACCGCGGCCCGGAAGGCGTACCTCCTCATCCGGGGCATGGGGGGAACCGGCATAAAGAACGCGGTATATGAACGGAATCTCAATACGCCGCTTACCCCGGAGGGACATGCCCTGTCCCGGCTATCCATTAAACTGGGGGCGGACGCGGCCATGGACATCATGTTCCATCGCAGAAAAAAACGGATCCGTATCATTGAGGTCCGCCTGGAGGAGGACGCGGGGCGGCTTATCCGTCAGGGCAAGGAAACCAGGATGGATTATTCCCGGGCGGGTGTGCCGAGCCTCCGGCTGAAAACCGCGGCGGATTTGGAAATCGGTGAAGAGGCTGAGGTCTTTTTATCGGATCTGCGCCGGCGGATCCAGTATCTGGAGCTTATCCCCGGTTCTCCCCTGGAGAGCTTCATCCGCTGCAATGCCTATGTGGCTATCGCGCCCTACCCGGAAATACCCCGGAATTTTGTTAAGCTGCGGAACCTCAATTCCTTTAATTTTGTAACCAAGGCGGTTAACGCGGAACTTACCCGGCAGGAGGAGATTATTACCCAGGGCGGTACCGTGATTTATGAAAGCCGCTTATGGAACGAGGCAAAAAACACCACCGAGCCCTTTCAGATACGGCTCAACGAGGAAACTCCCCGGTTTGTTCCGGTCGAGGCCTTTCCGCCCTTTGTCCCCGGCCCGGAGATTCTGGAGGCCCTGGACAATTTTACCGTGGAATTACCCGAAGCCCGGCGGGACCGGCTCATGGCGGCCCAGGGGCTTACCCTGCATCAGGCGGAATTTATCTGTGACGAGAAGAGCCGGGCCGATTATTATGAAAAAACCTTGTCCCTGGGGGCGGATAGCCGGGAAGCGGCTCAGTGGATAGCTTCCTACCTGATAAAGGAGTGTAAACGCCTGGGGTTTACCCTCTCCGAGGCGCCCCTGACCCCGGAACGGTTCTCCGCGATCCTTGCCATGCTTAAGGAGCGGCGGATCCACGGAAGCCTCGCGAAACAGGCGATCACCGCGGTGCTGGAAGAAAACCGGGACCCGGAGCTCATTATCAAGGAACGGGACTGGGAACAGATTACCGACCGGAACGCAATTGAACCCATCGTAAGTTCCGTGATAGCGGCCAATCCCCAGGAGGTACGCCGGATTCGGGAAGGGGATGCGGGTCCTATCCAGTTTTTGACCGGCATCATCATGAAGGAGACTGCGGGTCTGGCGGAACCGGTTCTGGTGAAAGAGGTCCTCAAGGAGCAGCTTTCGGTTTCCCTGGTGTATGTATTATCCCTGGGAGGGGCGATCTCCGGCATGGTGGGGGAAGATGGGGCGGTGGAAAGCGGGGACGAGCAGGTGCTCCGGGAGCTTTTGATAAAAAGCGGGAATAACGACGCATCCAAGGTCCGGTTTGAGTCCATTCAGGTGGGGCGGCTCCTTTCGGAAGAAATTGTCCCCACGGATTGGGCGGTTCTTATCGAAACTATCGCCGGCAAGCTCAATTCGGGAACCGCCAACGGGATCGTCGTGGCCCATGGGACCGACACCCTGCCGTACACGGCCCCCTTGCTCTACTGGCTTTTTGCCGATGCCGGGGTCCCCATAGTCCTGGCGGCATCCTCCACCCCGCCGGGGGCCTCCCCGGAGGCGGTCCGGACCATGAAAAAAGCGGTGGCCCTGGCGTTAAGTAAACCCAAGGGGGTATATGTGGTTCACGGGGGCAAGGTTCTGTCCCCCCTTAACCTTAAATTTGAGCGGATAGGCACCGACGGATTCAGAAACTGGAATATGGGGGAGCCGATCTTTTCCGGTACCTCCCTGCTCACCGGTCCCCTGGAGGCGGATCAGTATGTTTTGTCCCAGCTTTTGGAAGAGGCGGTTAATTCCATGTGCGTGATCCGGATTTATCCCGGCCTCCGTTCGGATTATCTGGGGTACCTCATGGATAAGGGGGTGAAAAACTTTTTTCTGGAATTATATGACACCGGAACCGCGGGCTTTCGGGAGGGGCCCTATTCCCTGAAACGGGTTTTTACCGCGGGAAAACGCCGGGGCGCCCGGTTTTACTGCAGTTCCCAGCAGGAGGGAATTGTGGATTTTGCCGGTTATACCACCTCCCGGGAGCTTTGGCGGGGGGGGGCGGTTCCCATGGGGGCCTATACCACCGAAACCGTGGTGGCCCGGTTCCTGGCGGCCAGCATCATCGCCGACAACGATGAGGAACGGGCCCAGTTTATGGACAGCGCGGGCCATGAATTAACCGAACCCGGTTTATAGTTAGGAGAAGATTCTGATGTGTTCCACCGAAGAACGGTGCCGCATTTTAAGCAGCAGGGTCTGTTCCGAAGATGAATAGGACCAGCCCGAAGAATCGTAACGTTCAAATTGGGGATCCGTACGGTAATCAATGCCGTAAAGCTGAATTTTAGAAAAAGGCCGGATTCCGCGGATTATCATATAGTGGGTCTCTCCCTCGGGAAAAGATACGGCAATATCCATAATGTTGTTTTCCTGAACCGATGAAACGGAGGCGATAGTCCAGGCCCAGATGCCCCCCGAGGAAGAACCGATGTTCACCGCCTGGGGATAGGTCCCGGTGGTGAGGAGCCGGTAAAGCCGGGCGGAATTCAACCGTCCGCTTTGGGGTTTTTCTATGATATCCCCCTGGTTGGATATGATGAGGGTCTCCGGCAGCATCCCCGCGGGATCTATGAACGAGAGGGTAGACAAAATAAGGGAGCGCCCCAGGGCCGCCCAGGTTGTATTCCCCGCGGCTTCCCCGTAGAGGGCCAGGGCTTTTCCCAGGCGGAGGTTGAATTCCGTATTTGCTTCAGCCCCGGAAAATACAAACAACCGGTCCCCCTGGGGGCTTTTTTTTGCCCCGCTGGAAATAACGAAACAGGCCTGATCTAAAAGCCGGTCAAAGGGGTTTTCCTGAGCGGAACGGTATAAACGCCAATCATGCCACCCCTCCAGGATGCCCGCCGTTATATCCAGGGACAGGGTGGACGGATCCAGGGCCCGGACTATTTCAACGCCCCCTTCAATAAGGGGCAGGTTGTGTCGTATCTCCAGGTATTCAAAAACATGGAATTCCTGTAAAAAATTTGGGGATTTTTCATTAATCAGCTGGGAGAGGCGGTTTACCTTGTCCCGTTCATAGGCGGAAATCGAACGCAGTCCTATATCCAAGCGTCCCAGGTATACCGAAGATTCAAAGGTCCTGCGATCCCCGTTCAGAAAGCCCGCGGATACGGAGGCAACCGCCGCCTTATAGGCGCCCCGCCGGATTGATTCCCCCAGATAGGCGGTCACCAGACCTTCGTCAGTGGTACTGCCCACGGCCTGGCTCCACAGGGTAAAGGATCGATCCTGCCACTGGGTCATAATCGCCTCGTATTCATAGATGTCCAGGGCGGTGGGGATAACCAATTCATCCGGGATAAAGCTTTTATTTTCCAAAACCGGCTGGTAAGAAACCGCGGCTCCTCCGGCGTAAAGGTTGAGGATCCGGGACTTAGCATCGATCTCCGCTTCCCCAAAGGTGTAATCAATACCCTTGGCGGTAACCAAAAGCCCTCCGTCACTGGATTCCCGGATCTGGGAATTCCGCAGGGGCCGATAGGGCAATTCCAGGCGCTGAACAGGATCGCTCAAGAGGCCGCTGATCTGCAATTCCGGCATTCCCCCGGTATAGCGGGTGGAAAAATAGAGTTCCGACCCACCGGGAAACTTGAAAGAGGCCGCGTCTTCGAACAAAACCATTTGTTCGGGGAGCACTTCTTCCCTAGTCCCATTTTCATACAGAAACCCGAGGCCGCTGCCGTCGTCCATACGAAATTCAATACCCCCAAAAAAAACACTGACCCCATTGGTCAGCAAGTATTCGCCGGAAGCCAAAGAGACGCCGGGGTTTGGTGGTTCCCGGTAATAGCCGGATATGGTAATATTCCCTACGGTATGGGTAAAAGCTCCTTGCCGGGTAAACTGTATCATCACGAGAAGTAAAAAAATCACCCCATAAATTAGAATAAGGGCGATAATCCGGGGAAATATAAGTTTTTTCATCATATTAAGCATAATCTATCCGATACTATAAATTCAACTTGTTAATTCAGAAATGATTGTATAATATAGAGTCCAATGAATATGAACAACGGGTTATTAAAATTTTTGTGTTTTTCCCGGCGCCGAATGGTGTGGTCCTTCTTCCTGGGGGGGCTCATGCTGGTAAGCTTGATTTCATGTCCCTCCGCTCCTCCCCCGGCGGTCCCCCCCGCGGAACCAGTTCTGGTCCCGCCGGAGCCGGTTCCGCAGGAACCAGTTCCGGAACCGGAGGAATTGACCACCCAGGGAATATTGACCCGGATGACGGTCTTCCTGGAAAGGGGGGATTACGACGGGGCTTTGGCCCTTTTTGAGGAAATTGATCCTGCCGAGGCTGAAACCGCCGCGTTCCGTTTAATAAAAGCCGCGATCCTCATTTCCGCGGACCGTATCGGGGAAGGACGGGAGATAGTCGAGGGGGTCATCGCCGGAGAACCTGAGAATATTGAGGCGTTGTTTATGCTTTCTTCGATAGAAGCGGTTTCCGGACGGGAGCGGGAACAGCGGGCGCTGCTGGACCGGATCCTCAAGGCCGATCCCGCCCATGTCCGGACGCTGAATACCCTGGGGAATATGGCCCTGCAGACCCGATCCCTGCGAACCGCGGCATCCTATTTTGACCGGGCCCTGGCGGCTGCTCCCGAAGACCGGGATGCCCTGATGGGCCGGGCGGATATCTACCGGCGGGAACGGAAACCCGCGGAGGCGGAGGCCCTCCTCAACAAGGTGGTGAGCCTCTACCCGCAATGGCCCCTGGGCTTGAGTGAGCGGGCCCGGATCTACCGGGACGCGGGTTATCCCAACCAGGCGCTGGAAGACCTGAATAAGGCCAAGGAATTGGCGAAGGACAATTATTGGATAGCCTGTGACCGGGGGAATGTACTGCTGGATCTTAACCGGAAACCGGAAGCCCTGGAGGAATTTAACCGGGCCATTACCTTGAACCCCGATTCGTTTGTAGCCTATGTGTACAGCGCCGGTATTAAGGATGATTTGGGGGACTATGACGGGGCGGAGAAGGATTATATCATCCTGGCCCGGTTAAATCCGGAATATTATTTTGCCTTTGAGGGGATTGGTCTTCACAAGATGCGGAAGGGCCTTTGGGGAGAAGCCCGGGATGCCTTTACGGAGGCCTATAAAAAGGCTCCCCAGGAATGGACCTATGCCCTCCTTGCCGCCATGAACTGGATGCGGGCGGGAAAGCCCCAGGACCCCCGGCAGTTTTTGGAACAGGCCCTGCGCAGGGTTCAACGGGAAACCTTACCGTGGTATATACTTCGGCTGTATTATGACCTTTCCGGGGATAACGATGTGGCCATTCGTATAGACCGGGAACGGGACGTGGATACCAAGGCCAAGATGCTCTACTATCTGGCGGAATATTACGATATCCGGGGAAACAAAAATCTGGCGGACCGGTATTTCCTTCAGGTACAGGAGCTTAACCGGAAGTATATTCTGGAATGGCGTCTGAATGAGTGGGCTTTGGAAAAAAGAAACGGGGGCAGTTTTTAATGAACCGTCAAACCTTTTGCCGGTTTCTCCCCCCTATACCGGATTTATGTATGCAGGAGTATCCATTATGACCATCACCCTGAAGGGCAGGGAAATTATTCTTATAGGAACCGCCCATGTTTCAAAAGAAAGCGTTGCCGAGGTAAGCCGGGTTATCCGGGAAGAAAAACCCGACATGGTTTGCGTTGAACTGGACGAGGAGCGGTACGCTTCCATTTCCCAAGAGGAAAACTGGAAAAAACTCGATGTGGTTAAGATTTTTAAAGAAGGTAAGGGGTTTCTTCTTATGGCAAACCTCGTGCTTTCCGGGTTCCAGCGCCGTCTGGGACAGGAACTGGGGGTAAAGCCGGGGGAAGAAATGAAGGTCGCTGTGGAAACCGCCCGGGAATTGGGGCTTCCGTACTCATTTTGTGACCGGGAAGTGCAAATTACCCTCCGCCGGGCCTGGGTCCGTTGCGGCCTGTGGAGTAAATGTAAGCTTCTGGCTTCTCTTTTATCCAGCGCCTTTACCACGGAGAAACTCAGTGAAAAGGAAATTGAAAATCTGAAAAACCGCAGCGAGCTGGACGGTATGATGGCGGAGCTGGCGGATTACCTTCCTTCGGTTAAGGAAACCCTGATCGATGAGCGGGATCGGTATCTGGCGGCGAAAATTTGGGCGGCCGGGGGAACCAAAACCGCGGCGGTGATCGGGGCGGGGCATATGCTGGGGCTCAAGGCCCACCTGGAACGGATCGCCGCCGGGGAAGAGGGGGAGGATGTGTCGGAACTGAATGTCATACCATCCCAGTCCTTTTTTTCAAAACTTTCAGGCTGGATCTTTCCCGGCCTGATCATCGCCCTGGTTCTGGCGGGCTTTTTCTTTGCCGGTCCCCAGAAGAGCCTTACCATGCTGTTACAGTGGATTTTATGGAACGGCTCCCTGGCCGCCCTGGGAACCCTCATCGCCCTGGGCCATCCCCTGTCGATTCTGATTTCTTTTCTGGGCGCTCCGGTAGCCACCATTAACCCCTTTATCGGGGTGGGACTTTTTTCGGGAATCACCGAGGCCACCCTGCGTAAACCCAAGGTCACCGATGCCGAAACCATCTCCGAGGACATCTCCAGCCTCAGGGGTATATACCGGAACCGCATCACCCGGGCCCTGCTGGTTTTTTTCCTCTCCAGCCTGGGCGGCGCCGTGGGGAACTTTATCTCCATTCCTTCCCTGGCGGCAGGGCTATTGATCAAGTAACGAGGATCGGTTTGCCCTTGTTCTTTTTCATTTTTGTCAATATAATACCTCTAAGCCGTTTCAGACGGTTCCGCCAAGATGGCTCAGTCGGTAGAGCGGCGCACTCGTAATGCGCAGGTCTCGGGTTCGATTCCCGATCTTGGCTGAAGAAGTGATCTACAACCAAAAATGCCGGGAATCGAAGGGTTCAGCCCGCCGACCAAAGGGAGGATTAGGGGCCAGGGATGGCCCCGGCAGGGCTGAACCCCGGCCCGGAAGCCGGAGACAGGATGTCGACGGCTGGAGGGGATTCCCGATCTTGGCTAAAAAAACAACATATACCCAAATATGCCGGGAATCGAAGGACGCGAACGCGCGGAGCGGAAGGCGCACAGGATGTGCGTCGCCAGTGAGCGCCCCGGCCCGGAAGCCGGAGACAGGATGTCGACGGCTGGAGGGGATTCCCGATCTTGGCTGAAGAGGTAATCTACATCCAGAGACGCCGGGAATCGAAGGGTTCAGCCCGCCGATTTCCGGTTCACCGTTTGGCTGTGGTAAACCCGTTGCCATGCATCTCCGCGATGAGGGCGCCGAGATCGTCCCTGATGGTGATGCGGTATACCGAGATATTTTTTCCCCGGGAAAGACAGACGGATTGGGCGATAAGGCGTCTGCCCCGGGTGCTTTTTAGGAAAGAAATACTGCAGGATTGACCCACGGTGATACCCTTATCAACGCCGCAGACCAGTTCCAGATTTGAATGGACCGCGAAGGTCAAGTCGGCCAGGGTAAAAATCGCCCCACCCTGGACCGCGCCGCCGGCGTTCCGGTGTTTCCCGGTGATTTCCATGCTGCATTCCACCTGATCCTCCCGAACGGAATCGATCACGATTCCCGCCTCCGCGGCAAAACGGTCGGCGGAAAAAAACGTCCGGATTTTGTCTAAATCTATTTCCATAAAAACTCCAACCGGGGGTTCAGAAAATCCGGGGAGAACCCCGGGCGGATTGCCCGGGGTTTCCTTGAGGCTGCGCTCTTATTTCGCGCCCGTCACGTTGGTAAAGAAGAAGTACCCCAGGGGGGTGTAGTACATGCCGCTCAAGGCGGGGTTCATCATGTAGGGCTGGGTGTAAAAATAGATGGGGCCTACCGCGTAATCGGCGCCTACGAGGAGATCCTCCGCCTGGTGGAGATAGCGCATCCGGTCCGCCTGAACCGCCGTCCCCTTGGCCGCGGCGATAAGCCGGTCATATTCGCGGTTCGCGTACTGGGAGTTGTTGTTCCCCCCGCCGGTGACGTGCATATCCAGGAAGTTGATGGGGTCGTTGTAGTCCCCGATCCAGCCGTCCCGGGCAATGCTGTAGTTGCCGACTTTACGGGTGTCCAGGAACACCGCCCAATCCTGGTTGCTCAAGGTAACGGTTATTCCGAGGCTGGTGCTCCACATATCCTGAAGGGCCTCTGCAATGGCCCGGTGCCGGTCGTTGGTGTTGTAGATATATTCCACCACCGGGAAGCCCGCGCCGTTGGGGTAGCCCGCTTCGGCCAGGAGCCGCCGGGCCTCCTCCACATTCTTCTGGTAATCCGCGGGGTTGACGCTGTAATAATCCCCGCCGGTCCGGCGGAAATCGCTTCCCGGCGTGGCGTCGGAGGTGCCCGCGGGCACAAAGCCTGAGGCGGGTTTTTCTCCCGTGCGGGTGATCTGGTTGATGATGTAATCCCGATCAATGGCCAGGGTGAAAGCCTTCCGCACCCGGGCATCGGTAAAGGGGGGCCGCTGGGTGTTGATGCTGACATAGTAGATCCCCAGGTAATCGGCGATCTTAAGTTCCCCCGAGGCGAGGAGGGCGGGGATTTCATCCACCGGGACCTGCTCGATAAAGTCCAGTTCCCCGCTTTTAAAGCCCGCGAGCATGGCATTGTCGTCATCCATCAGGGCAAACCGGAGATTGTCCGGACCCTCCGCTACCGGGGCGTAGTAATTGGGATTTTTCTCAAAGAGCAGGTAGCTGTTATGGACCCATTCGGTCAGGCGGTAGGGGCCGTTGCTGATATAGGTGGAGGGGCTGAAGGTCCACTGATCTCCGGCTTGTTCAATAACATCCTGCCGGACCGGGAAGGTGGCAGGGAAACAGGCTATCTCGTCGAAGAAGGGGCAGTCGTAGGTCAGGGAGACCTCCAGGGTTTTGTCGTTTAACGCCCGGATGCCCAGTTCGCTCTTGTCCTTTTCCCCGGCCATGATCTCGTTGGCGTTTTGAACCATGTCGATCATGTAGCTGTAATCCGCGGCCGTAGTGGGATCCACCAGGCGCTGCCAGGTGTAGACAAAGTCGGCGGCGGTCAGGGCCTTGCCGTCGGACCATTTGAGGTTATCCCGCAGGGTATACACATACACCACGGTCCCGTCGGGGTTTACCGTCTTTTGGGGGGCGCCTGCCGCCTGGCCGGGAGCCGCCTGGGCGCGGCCCTGACCGTTGTCCACATATTTGTAGAGCCCCTCAAAGGCATGGCTGAGATAAATAGCCCCGTCCACCGCCGAATTAAGGGCGGGATCGATGGTATTCGGTTCCGATCCGAATACCAGGGTGATCTGGGTCGGCGCTGTTTGGGTTTGGGTGGTTTCGTTACCGCCGCTCTTGCCGCAGCTTAAGAAACCCAGGGTTAATAAAAGAACCAGACATACGAAAGCTGTTTTCTTTTTCATAGATATCCTCCTAAAAAAATATATAATAAGGCCATTTTCAAAACGGTTGGGTTTTGGGAAAGGCGCATTATTCGCTATATAAAAAACAGGCCACCCCATGACCTGGGGATACTTCCCGCAGTTCCGGAACCGCCTCGGCGCATTGTTTTTTCGCCGCGGGGCACAGGGTGTGAAACCGGCAGCCCGGCGGGGTCTCCATGGGACTGGGAATTTCTCCCTCCGGGATGGTACGCTTCCGGGACCGGGTAAGGGCCGGATCCGGGATGGGGACCGCCTGCAGCAGGGACTTGGTATAGGGATGGAGGGGGCTTTGGTAAAGCTCGTAGCTTTCGGCCAATTCCACCAGGTGGCCCAAATACATCACGGCGATCCGCCGGGAAATATGGCGTACCACCGAAATATCGTGGGCGATAAAAAGGTAGGTGAGCCCCAATTCAGCCTGCATATCCTCCAGCATATTCACAATCTGTGACTGAATAGATACGTCCAGGGCGGAAACCGGCTCATCGCAGACGATAAATTCCGGTTCCACCGCCAGGGCCCGGGCAATACCGATCCGCTGCTGCTGGCCCCCGGAAAATTCGTGGGGATAACGGTTCGCGTGTTCGCTGTTCAGCCCCACCCGTTCCAGAAGGCCCTTGATCCGCTCCTTCCGTTCTCCCCGGGAGGAGGCCAGCTTATGAATGTCCAGGGGTTCCCCCACAATCTCCCCCACAGTCATCCGGGGGTTTAGGGAAGAGGAAGGGTCCTGAAAGATGATCTGCATTTTTCTTCTCAAGGGAAGCATATTCGCGTGGGTGATATCCTCTCCCTTAAAAAAGATCCTCCCCGAAGTGGGTTCATAGAGCCGCAAAATGGTCCGGCCCAGGGTGGTTTTTCCACAACCCGATTCCCCCACGAGGCCTAAGGTTTCTCCCCGCTTGATGTCCAGGGGCACGGATTCAACGGCGTGGATGTACTTTACCTTTCCCCAGCTTTCCTTGATCCGAAAGTATTTTTTAAGATTTTCCAAATGTACCAGGGGGGTATTATTCATGGTGGAGATCCTTTTAATTGCGCGGCCGGCATAGCCGCCGGAAGCCAGCAATAGATCCGGTGATTTTCGTGGATGATGCTCTGGGGAGGAAACCGGGTAAGGCAGATCTTCATGCACCGGTTACACCGGGGTGCAAAGGGACAGCCCGGGTTAGGTTCCAGCATATTGATGGGACTTCCCTCAATGGGGATGAGCCGTTCCCCCGGCGCCTCGTCGAGCCGGGGCATGGAACGGAGCAGTCCCTGGGTATAAGGGTGGGCGGAACGGTAAAAAATATCCTCCACGGTCCCCTGTTCCACGATATACCCCCCGTACATCACCGACACGGTATCGCAGATCTCCGCGATTACCGCCAGGTTATGGGTAATAAAGATAATCGCCATCCGGGTTTTTTCCTGGATGGATTTCATCAGTTCCAGGATTTGGGCCTGGATCGTAACGTCCAGGGCCGTGGTGGGCTCATCGGCGAAAAGCAGCTGGGGTTCACAGATAAGGCCCATGGCGATCATCACCCGCTGGCGCATCCCCCCGGAAAGTTCATGGGGATACTGCTTCATCCGTCGTTCGGGATTGGTGATCCCCACCAGCCGCAGCATCTCCAAGGCCCGCTCCCGGGCCTTGGCCGCGGCCGCCGACGGATTATGCTGCCGGAATACCCCCATAAGCTGGTTCCCGATGGTGTATACCGGATTCAGGCTTTCCATGGGGTTTTGGAAGATCATGCTCATCCGGCTGCCCCGGAATTTTTCCATAACCCGGGGACCTAAGGCAAAGAGGTCCTGTCCCTCAAAAAACACCGAACCGCCCATTACCCGTCCGGGGGATTCCAGGATTCCCATAATAGAATAGGCCTCCACACTTTTCCCGGATCCGGACTCTCCTACGATCCCCATCACTTCCCCGTAATTCAGATTGTAGGAAATACCCCCCACGGCCTTCACTTCTCCCACGGGGGTAAAGAAAGAAACCCGCAGGTCCCGTACTTCCAGTAATTTTTCCGCTGACACGGGCCCTCCTATTTTTTAAGCCGCGGATCCAGGGCATCCCGCAGGCCGTCTCCAAAAATATTAAAGGACAGGATCATGACGCTTAAAATAGCCGCCGGAATGATCAGCCGGTAGGTATAGGTATACATGCCTCCCAGGGCATCCGATGCCAGCGAACCCAGGCTTGTCATGGGGGCGTTAACCCCTACCCCCAGGAACGAAAGAAAAGATTCCAGGAAGATAGCGATGGGGATTTGCAGACAAGTGGCGGCTACCAGGGGACCCACACAGTTGGGGAGCAGGTGTTTCAAGATGATCCGCCGATTCGACGCGCCCAGGGCCCGGGCGGCAATGACATATTCCTGCTGCTTGAGCTGGAGGATCTGCCCCCGGATTATCCGGGCCAGGGTGGTCCAGTAAAGCAGGGCAAAGGCCATAAAGATGGCGATGATACTGGGTCCCAGCACAATAACGAGTTTCCCCAGGGCTGTGGTCCGGTTGGCATCGGCGAAACCGGAGAGAAGGGGTTTGAGGGTTACCGCCAAAAGGAGTACCACCAGTACATCGGGAACCGAATAGATGATATCCACGATCCGCATCATGATGAGGTCTACCCGGCCCCCCAGGTAACCCGATATGGAACCGTAAAGTACGCCGATAACCAGGGTCAACACTGCGGCCATGATGCCGATAAGCATGGAAACCCGGGTGCCGTACATTATCCGGACCAGGGTGTCCCGGCCATGGGTATCGGTCCCAAAGAGGTGGGGAAAAACCGTTTCTCCCCCGGCTATCCGCTCAAACTCGGTTTCGGCGTATTGCAGGGGCGCCAGATTGGAACTGCCCCGGACCTGTTCGTCGTAATGATAGGGGATAAAAAAAGGCCCCAGATAGGCAAAAAGGATGAGAAAGAGGATAACCCCCAGGGAAACCATGGCGGTATAGTTCCTTTTAAGCCGCCGCCAGGCGTCTTTCCAATAGGAAACGCTCTGGTGCTGGGGGATAAAGGCTCGTTTTTCCTCTGCTGAAGCTTCCTCAAAAGCGCCCGGAGGGAAGGGGTTTTCCATCATCATATCTCCTCGTTGGAAAACTGTATCCGGGGATCAATGAATTTGTACAACACGTCCACGGTAAAACTCATGATGATCACCAGGACCGCAAAAAAGATGGTGGTTCCCATAATCAGGGGATAATCCCGGTTACTGATGCTCTGGATAAAATACCGCCCCAGGCCGGGAATATTGAACACGGTTTCCACCACAAAACCACCGGTTAATATGACCGCGGTGATGGGCCCAAGGTAGGTAACTACCGGGATCAGCGCGTTCCGAAGGGCGTGCTTAAAGATCAGTACCGGAACCGGGAGTCCATAGGCCCGGACGGTTTTAATGTATTCCTTGCCTAAAACCTCCAGCATGGAGGAACGGGTATACCGGGCGATGGAACACATGGGGGTAAGCCCCAGGGTAAAACAGGGGAGTACATAACTGATTGCCCCCCGGCTGAGGCCCGTAGTGGGAAAGATTTTGAACACCCCGCCGGCGAAACAGACGAGGAGTACCGTGGCGGACACAAAATTGGGGAAGGCGATCCCCGCGGTGGTGATAATCTGTAAAAGGCTGTCCTGCCAGCGGCCCCGGGTATAAGCCGCCAGGCATCCCAGGCTCACTCCGGCCACTAACGCCCAAGTTAAGGAGATGATCCCAATCCGTGCGGAAACCGGGAACATCTCGCCGATGATGGTCAATACCGGCCGGTTTTTCTGCATTTTAAGAGAAACTCCCATATCTCCCCTGAGGAGAGAGAGGATATAGTTCTTTACTTGGATAGGCAGGGGTTTATCAAGGCCATATTTGGCCTCCAACTCGGCTAAAACCCGGGGGGAGATGGCTTTTTCTCCCAAAAAGGGCCCTCCCGGGACGGTATTCATCAGGATATAGGTTAGACAAATGACAAAAAGGATGGTAATCAGGGATAAAAAAAACCGTTTAAGGACATATAAAAACATGCCACTTTTTCCCTCCTTATGTTCCTTTATGAGGCTTCCAAAATATCTTGTACGGTGAACGGTTCATTATAGAAATTCTTGTTAAAAAATTCAATGCGAAAGTCTTGACAAGGTGATGAAGAATAAGTATAGTAGATTCCATACTGAGTTTTCCCAAAGCTCGTTTGGTTTTAGGAAAGTCATTATTTATTCCCCTGTAGCTCAGCTGGCAGAGCAAGTGGCTGTTAACCACTGGGTCCGTGGTTCGAACCCGCGCGGGGGAGCAAGAAAGGCCGTCCGAAAGGACGGTCTTTCTTTTGCCCGATGGTGCGGGTTCGAAGGGCAAGGCCCGCCGACCAATGGGAGGGAAAGGGGCCATGGATGGCCCCGGCAGGGCATTGCCCCGGCCCGGAGGCCCGGGACCACCGGCGAACAAGAGAGAATAGTTATAAACAATAAAAATTTCTCATGCCGGCATTATCCGAGCCAAAGATAGTACGGTAAAGCCGGTACCCGCCGCTCAAGTTATAACAGTCAAAACCATTTTGAGAGAGGATGCGGCAGGCAAGGTAACCCCGTAAGCCTACTTGACAGGCAGCATAGAT
>JAITEG010000260.1 GCA_031282145.1 Spirochaetaceae bacterium | reverse complement strand
CGTCGCCGCAGGAGCAGTAAAAGGCTAACACGCTGAACATATTCGGCGACGCCCCGTCGCCGCCGGAGCCGTGAAAGGCTAGCGCGCTGAACATATTCGGCGACGCCCCGTCGCCGCCGGAGCAGTAAAAGGCTAAAACGAAGTTTCCTTAAAACATACGGTCTACCGCGTCCAGAACCTCGTCGAGCTTTTGCAGCTCCTCAGCCAGTTGTTCCCTGGTTATGATCAGGGGCGGGGCGACGAGGATCATGTTTTCGTGGGTGTAGGTCATAAAGCCCTTGGCGGCCAACTGGCCGTTAATCTTCTTCATCACCCCCTCGGGATCCTTACCATAGGGGACCACCGGTTCCTTGGTGGCCTTATCCTTGACCAGTTCCACCGCCCCCATAAGGCCGATACTGCGGACATCCCCCACGGTCTTATGTTTTTCCTTGAGGGTTTTAAAAATCGCCGTCAGTTCCGCGCCCCGCTCTTGCACGTTTCCGATGATCCTGTTTTCTTTATAAAAATTAACGCAGGCGATCCCCGCGGCGCAGGCCAGGGGATGGCCCGAGTAGGTTAAGCCGCAGGAAAGGAGGTTGTCGTCAAAATAGGCGGCGATGGTTTTGGATACCGCGACCCCGCCAAGCTGGACATAACCGCAGGTCGCCCCCTTGGCAAAGGTAACAATATCGGGCTTGATGCCGTAATGCTCAAAGGCGAACATTTTCCCGGTTCTGCCGAACCCCATCATCACCTCGTCACAAATCAGGAGGATCCCGAATTCGTCACATATCTTACGAACCCCCGCGAGGTACCCCTCCGGGGGAATGATAACCCCGTTAGAACCGGTAACGGTTTCCACAATCAGGGCCGCCACGCTATCAGGTTTTTCATACACCACCTGTTCCCGCAGTTTATAAAGGTAATAGTCCGCGGCTTCTTTTTCCGAAGCGAATTTGATCGGTTCCCGGTAGATATAGGGGTCAAAAAATTTAACAAAACCGGGAATCCCCGGTTCCAGGGGGTAACGCCGGGGTTCACCGGTCAGGTTCCCCGCGCCGAAACTGGAACCGTGGTAACTGCGGTACCGGGAAAAAACCTTATGCCGGCCGGTGAACATCTTCGCTATTTTTACGGCGTTTTCATTGGCGTCCGCCCCGGCATTGGTAAAGAGGATCTTGCCCATATTGTCGGGCAGCAGCTCGATCAACAATTTCGCCAGTTCCCCCCGGCTCTCGCTGGCGTAAGACGGGCTTATGTAACAATACTGATCCGCCTGCTTTTTGATGGCTTCGATAATCGCCTTATTCCCATGGCCCACATTGAGGTTCACGAGCTGGCTGCTCATATCGGTATACCGCTTGCCCGAGGGGTCCCACATATAGATCCCCTCCGCTTTTTCAATAACCACCGGATTAAGGCCCCGCTGCTTTGACCAGGATTGCAGATTGTATGTCGTATGGTTCGATTTTATTGACGCTTCGGACATGAAAAACTCCTTTAAAAACTCAATTTCTCGCTGTCATTTTGGTTTTACCGCTTATAGAATAAAAAGTCAATCTAAGGTCCCGCCGCACGAGAAATCGGCCTTTACTAAAAGCCGCGGTAAATTGGGACGTATCCGGCCGTACAGCAGGCGGACCGGGGGAAAAAGACCGGGGAACGCCCCCGGTGGGGGGCGTTCCGTTACTAGGCGTAATTCTCCTCGTATTCGGCTTTTTGTGCATCCTGGGCTTTAATAACCTCCCCGGAACGGAGGGGCGTTAAAAGGCTCACCACGATAAACACTACGGTATTGATAATAATCGAAAACAGACCCGAATGCATTCCCCAGGGAACCTTGATTGCGGGAATAAAGGTAAAAAGACAGATCAGGAAGATCCCCACAACCAGCCCTGCGATGGCCCCGGGTGCGGTGGAACGTTTCCAGAACAGGATGCCCACGGTGGCTACAAAGACCTGGGCGGTACCGGACATGGCCACCAGGCCTATGGTTACCAGGAAGCCGGGGATAAAAACGGACATAAAATAGGCGATCAGGGCAAATACCACAATAGCCACCCTGCCGACGAGGATCAATTTTTTATGATCCGCCTTGGTATTGATATACCGCTGGTAAATATCCATGGTATAAACCGCCGACATGGAGTGGATCTGGGAATTGGCCGTGGACATGGCCGCCGCAGCCCCGCCGGCGCAGATCAGGGCAGCCAGGGCAAAGGGGGCGTATTTGAAAAGCATCAGCGGCAGGATCTGATCCGCTACCGCCACCCCCGGTTCCAGCACGATCCCGGTGTTACCCACCAGCATGGAGCCGATGTACGCAATGGCCGCGAACCCCAGGAGGAAGGGCATAAGGTTAAAGAGCCGGGAAGATTTTACCGCGTACATCCGGGTCCAGAGCTGGGGTCCCATAAAGGAACCCAGGGGGGTGATGACAAACATGGAGACCCACATCATGGGGCCAAAGGTCCCCTTGGGTCCCGGCAGGGTCAAGGATTCCGGGGCCGTTTGCCTGAGGGTTTGGAAAAGCGCCGTAGAACCCCCAACCTTGGCGGCCAGGTAGAACCCCGCAAAAACCATGCCGAAAAACAACAGGACCCCGTAAAAAATATCCGTCCAGGCCACCGCCCGCAGTCCGCCGGCCCATACATACACGATGATCACCGCATAAAAGATGAGTCCGCCGATCTTCCAGGGGATAAGGCCGCCGGAAGCGACCTCAATAAGATAAGCCCCGCCGGTAAGCTGAATCTGAAGATAGGGAACGGTAAAAACCAGCATCACGATGGCCACCAAATTGGCCAGTGCCGGGGAATCGTAGAGCTTCCGGAAAAAATCGCTGGCGGTAATACAGTTGTTTTTATGGCCGTAGAACCATATCCGTTTTCCAATCCAATAGTAGAGGAAACCAAAAAGAAGGTTCCAGGCAATCGCGGTCCAGTAGACCGGCCCCTGGGCGTAAAAATACCCATTGGAACCTAAAAAGGCAAAGGCGCTCCACCAGGTAGCGGCCACGGTAAAAAACACCGCCACCGATCCCATGGCCCGGCCCTGAACAAAAAAGTCTTCGGTAGTGGGCAGAAGCTTTTTATTAGCTATAAACCCCATACACAGAGGGATGAACATAAACAAACCTAAAATAATTATAGCGCTCGTAGTCTGCAGCATAGGGTCCTCCTAAATTTCTTTCCCGGTAAATTCTTTGCCCTTACCCCAATTGGTTTTGTACCCGATGAACATCAAAACCACCATGATCGCCCACATGATAAGGGTAAAACTGTAGATAAAGGGCAGCCCAAAGATCATAGGGTCTATCCGGTTAAAAAAAAGAACACCGGGAAATTCCATTATCAAAAAACCGATAAAAATTAAAAGAAACAACAAAATTCTGCCAGGATAAACTTTTTTTTCCATACCTTAACCTCCGAAGTTCAAATTAAGTTTTCTATGAAAACTTTTAGGCCCAGAGGCGGTTTAAAAACCCGGTTGATTTTGAAACCGCCCCGTAATCAACAACCTCGCCCTGAAATTCGCACGAGAAAGCGTACAGCGGGTATTAAACCCCTTAGCATGAATAATCCCCGGTTACCGGGCATCATAAACCAGCTTACCCCCTACATACGTCTGAAGGGTCTGTAATTCATGTAATCCAAAGGGATCGATGGTAAAGGGATCCTGGGAAATGACGATAAAATCAGCGAGCATACCGGGTGAGAGTTTTCCCTTCCGGTTTTCCTCAAAAGTGGCATAGGCGCTTCCCTGGGTGTAAATTTTAAGGGCCTCTTCCAGGCTCACTTTCTGGTTTAAGCCCAGGGATTCCCCGGTACTGCTGACCCGAGTTACCATAGCCTGCAGCGCCTGGTAGGGGTGCTGGGTCCCGCAGGGGTTATCCGAGCTTGCCCCCACGGGAATTCCCCGGTCCAGAAAGGAACGATGGGCAAACATCCGTTCAATGCGATCCCCATAGGGCCCCATTTTATCGCCGTGTTCCCATACATAGGAGACAAAGGGGCAAACCACCACCCCCAGACGCTTAATTCGTTCCAGAATTTTATCGTTCACCACGGTACAATGGGCGATTCGGTGCCGGGGGTCTTGCCGGGGAATCGCTTTCTGGGCCTTTTCGTAGGCATCCAGAACCATCTCGATAGCCCGGTCGCCGTTGGCGTGGATCTCCATCTGCATCCCCGCCCCGTGGGCCTCCATGACCAGGGCCTCTATTTCCTCCGGGGTTTTGGTAGGGATCCCGTAATAATCCGGCCGGTTACGGTAGGGTTCGCTGACCCAGGCGGTATGCCCCGCGATGGCGCCGTCCACAAAACTCTTGATCCCCCCCATCCGGATCCACTCGTTGCCGAATCCGCTGGAGAGGCCCAGTTGTTTTATCAGGGGGAGGTTAATATCCAGGACGATCATATACACCCGAACCGTCAAGGTTCCGGAATTATACGCCTGCGTATAGGCGCGGATCTCCGGGGGACCGGTCAGGGCATCCCCCACACTGGTGATACCGTACCGGTTATACTCCTTACTGCTGAGTTCCAGGGCTTTAAGGTACTGTTCCGGGGTGTAGGGGGGCACAAAACTGCCGGCCCCGCCCATGCCGGTAACAAAAAGAAAATGGGCCTCTTCTTTACAAATGCCGGTCAGCTCCCCCTGGCTGTCCTTTTCAAATTCCCCGCCCGGGGGATTGGGGGTATCCCTGGTGATCCCCGCCAGGGAAAAGCCCCGGCTGTTGACTATCCCTATGTGGCAGGACTGGGTCCGGATATGGACCGGATGCCGGGGGGAAACCTTATCCAACTCCCCCCGGGTGGGGGGACGTTTTTCCGCCAGCTTCGCCGTATCCAGGGAACCGGCCAGGATCCATTGCCCCTCGGGGGTTGTCTCTGCGGCTTTTTTAACGATCCCCAGAATATCGTCTATGGATTTTACTTTACCGGAAGAACAATCCAACTGTAATAGCTGCTGTCCCCGGAGGGATAAGAGGTGGCAATGGGTATCGTTAAAGCCGGGCAGGACCGTCTTTCCCTCAAGGTCAACGACCCTGGTATCCGGTCCTTTAAAAATCTCACAATCCTCCCGATCCCCCGCCTCCAGAAATTTCCCCTTCCACAAGGCCAGAGCCCGGGCCCGGGGATTATCATCATCCAGGGTATAGATGTTTCCATTAACAAAAATCGCATCCGCATACACCATGCCAGAACCCCCGTTGCGATAATGATATTTCCGTTACCTGAGCGCCAAAAAAAATATTATAGATAATAAGAAACTGTTTTAGTATAATAATACATAAACAACAAAAAAGCAAGAAAAAATATTACTTTCTTGTATTTTTATGCAATATTGAAATACCCCCTAATCCGCCGGGAGCTTACGGAACCCCGCGAAGTCCGGGTATACGGCATCCGCCTCCAGGACCGTATTCAGGGCCACGTTGATCCCCCGCCAGGCATCTTCTACCGGGGTAAACTCCTCCTCGCAGTGGCTGTGGCCGTCTTTGCTGGGAACAAAGATCATGGTGGTGGGGAGCATTTCCGCCACATACTGGGCGTCATGCCCCGCGCCGCTGTAGATCTTCATGGAGGAATACCCCAGGGCCCTGACATTTTTTTCTACCATAGTTACCAGATCCCGGTTAAAGAGAACCGTTTTTCGGGTCCAGGCTTCCCGGTAGCTTACCGCGCATTTAGCCAGCTTTTTGGGGAGGCCCTTGATTACCTTGACCACCTGTTTAATCACCTCCGGGTCCCGATGCCGGGCGTCCAGGGAAAACTCCACATAATCGGGGATAACCGTATGAACACAGGGATGAACCACCAGTTCCCCGGTAGTATACACAAGATTTTTGTCCAGTTTATCCAATTCGGTATGGAGGTACTTAATGGCCTCCGCGGCGGCCAGAAGGGCATCCTTCCGATAGGACATGGGGGTAGTCCCCGCATGATCCGCCTGTCCCCGGGTGCTTATCCGGTAGTTTACCATACCCAAAACTCCCTCCACCACACCGATTTGCCTTTTTTTAGCCTCCAGGATAGGACCCTGCTCGATATGGAGTTCCAGCATCAGGGCGTAATCCCGGGGATTAAGCCGGTTCGCCGGGTCCCCCGCAAAGCCGCTGGCCTTTAGGGCATCCCCAAAGGTTTTCCCCTCGGGACTTTTGGACAGGAGCATGGCCTCCTTTTCAAATTTACCGCAGAGGATTCCGGAACTCATCATTGCCGGAAGATAAAGGGACCCCTCCTCATTGGTCCAGACCATGGCGGTAAAGGGATGCCGGTGGGGAATTTTATCCCGGACTATGGTCTCAGCCACCTCCATGGCGGCGATCACCCCCAGAACCCCGTCATAGTTGCCGCCATTCCGCACCGAATCCAGGTGAGAGGCCATGACAATCCGGGGCAGGGCCGGATCGGTCCCCGGAACCGTGGCGTACATATTGGCCAGATCATCGGTGCGGACCTTAAGGTTAAGGGCCTTCATCCGCTTCGCAAACTCGTTTCTGGCTTGAATCGCCTCTTTTGACAAAGAAAAACGGGTTATCCCCCCCTGACCGGTGGCTCCGAACCGGGCGAAGGTTTCAATCTTATCCTTTACCCGGTCTTTATCACAGATGAACATAGGCTTCCTCCTTAAAGAACCAAAATCGCCGCCGGGAAAAGAACTCGCCGGAAGGCGGCGGATATTTGTCCATTCTCCCCCCGGACAAGTAAAAAATCAACAACCCCGCGGCAGAGCCGCGGGGTATGTTGTTCTCATAAGGTATTGTATCCGGGTTTCATGCCTTACCCGGTAAAGGCGGCTCATCAGGATATGCATAAATATTCACTTTTTTCCAAAAAAAGGTAAAAAAACGTTGATTTTTGTATAAAAATACTTGATCGTTTCTTTATTTTTCCCTACAGTAGAGTCGCAACATAGGTTGTTGCAAAACCGGATCTATTCCGGACTTAATTTAAGAAAGGGGTTTAGGCCCCTCACAAGAGGAGGAGAAACAGAATGAAAAAAACTACTGTTTTCCTAGGAATCTTTTTTTTACTCACCCTGTCCATGCTGGCGGCCGGGGGCGGTGGAGAAAACACCATCAAGATCGGTTTTAATATTCCATTAACCGGTGATTCTCCTAAGGTTGGCGAAGGCAGTAAATTTGCCGGGGAACTTATTAAAAACAAGATCAACGCCCAGGGCGGCCTTGAGGTCAATGGAAAAAAGTATCCTTTGGAATTTGTTTATGTGGATAATGAACTCAAAGCGGAATCCGCGGTTCAGGCCGCCATCCGCCTCATCGAGCAGGACCGGGTTCTGGCGGTGATCGGTCCTCAAGGGTCGGGCCGGGCTATTCCCGCGGGCCAGGTCAACAACGACAACCGTACCCCCATGGTGTCCGCCTGGTCCACCAACCCGGATACTACCAAAAACCGGCCCTATGTGTTCCGGGCCTGTTTCCTGGACCCCTTTCAAGCCCCGGTAGCGGCTAAATTTGCCAAGGATCAGTTTAAAGTTACCCGGACCGCGATCCTCTATAACCTGGAAGACGATTATTCCAAAACCCTGGCGGAATTGTACCGGGATAACTGGGAAAAATTGAATGGTCCCGGTTCGGTGGTGGCCTTTGAGAGTTTCGGCCAGCGGGATCAGGATTTTTCCGTCCAGCTCACCCGGATCGTCAATTCCAACGCGGAAATGCTGTACCTCCCGGTGTACTACAACTTTGTGGGCCTCGTCGTACCCCAGGCCAAGGACCTCGGCTGGAATAAACCCATCATGGGGGCCGATGCCTGGGGATCCGCCGACCTCTGGTCCTTGAGTAAAGGTTCGGTAGCGGGGTATTATTTTACCACCCACTATGCCGCCGCAGGGGCGGTGGGGAAAACCAAGGAATTTATCGACGAATATAACGCCGCCTATGGGTATATTCCTGACGATGTAGCGGCCCTTTCCCATGACGCCATTATGATAGTCCTTGAAGCCATCAAAAACGCCGGGCTCACGGGCAATCTGCAGCGGGATAGGGACAATATCAAAAACGCCATCGCGGCGCTGCGGGACTACGACGGCATCACCGGCAAGATGACCTTTAACGCCGAAGGGGATCCTGAAAAGGACGCCGTAGTGGTCCGGATCAGCAATACCGGGGAATTTGTGTACGTGACGAGCTTAAAATAAGTTAAAAGTGAGGAGGGCAAGGTAAGGAGTGAGAAGGGAGGAGTTAAAAGGGAGAAGTTAAATCTCCCCGCTTCTAATTTCTCCCTCCTTACTGTTCACTTTATACCATTTCTCACTTCTCTGGAGGTTTCTGTGTTGACCACGCTTCTACAAAATATCCTTAACGCCCTCCAGTGGGGTAGTTTTTATTCGATGATAGCCCTGGGGTACTGTCTTGTTTACGGGGTTTTACGGCTGATTAACTTTGCCCACGGCGATATTTTTATGACCGCCTGTTATATCGCTTTTTTTATTGCCACGGCCCTCTTGGGAAAACTCGCCGGTAACGGCGGGGCGGTTTTTTGTCTCACCCTGATCTTAACCATGATCGGTACCGCCATCTTGGGAGTCACCATAGAACGGATCGCCTACCGGCCCCTGCGGAAAAAGGGGGTTAACCGCCTTTATGTGGTAATCACCGCCCTCATGGTAGGGTTTATCCTTGAAAACGGAAACCTCGCGGTCCTGGGGGCCAGTTCCCGCAGTTTTCCCGATATTATCGATAAACAACTGTGGCAATTAGGTCCCATTGTCATTACCAACCTAAAAGTAATGGTGATTGTTGCGGCCTTTGTGGTCTTCGGCATCCTTCAATTTATTGTGCAAAAAACCCTGTTTGGTATGTCCATGCGGGCTATTTCATACGACAAATTCGCCATTCCCCTCATGGGAATTCCGGTGAGTCAGGTTATCACCTTCACCTTTGCCCTGGGCTCAAGCCTCGCGGCGGTGGCGGGGATCCTCTTTGGCATGTCCTATCCGGTATTGGACCCCTATATGGGAACCATCATCGGCTGGAAGGCCTTTATCGCCGCGGTCGTCGGGGGCATCGGAGACATCAAGGGGGCGTTTATCGGCGGCTTCATCCTGGGCTTCATCGAGATCTTCTTTGCCGCTTTTTTCCCCTCCAGTTTTAAGGATCTGATTTCTTTTGTGATTCTGCTCATCATTTTGGTTCTGAAACCGACCGGGTTTTTTGGGGTGCCCCGGAGTACAAAAATATAGGAGGGCCCTATGGCGCAGCCATTAGACGTACAGGTGAAACGAGACAACCAGGGGGTAAGCATCTATATGTATACACGAAAAAAATACCAGGCGCTGACCATCGGAATCATCAGCGGTTCCCTGATTATCATAACCGTTTTGGCGGCCCTGGGGGTGATAAACCAATATATCCAGAGCGTGTTGATGTCCATCGGCATCAATATCATCTTTGCCTCGAGCCTTAATATCGTAAACGGGTATATGGGAGAATTTTCCTGCGGCCACGCGGGATTTATGGCCGTGGGGGCCTATGTATCCTCGGTGCTTTCCCTGATCTTATTTACCGAAAACAAATTCACCGGGACGGCGGTTTTGCCTCCCCAGACCGCCCTTTTCCTCTTTCCGGTGGTTATCCTCGCAGGGGGGGCGGCGGCGGCGGCGGCGGGAATCCTGGTAGCTATCCCGTCCTTTAAAACCCGGGACGATTACCTGGCGATTATCACCATCGCGGCAAATTACATCATTATGACCGCCATCAATAACCTCGAGGTAGTCGGGGCCAGCCGGGGCTTGATGGGGATGAAAAACACCCTTTTCGCCATGTCCGACCTTATCCCCCTGCCCTGGATGCTGATCTGGATCATGCTGTTTGTGATTATCTGCGTGATCGCCATCAAACGCCTGATGGGTTCCGTTTTGGGAAAGGGAATTTCCGCCATCCGGTACGATGAAATTTCCGCGGAAATTATGAGCGTGAACACCAACCGGATGAAGCTCCTGGCCTTTATGTTTTCCTCGGGGCTTGCGGGAATTGCCGGCGGGCTCTTTGCCCACATGCTCGGGTTTATTAACCCCAGCTCCTTCAATATTATGAAATCCACCGAAGGCATGGTGATGGTGTACCTGGGGGGTATGGGCTCCCTTTCGGGGTCGGTCCTTTCGGCGGTGTTTTTCACCTTTCTTTTGGAATTGCTCAGGCCCCTGCAGATCCTCAAATGGGTGTTTATCCCCCTCTTGCTCATTTTACTCATGCAATTCCGCCCTGAGGGTCTCCTGGGGAACCGGGAATTGAGCGATTTTCTTCCGGGAATAAAGCGGACCGGTAATGAAGCGCCTAAAAAAACCAACAACGGAGGCAAGAATCATGGAACGGCATCTTGAAATTAAGAGCCTGACCCACCGTTTCGGCGGACTCCAGGCCCTGACCGATATCAACGTTTCCCTTAAAAAGGGAGAGATCGCCGGCTTAATCGGTCCCAACGGGGCGGGAAAAACCACGGTTTTTAACCTGGTGAGCGGTTTTTATATTCCCTCCGAGGGGGATATTATTGTTGGCGGAACGCGGATCAACGCCATGAAGCCCCACGAAATCGCCGCAATGAGAATAGGCAGGACCTTTCAGAACATCCGGCTCTGGAACGAGATGACGGTTCTGGACAATATCCGTATCTCCCAGCACTACCAGTTGGGGTACAACGCGGCGGACGCCTTTTTCCATACCCGGCGTTACCGGGAACGGGAGGCGGAAATCACCCGTTCCGCCCGGGAACTCCTCGAGGTATTCAACCTGGCGGATCTGGCCGATGAGTACCCGAAAAACCTCCCCTACGGGATCCAGCGCCGGGTGGAAATCGCCCGGGCCCTTTCCCTGCAGCCGGATTTGCTTTTGCTGGATGAGCCCGCCGCGGGTTTAAGTACCGCGGATATCTCAAGTCTCATTGATTATATCCACTGGATCCACGATACCTTCAAGCTGACCATCTGGATGATCGAACATCAAATGGAGGTCATCATGTCCCTCTGCCATAATATTTCGGTCATTGATTTTGGGAAGGAGATAGCCTGGGGTACCCCTGAACAAATCAGAACTAACCCGGAGGTTATTAAAGCCTACCTTGGGGATGGAGAAATATAATGCTCCTGGAAGTAAAGGATCTAAAAGTTTCCTACGGGAACATCGAAGCCCTCCACGGTATTTCCTTCAGCATTGATACGGGGGAGATCGTGACCCTTATCGGGGCTAACGGCGCGGGAAAAACCTCAACCCTCCTCAGCCTGGCCCGGCTGCCCCGGCCGGAAGCGCCGGTGGTGTCCGGCGGGGACATCCGGTATGCCGGGGAGAGTATCCTCAAGACCGAACCCCACACGTTGATCCAAAAGAAGATGATGGCCCTGGTCCCCGAAGGCCGGCATATTTTCGGCAACCTTTCGGTGGCGGAAAACCTCCAGATCGCGTCCTTTCCCCACCGGCGGGATATCAACCGGGCGAACATTATTGGAGAAAATCTTGACCTGGTTTACAGCCTTTTCCCCCGGCTCTATGAACGGCGGAAGCAGCGGGGAGAATTGCTCTCAGGCGGGGAACAGCAGATGCTGGCGGTGGGCCGGGCGCTGATGACCGGGAGTAACTTTATCATGCTGGATGAACCCTCCATGGGCCTGGCCCCGAAACTGATGTACGAAATGTTCCGCGCCCTCAAGCAGCTTAATTTTGTCAAACATATTACCATTTTAGTGGTGGAACAAAATGCCAAGGTAGCCTTGGAATTCGCCGGCCGGGGTTATGTGCTTAAAACCGGGGAGATTTTTGCCAGCGGTACTTCCCAGGAACTGGCGGAAAATCCCGATGTAAAAAAGGCATACCTTGGGGGATAACCGAAGCCTTGTATTTTATCCCCCTCATTGCTTATGCCGTAAGGCGGCATCCGGCGTCTGGTATTTTTTCATATTTTTCTTGACTATGTCCAGGCAGATAAGTAAATTTTAACGGTATATGGTTGTTTCAAATTCTGCTTTTTAAAACAGCCGCACTTAAACATGAGGAGATTTATATGTCGCTGATAAACAAAGAAATTGGTGATTTTTCTGTGCAGGCCTTCCATATGGATACTTTTAAAACAGTAACCAAAAAGGATGTATTAGGTTCTTGGGCAATATTTTTCTTTTACCCTGCGGATTTTACCTTTGTATGTCCCACGGAATTGGAGGATCTGGCCAATATCTACGACCAGTTTAAAGCCCTGAAATGTGAGATTTATTCTGTTTCCTGCGATACCCACTATATCCACAAGGCGTGGCATGATGTTTCCAAGACCATACAAAAGATTAAATACCCCATGCTGGCGGACCCCGTCGGACATCTGGCCCGGGACTTTGAGGTATTCAACCAGGTTGACGGAATCGCGGAACGGGGCAGTTTTATCATTAATCCCCAGGGAAAAATTGTCGCCTACGAAGTACTCGCGGGGAATGTGGGGCGTAACGCCGATGAACTTCTGCGCCGGGTCCAGGCATCCCAATTTGTGGCGGAACACGGAGACCAGGCCTGCCCGGCCAAGTGGATTCCCGGCGCCAAAACCCTAAAACCCAGTCTGGAACTGATAGGAACCCTCTAAAAACCGGGGCTGTCCGAACAGATTTTTCGCCCGGTTTACCGGGCACGGACAGCCCTTGGCAGGCTATTCTTCGCTTTCCTCCACCGTATAATCCTCTTCCACCGGTTCGGCAACCGTTTCGAGTTTCCGTTTTTCCAGGATCTCCTGCATATAGAGGTCCAGGTCCTGCTGCTCCTCGTCAAAGAGCTTTACCGCCCGGTAACGCTTCATGCCGGTACCCGCGGGAATGGGATGACCGATGATGATGTTTTCCTTAAGCCCCCGGAGGTAGTCGGTGGACCCGGCAATGGCGGCATTGGTGAGTACCCGGGTGGTTTCCTGGAAACTGGCCGCGGAAAGGAAAGAATCGATGTTGAGACTTGCCTTGGTGATGCCCTGGAACATGGGCCGGGCCACCGCGGGTTGTCCGCCTTCGCCGATGACCCGGTTGTTTTCCTCGTGGAAGCGGTACTTATCCACCATCTGACCGTAGATGAATTTGGTATCCCCCACCGCCACGATCTCCACCTTCCGCATCATCTGGCGGATGATAACCCCGATGTGTTTGTCGTTGATGGACACCCCCTGGAGGCGGTATACCTGTTGGATCTCATCCATCAGATAACGCTGAAGGGTGCTTTCCCCCAGGATGTGCAGGATGTCATGGGGATTGACGGCCCCCACGCAGAGGGTTTCCCCGGCTTCTACGGTATCGCCGTCCCGGACCTGCAGCCGTTTGGTCATGGGAATAAGGTGTTTGTACTCTTTACCAAAGGCGTCCTGGATGATCACCACCCGTTTACCCTTGACAATGCCCTTGTTAAAACGGACAACCCCCGAAACCTGGGCCAGCACCGCGGGGCTCTTGGGTTTGCGTGCCTCAAAAAGCTCGCTGACCCGGGGCAGACCGCTGGTAATATCCATAGCCTTGGCCGATTCCTTAAGGGTTTTGGCGATGGTCCGCCCCGCGTTGATCCGTTCCCCCTCGTCAACCTGGATATAGGCCCCGCCGGGAAGGAAATACGAGGCCAATTCCGTCCCCTCATCATCCACAATGAGGATCCGGGGCTGTTTGCTTTCCAACTGGTATTCGGTGATCCGTTTTTCCGTATTACCGGTTTCTTCGTCAATTTCTTCTTTTAAGGTGGTGCCGGGGATAATTTCATCATATTTGATAATCCCCGCCGCTTCGGCAATAATGGGGTCCGAGAAGGGGTCAAAGGTGGCAATGGTTTTTTCCGCTCCCACCACGTCCCCTTTTTGAACCACAAATTCCGAACCGTTCCGTATTTCGATCTTCTGATCCTGACCGATAAGATAGAGGTGTTTTTTCTGCACCATGGCATAGGCGATTTCGGTGGAGAGGATGTCCCTCGTCCCCCGGTGGATAATCGGTTCTCCCCGGATGATCCGTTTGCCGTCTTCCACTAAAACTTCGTCATGGGCCTCAAGCTTATATTCCTTCATCACCTTATTGATTATGGCGTACCCCTTGCGGGTAAAAAGCCAGTGGCCCGCGGAAGCGCCGCTTCCGCTTGGAAGCTCCACATGGGCGCCGATTATCTCCCGGATATACACCGGGTACTTGAGGAAAGTCCGGTTCTCCTCACTGATCTTGGTGGCGGCCCCGCCGATGTGGAAGGTCCGCATGGTAAGCTGGGTACCGGGCTGGCCGATGGACTGGGCCGCGATGGTCCCCACCGCCTCACCGATATCCACGGTACGATTGGTGGCGAGGTTCCGCCCGTAACAGCGGCGGCAGACCCCGTGTTTTGCCTCACAGGTAAGGACCGTCCGGATCCGCACGGTTTCAACCCCCGCGGATTCAATGGCGGCGGCAATTTCCTCGGTAATTTCCTCATTTACGTCGATGATCAGTTCCCCGGTAATGGGGTGTTTCACCCGCTCCAGGGTATAGCGGCCCACAATGCGCTCGCTTAAGGGTTCAACGATATCCTCCCCTTCCTTAATGGCGGAATAAGAAATACCGTTGATGGTTCCGCAGTCATCCTCGTTCACCACCACATCCTGGGCAATATCCACCAAACGCCGGGTCAAGTATCCCGCCTCGGCGGTCTTGAGGGCCGTATCTGCCAGACCCTTCCGGGCTCCGTTGGTGGAGATGAAAAATTCGATCACCGAAAGTCCTTCCTTAAAGTTGGACCGGATGGGCAGCTCGATAATATCCCCCGAGGGCTTGGCCATAAGGCCCCGCATCCCCGCGAGCTGACGGATCTGATTGCGGCTTCCCCGGGCGCCGGAGTTGGCCATCATATACACCGAGTTAAACCCGTCCCGGTCCGCCTCCAGGGTCTTCATCATGATATTGGTCAGATCCTCGTTGGTCTTGGACCAAACCTCCACGACCCGGTTGTACCGTTCTTCCTGGGTGATATGCCCCTGGCGGTACTGGCGCTGGATGGAATCGACTTCCTTGTTGGCCTTGTCGATCATCTCGGTTTTTTCCTTGGGCACCACAATATCATCCACCCCGATGGTGGCCCCAAAGACCGTGGCATATTTATATCCCGTGTTCTTTATGGCGTCCAGCATCCGTACCGTGGTCCAGGAACCCTTTTCAGCAAAAACATATTCGATCAGCGCCCGCAGTTCCTTATCCTTAAGTTCATAATTGATAAAGGGAAGTTCCGGGGGCAGTTCTTCGTTGAATATCAGCCGCCCCGCGGTGGTTTTTACCAGCCCGTCCCTCGCCAGTTTGATTTCGACCCCCACCTTTTCCCAAACAGGACGCTTGGGGGTTTTTACCAAAATGGCCGCCTCCCAATCCAGGGACTTGGTCTCCACGGCCATGAGAATTTCCTCGGTACAGGTATAGCGGCGGCCCTCGCCTTTGGCATTTGACTTGATACGGGTCAAAAAGTTGATCCCCAACACCATGTCCTGGGAGGGGAACACGATGGTTTTCCCATTGGCTGGGTTGAGGAGGTTCCGGGCGGAGAGCATCAGGGTCCAACATTCCATCTGGGCCGCCTGGGTCAGGGGCACATGGACCGCCATTTGATCCCCGTCAAAGTCCGCGTTAAAGGCGTGGCATACCAGGGGGTGGAGCTTAATGGCCTTGCCCTCCACCAGGACCGGCTCAAAGGCCTGGATCCCCAGGCGGTGGAGGGTGGGGGCCCGATTCAAGAGCACCGGGTGTTCCTTGACCACCTCATCCAGAATGGCAAAAACCTCGGGGGTTTCCGCCTCCACCAGCATCTTGGCCTTTTTGATATTGTACACCACATCCTTATCCACGAGCTTTTTCATGATAAAGGGTTTAAAAAGTTCCAGGGCCATCTTGGTGGGAAGCCCGCACTGCCACATCTTAAGGTCCGGTCCCACGGTGATCACGCTGCGACCCGAATAATCCACCCGTTTACCCAAAAGGTTCTGCCGGAACCGGCCCTGTTTCCCCTTGAGCATATCGCTGATGGACTTGAGGGGCCGGTTGCTGGCGCCCTTTACCACCCGTTTCTTCTTGGAGTTGTCGAAAAGGGCATCCACCGCCTCCTGGAGCATCCGCTTCTCATTACGGATGATGATATCCGGGGCATTCAGGCCCTGAAGCCGTTTCAGCCGGTTGTTCCGGTTTATTACCCGGCGGTAAAGGTCGTTGAGGTCGCTGGTGGCGAAACGGCCGCCGTCAAGCTGTACCATGGGCCGTAACTCCGGAGGGATCACCGGAATTACGTCGAGGATCATCCATTCGGGTTTATTGTTGGAATTCCGAAAATTTTCCACGATTTCGATCCGTTTAAGGAGCCGCTTATCGCTTTTAACGCCCTTTTCGATCATCTTGGCCCGGAGTTCCAACGCAATTTGGTCCAGGTTGATGTTTTCCAGGAGGGTCCGGATCGCCTCCGCCCCCATGCCGGCGCTGAATGCCCCGCCATACCGTTCCTGGGCCTCCATATACTCTTCCTCGGTAAGGAGCTGCATCCGTTTTAAATCCGTATCCCCGGCGTCAATGACCACGTATTTTTCGTAGTAAAGGATGGAACGGAGGCTGGCCATGGGAAGATCCAGAAGCAGCCCCATCCGGCTTGGCACCGAGCGGTAATACCAGATATGGGATACCGGGGCGGCCAGCTCAATATGGCCCATCCGCTCCCGGCGCACCTTGAAGTGGGTTACCTCCACCCCGCAGCGGTCACAGATGACCCCCTTATACCGGATGGACTTAAATTTTCCGCAATAACATTCCCATTCTTTGGTGGTTCCAAAGATCCGCTCACAGAAAAGGCCGTCCTTTTCGGGCCGCAGGGTCCGGTAATTGATGGTTTCCGGCTTTTTAACTTCCCCATAGGACCAGGCCCGGATCATCTCCGGAGAAGCCAACCGTATCATGATGGAATCGAAATCCTGTATATCCCGCATCGTCATATCCCCCTAAAAATTACTGCCGCTCTTGGTGATCAGTTCCTCGTCCCGTTCGGTGAGGGGAATCTGTTTGCCCTTGGCGTCATAGATGGTCATGTCCAGAGCTAATCCCCGCAGTTCCTGGACCAGCACGTTGAAGGATTCGGGGATCCCCGCCGTAGTGGAGGGTTCCCCCTTTACAATGGCTTCGTATATTTTGGACCGGCCGGTCATATCATCGGACTTAATGGTCAAAAGCTCCTGCAAGGTATTGGCCGCCCCATAGGCTTCCAGGGCCCAGACCTCCATTTCTCCCAGACGCTGGCCGCCAAACTGGGCCTTGCCCCCCAGGGGCTGCTGGGTCACCAGGGAGTAGGGACCGGTAGACCGGGCATGCATCTTGTCATCCACCAGGTGGTGGAGTTTGAGGAAGTAGATCACCCCGCAAAAAATGGGGTTTACAAAGGCTTCGCCGGTCCGGCCGTCCCGAAGTATGGTTTTACTGGTCACCGGGAGCCCCGCTTCCTTGAGTTTTTCCTCGATCTGATCCGTGGAAGGGGACTGGAATACCGGGGCGGAGAACCACTGATCCAGGGTACTGGCCGCCCAGCCCAATTCCGTTTCCAGGAGCTGGCCGATGTTCATCCGGGAAGGAACCCCCAGGGGGGTGAGGCAAATATCCAACGGGGTACCGTCCTCCATATAGGGCATGTCCTCCTCGGGGAGAATCCGGGCCACAACCCCCTTATTTCCATGACGGCCCGCCATCTTGTCCCCTTCCCGGAGCTTGCGCTTGGTGGCGAGCAGGACCTTTACCACCTCATCCACCCCGGGGTTCAAGTCGTCCCCTTCGGTACGTTTGAGCCGCTGGATGTCGATGATGGTTCCGTCAATGCCGTGGGGTACCCGGAGGCTGGAATCCCGAACCTCCTTGGCCTTTTCCCCGAAAATGGAGTTGAGGAGCTTAAATTCCGGGGTGGTTTCGGTTTCGCTCTTGGGGGTTACCTTTCCCACCAGGATGTCCCCGGAACGGACCTTGGCACCCACCCGGATGATCCCCTCGGCGTCCAGGTTGTCCAGGCTTTTTTCAGAGGTATTGGGGATATCCCGGGTTATCTTTTCCGGCCCCAATTTGGTTTCCCGGACCTCGGTAATAAATTCCTTTATATGAATGGAGGTGAACATATCATCCTTCACCACCCGCTGGGAGATGAGGATAGAATCTTCGTAGTTGTACCCGTTCCAGGGCATAAAACCCACCAGGATATTCCGGCCCAGGGCCAATTCCCCGTTCCGGGTGGCGGGTCCGTCGGCAATAACCTGGCCGGCCACGACCTTATCCCCGGTCTTTACCAGGGGCCGCTGGTTGTAACAGGTATCCTGATTGGTCCGCTGATATTTGATCAGCGGATACACATCCAGCCCGTCGGCGTTGGTAGCGGCATTGGGTTTTCCCCCTTCGGCGGGCCTCATAACGATCTCCTGGGCAGTCACCCGGATCACCGTACCGTTCCTGCGGGCCTTGACCAGTACCCCCGAATCATAGGCGCATTTCCCCTCCATGCCGGTTCCGACCCGGGGGGGTTCGGGGAACACCAGGGGAACCGCCTGACGCTGCATATTGGAACCCATCAGGGCCCGGTTGGCGTCATCGTGCTCCAAAAAAGGGATGAGGGAAGCGGAAACCGAAATAATCTGCTTCGGGGAAACATCCATGTATTGAATATCCTCGGGCCCCCGGGTGGTATAATCCCCCTGGCGGCGGCAGGAGATCTGGTCGTCCACAAAGGAACCGTTGTGTTTCAGTTTCGCCGATGCCTGGGCTATGTAATACCGGTCCTCATCCATGGCGGAAAGGTACTCAATGTCCTTGGTGGCCACCCTATTGGCCACCTTCCGGTAGGGGGTTTCCAGGAAGCCGTATTCATTTACCCGGGTGTAGTTTGCCAGGGACACGATAAGACCGATATTGGGACCTTCCGGGGTTTCAATGGGGCACATCCGGCCATAATGGGTGTAATGCACATCCCGAACCTCAAAACCCGCCCGATCCCGGGAAAGTCCCCCGGGGCCCAGGGCGTTGAGCCGGCGTTTGTGGGTCAGCTCCGCCAGGGGATTTACCTGATCCATGAACTGGGAAAGCTGACTGGATCCAAAAAATTCCTTAATCGCCGCCACCACGGGCTTAATGGAAATTAAGTCCTGGGGCTTAATGGTATCGGTCTCCTTAAGGCTCATCCGTTCCTTGGCGATCCGTTCCATCCGGCTAAAGGCGGTTTTAAGGGCATTGGCCATTAATTCACCCACGGACCGGACCCGCCGGTTCCCCAGATGATCGATATCGTCGATATTTTCATCCCCCACATAAACCTTGATAAGGAATTTCATGGTAGCGATGATATCCTGTTTGGTCAGGGTAAATTCATCCAGCGGAGGTTTAAAGTCGAATTTTTTGTTGAGCTTATACCGCCCCACCTTGCCCAGGTCGTAACGCCGGGAGGTGAAAAACATCCCCAAAAGGTCCTTTTCAGCGGCATCCACGGTGATGGATTCCCCGGGCATGAGGACCGAATAAACCGCGGAAAGGGCGTCTTCCTTGGAAGGTTCATCCCGGTTGGGGTCTTCCTTGAGAAATTTGATCTCCTCCCGCTCGAAGCAGTTGAGGAGCATCGGGGAATTGAGGGAATCCGGGGCTTCAAAGTTGATAACCTCCACGGAGGTCACGCCGTTGGCCAGGAGTTCATCCACGTTATGGGGGTGTAGTTTCTCGCCAACCCGGTAGAGTTTTTTCTGTTCGCCGGTATTCCCCTCCCCCTTTTTACCGGCGTCATCGGCGGTTTCAGTAACCCACACCGCCGCGGCCAGGACCTTGCCGGAAAAGCGTTCCCTGGTCTCCCTATCGTCCTTTACTTCCAGGGTTTCCACGGTATAAAAAGCCCGGATAATCGCTTCCCGGCTTTCATATCCCAAAGCCCGCAAAAATATGGTTCCCAGGATACGTTTTTTCCGGTCTATCTTTGCGTAGATCAGTTCCCGTTTTTGGTCTATTTCAAATTCCAGCCAGGAACCCCGGTAGGGAATGATCCGGGAAGAATAAATTCCCTTTTCATGGCTAAAAATAACCCCCGGAGAACGGTGGATCTGGGAGACCACCACCCGTTCGGCCCCGTTTATAATGAAGGTACCCCGCTCACTCATGATGGGGATATCCCCCATATAAATATCCTTTTGACGGATTTCACCGGTTTGCTGGAAGATCAGGTTAATCCGCGCTTTAAGGGACATCGCGTAGGTAAGCCCCTTCTGTTTACAATCCTGTTCCGAAAATTTGATGTTTTCCTCATCCAAGGTGTAATATTCGTATTCCAACACCATATCACCGCTAGGGCTTTCAATGGGGAAGGTAGTTCTGAAAACTTCTTCAAGCCCCTGGACTTCCGGGCTCTTACGCTCCCGCAAACACTCCCGCTGCAGGAAACGCTCGTAGGAACAGAGCTGAATATCTATCAAATCCGGAAGTTCCATCACATCCTGAATATCCTTCCCCACATAGGTCCTTTGGGTCATTGTCTTTCCCTTTGCCATATTACCCCCTGCTGCAGCCTTTACCCTGACGGATATTTTGGGGCTGCGTTGACCCCCAAACTACAAAAAGGCCCCGGCAAACACCGGAAGCCTCCGGGACGGCTAGAGGACAATATACCCCCGTTTCGGCAATACCAAAACGGGGGACCATCCTTTGCCTCATCCCTTGTTCAAGAGAAAAAAAGAACTGTTTTCTGTCTCGTCTACTGAATTTCAACCGTACCGCCGGCAGCAGTGACCTGCTCCTTAATTTTCGCGGCCTCTTCCTTGGAGACATTCTCTTTGAGGGGCTTGGGAGCGCCTTCAACCAGATCCTTTGCCTCCTTGAGACCAAGTCCGGTAACTGCCCGGACCTCTTTGATGACCGCGATTTTTTTGGAATCGTCATAGGCCTTGAGAATAACATTGAATTCCGTCTTCTCCTCCACAGCTTCCGCTGCGGCCGGAGCGGCGCCGGCCGCGGCCACAGCCACAGGAGCAGCGGCGGAAACACCGAATTTTTCTTCCATGGCTTTAACCAGTTCGGAAACTTCCAAAACGGTCATGGACGAAATCGCTTCAATAATCTGATCAGTAGTAAGGGCTGCCATATTATCTTCTCCTCAATAAAATACCTTAAAATATGCGCCCATACGGGCACAGCGCATCAAGGGGATATCGCATCCCCCGGATGCTTCCGGGGAACAACCCCGGGTATATAAACCGACAGGAACGGCAGCATCCGAAGCCTGAAGGTTCTTTTAACCGCGTCTTAAACCGGCTCACCGGCCTTTTTATCCCCCACTGCCTTAATGGTACGAACCAGCCGGGCGTTGATGTCGTTCAGGGCCGTGGCAAGGTTCCGGACAGGGGCGTTCATCACCGACATAAGCATGGCGATAAGTTCCAGCCTGCCGGGGAGTTTGGAAAAGGCCTCAATCTGCCCGGCATCGTACACCGTATCCCCCATCAACCCGCCTTTAATATGAAGCGCCGGCGTTTCCTTGGCAAAATCAAGGAGAATTTTAGCGACCTCATTGGGATCCTTGGGAGAAATCGCCACCGCCGTGGGCCCGGTAAGATAGGCCGCCACATCCGGCGCGGATAATTGCTCAAAGGCGATCCGGGCGAAGTTGTTTTTTACCACCTTATACTGGGCTTCTTTGGCCCTAAGCTGCTTCCGGAGGAGGGTGATTTGCTCTACCGTAAGCCCCCGGTAATCGGTAAAGATAAAATCTTTGGTTTTACCAAAGACATCTTTTAGTTCATTGATGGAGGTAACCTTCACATCCTGTATTTTCTTAGCGACTATCGCCATAACTAACCTCTCCAAAAAGCGGCGGCATCGCCGCTTACATTAAATCGAATTAACCCGGGGTGTTAATGCCAACCCCATGTTAATCCAAGTACCGGCCAGGCCGGGCTAGTCTTCATCCTTTATGGAAACCCACACCCCGGGCCCCATGGTGGAAGCCACCGATACGGACCGGATAAAATCACCCTTTGCGTCGGCGGGCTTTTTCCGCTTAATCTCGGTAACCACGGTTCGGATATTTTCCGCGACCTTTTCGCTGTCCATGGAAACCTTGCCCACCGCGAGGTGTACCACCCCGGTCTTATCGGCCCTGAATTCCACCCGGCCCTTTTTCAGTTCCGAAAGGGCGCCCTTAAGGTCAAAGGTAACGGTCCCGGTCTTGGGATTCGGCATGAGACCCCGGCGGCCCAGGACCATACCGAGTTTACCCACATCTTTCATCATGTCCGGGGTAGCTACCGCCACATCAAAATCAAGCCACCCTCCCCGGACCTTCTCGATAAGATCCTCGGCGCCCACATAGGTGGCCCCGGCATCCTGGGCTTCCTTCTCTTTCTCCGCCTTACAGAACACCAAAATCCGCTTTTCCCCCCGGAACTGATGGGGAAGCACCACCGTATCCCGGACGGATTGGCTTTTTTTCAGGTTGAGTTTCACCGAAAGGTCCACGGTTTCATCAAATTTGGCGGGCGCAAAGGTTTTAACCAAATCCAGCGCGGATTTTATATCATAGGAAAGGGTCGAATCGTATTTTTTGAGGTTTTCGAGGTATTTTTTTCCGCGTTTCATTTTTCCACCTCTACTCCCATGGACCGGGCGGTTCCGGCGATGATCTTCATAGCCCCTTCAATATCATTGGCTGAAAGATCGGCCATTTTTAATTTGGCGATTTCCTCAAGTTTAGCCCGGGGGATCTTACCGACCTTGGTTTTGTGGGATTCGCCGGAACCCTTTTCAAGGCCGATGGCCTTTTTGATCAAAACCGCCGCCGGCGGGGTTTTGAGGATAAAGGTAAACGATTTATCCGCATACACGGTGATCACCACCGGTATAATGAGTCCCTGCTCCATGCTTTTCGTCCGGTCATTAAACTGCTGGACGAATTGAGGAGCGCTGACGCCATGGGGCCCCAGAGCAGGTCCCACCGGCGGGGCCGGAGTGGCCTTGCCCGCGGGACACTGGAGCTTGATCATGGCGGTTATCTTTTTCTTTGCCATTCATGTACTCCTTTGTAGTATGCCCGGCCGCTGCCGGACTAACGGGGGCCTTGGCCCCCTCCTACTTTATCGTAAGTGAGAAGTTAGAAATTGGGAGAGAGGGGCTTTGTTATCCACAATCTTCTCACTCCTGCCTTCTATCTTTTTACTTATATTACAGCTTTTCCACCTGGAGGATATCCACCTCCACCGGGGTGTTTCGGCCAAAAATACCGACCATAACCTTGAGTTTATTTTTCTCCTGGTTCACTTCTTCAATAGTACCGGTAAAAGATTCAAAAGGACCGTCGATGATCTTAACCTGTTCCCCGGCCACAAAGGTCTGACGGGAGCGGACCGGACGTTCGCCCTTAATTTCCCCGGATTTTTGCAGAATTGCCCGGGCCTCGTCCCCGCTGAGGGGCTGAGGCTTCTTATCCGCCGGGGTTCCCACAAAACCCGTAACCCCCTGGATCTTTTTAATCTTTGAGCAAACCACCTTCCAACCGGAATCGGGAAGATCCAGCTCCACGAGGATGTATCCAGGGAAAAATTTCTTAGTCAAGGTTCGCTTTTTGCCGTCCTTGACCTCCACCACTTCTTCAGAAGGGACCTTTACATCCCGAACCACTTCTTTTTCGAGTTCCCCCGAGTCGATCATGATACGGATGGTTTTTTCTATTTTATTCTCGTATCCCGAATAGGTATGGAGAACATACCAGCCCGTCGCCATGTTTTTCCTTTATTAAAATATAGCCTGTACGCCCAGAAGAAGCAACACATCCACCAAGCCCAAAACCGCCGCAAAGATTACCGTAGAAACAATAACGACCTTTACAGAACTGACCACATCGTCCCTGCTGGGCCATACTACTTTACGAAGCTCTGCGTAAGATTCTTTTATAAATTGAACCAATTTGTTGTTCATTTTACCCTCTTTATGCGCTCAAATAAGTCAGGTTCAAACCCCGATTAGTCTTGAATCTGGCTTTGGACAACATCATCCCCTCTATTGGTCGGCGGGTCGAACCCTTCGAGTCCTACCTGGACCTTTCTTTTCACTAAAACCTCAATCCCAGGCCAGGTAGGACTCGAACCCACAACATTCGGTTTTGGAGACCGACGCTCTACCATTAGAGCTACTGGCCTAAAAAACACTGGACTTGTTCAAGAACCCGGTCGGTTTTTGAACAAATCATGCAATTTCTTCCCCCAGGGCCGCGAAATTGCGGTTTTTTTAGCAGAATTTGTTTGGAAATCAAAGCTTCCGAACAATTCTACTTTATCTTCGTTTCCTTATGCAGGGTATGCTTCCGGTCAAAGGGGCAATATTTATTCAACTCCAGCTTTTCCTGCATATTCCGCCGGTTCTTTTTGGTAGTGTAATTTTTCCGTTTACATTCGCTGCATTGGAGGGCAATGAGTTCCACCGCCGTCTTCTTACTCGCCATAATCCATCCCCTTCCGGTTTAAATTCTCCTCTCTTCGAGGCGCTCACTGGCGGCGCACCTCCTGTGCGCCTTACCTCCCTAACGGTCGGCGTTCGCGCCCTTCGACTCCGCTTTCGGTCAAGCCCTCAAGCGGAATCGAACCGCTGACCGCATCCTTACCATGGATGTGCTCTACCGACTGAGCTACAAGGGCATAAAAACCACATTTTATAACGTTCTAGGAACATACCAGAATAACCAAATTATGTCAAGGGGAAACAACCAGAAAAATGAGGAATTATGAAAGGAAACCGGCAAAAACTGAAATTTTTAGAGGAGGTTTCCCAATTTATCGGAATTTTATTATAATAAGAGGAAGCTGTTCCAACACTTAAGGTTAAGGAGGGATTATGTCTATTCATATCGCGGCTAAAGCGGGGGAGATTGCGGAGGTTGTTTTATTGCCCGGAGACCCCCTGCGGGCCAAATTTATCGCTGAAAATTTCCTGGAAACCCCCAATTTATATACGGATGTCCGGAATATTCTGGGGTATACCGGCCGCTATAAGGGGAAACGGGTTTCTGTCCAGGGGACGGGGATGGGAATTCCCTCAATTTCGATATATCTTAACGAATTATTCAGGGATTATGGGGTTAAACGGGCGATTCGGATAGGGACCGCCGGGGCAATTCAGGACCAGGTAAAGGTCCGGGACTTAGTACTCGCCATGGCGGCTTCCACCGATTCCGGCGTCAATACCATTCGGTTTAACGGAAGGAATTTTGCCCCTACGGCGAACTTTTTTCTGCTTAAGACCGCCTATGATATCGCGGTTTCCAAGGGCTGGCAGCCCAAGGTGGGGAATGTGGTTTGTTCCGATATGTTCTACACCGAAGACCCGGAAGAATGGAAACTTTGGGCCGGCTTCGGCGCCCTGGCCCTGGAAATGGAGACTGCCGAACTGTACACCCTGGCGGCAAAATACGGCCGGGAAGCCCTGGCTATACTGACTATTTCGGACAGCCTTATCACCCACGAAATAACCAGCGCCGAGGAGCGGCAAACCACCTTTACCCGGATGATGGAGGTCGCCCTGGAAACGGCTATTGCGTAAGGACCTGTTTTGTCCTGTTGCTTACCTAATAGTTGACTTTTTATTTTAGAATGTTCTATAGTGTCAGCATCCGCCCGGGTGGTGAAATTGGCAGACACGCTAGTTTCAGGTACTAGTGCTCGCAAGGGCTTGGGGGTTCAAGTCCCCCCCCGGGCAAAAGGCAAAGGGGTATCTGGATAATCAGATACCCCCTTTGTATTAGGGAGTAATTGGGGACTTGAACCGGAGAACGCGCCGACCAGCGGGAGGAAAAGCGCACAGGGAAGTGCGCGTCAGCGTTCGCAGGCGGCTGGAGGGTCAGGTATGAAGAAATTGACCAGAGAGCGGGAAAATGTCCATTTTTATGTGGATGCCCGGAATGAGCCGCGGCTAAGGGTTGCGCCGGGGGAAACCTTTTGCCTGGAAACCATCCGGGCGGACAATATGTTCCTCAGCCATAATAGCCCAGTGTTTAAAGATCACCACGAGGTGATGCAGGTTCAGGCAAACCCGGTAACCGGGCCGGTATATGTGGAAGGCGCCGAAATCGGGGACCGGCTGGCGGTAACCATTGAGGAGATTCGCCTGGGCGACAGCGGCAACGAGGGGTATTATACCTATGTGCCGGGACAGGGGCTTTTTGCCAACCGGTTTGTACCGGAGGTTTTTCCACCGGACACCCGTTTTTGCGATGTTTCCGGGGATACCTTTACCCTTGCCATCGGTTCCCGGCGCATTGAGGTTTCCACGGAACCCTTTGTCGGCACTATCTGTGTGGCTATGAAAGAAACGGCTATCCTTTCTTATGAAGCGAATAAACAGATGGTAGGGAATGTAGACTGTCCCCAACTCAAAAAGGGAAGTACCGTGGTGATGCCCGTCAATGTTCCGGGGGCGCTCCTCTCCCTGGGAGACCTCCACGCTAAACAGGGGGACGGCGAACTCCTGGGGTGTGCTGTCGAATCCGACGGGGTGGTGACCCTTCAGGCGGCGTTGATCAAGCAAGGGGATCCCCGGTACTTTGATCTGCCCCAGATTGACGGCGGCGGTTTTATCGGCTCGGTGTGTACGGTCCCGAACAATATTGAGGCGGCTATCCGGGGCGCGGTGTACGACGTGATCAAGCGGATAGAAGTTGACCACCGCCTGTCCTTTATGGACGCCTACATGCTGGCGGGACAATGCATAAAAATTCAGATCTGTCAAATGATCACCGGGGCCTGTACCGCTTACGCCTATCTGGACAAAACCTTGACGGATGCTCTGGGGTAGAGCAGGGTATAAAACCCGAATACTATACCTTATGAGAACAACATACCCTCTGGTATGTCGATTTTTAGCATTAAATTAATAAAAAAGGTTGACAATTACGAATTCCTCGACAGATAATAGGTAAAGTTCTATTTTTAATCCGGTAACAGCCGGTAAGTTTTTGGAGGCATTTATGAAAAAGAGTAACATGGTTTTAGCGGTTCTGGGATTGCTCCTGGTTCTCGGCGCCCCGGTTTTCGCGGCCGGCGGCGGCCAACAGGGGGGGGGGGCTCTCCGGTCACGGTAAATATTGCCCTGGCGAATAACTACATCTCCCAGCAATTGGCGAAGATCGCCCAAGCCGAGTACAAGGCGGCGGGCATCACGGTTAATCTTTCGGTATTACCTGAAAACGACCTCCGGCAGCGCCTCACCACCGAAGCCTCCACCGGCGGCACCACCTACGACATCTTCTACGTCGGCCCCTACGAAGCCCAGACCTGGGCCAAGAACGGCTGGCTCGAGAACCTGGAACCCTACTTCGACAAGCTCACCGCCCAGGAAAAGTCGTGGTATGATCGGCCGGACCTCATCAAGGGGATGCTCGACTCGGTGTCCCTCAACGGCAAGGCCTACGGGATCCCCTTCTACGGGGAAAGTTCCTTCATTATGTATAACAAGGAACTCTTCGCGGCCAAGGGCCTCACCATGCCCGATGAGCCCACCTGGCAGCAGATCTATGAACTGGCCAAGCAGATCCACGATCCTGCCCGGGGTATTGTGGGCTTCACCATGCGCGGAACCCCCGGTTGGGGTATGAGCGGCGCTCCCTTTGTTACCATGGTAAACGCTTTTGGCGGTAAATTCTTTGATATGCAGTGGAACGCCACGGTCAATACGCCGGAACAACGGAACGCCTGGGAAATGTACAAGAAGATCCTCCGGGAAGCGGGGCAGACGGATATTCTGTCCTACACCTACAATGAGTGTATTGGGCTTATGTCGTCCGGCAATTGCGGTATCTACTATGACGCGACCTCCCTGGCCCCGCCGCTGGAAGACAGCACTTCCAAGGTAAAAGGGAAGATCGGGTATGTGGCAGCGCCCCATGATAAGCTGCAGAAAAACACCGCGTGGCTGTGGAACTGGACTATGGGGATCAACCCCAAAACTACCGCCGCCAAAAAGGAGGCGGCCTTTAAATTCATGCTCTGGGCGACTTCCAAGGATTATGTGCAGCTGGCCTATAAGTATGACCCGACCGGTTCGGCTATCCCACCGGCGGCCCGGTCCTCCACGTACAAACTGCCCTTCTATGCGTCAGTACCCTATGCCGGGCCGACCCTTAAAGTCCTGGAAGGCATGGACTTCACCAAGCCCTGTCTGGACCCGGTCCCCTATGTGGGCTTGCAGTACATCGCTATTCCCGAATTTGCCGACGCGGGGGATATTATGACCCGGAATCTGGCCGATTATGTGGTGGATAATATCACCCTGGATCAGGCGTTGCAGCGGACCCAGCAGGTTTTTGAAGCGGTAGCGAGGGACGGCGGTTATAAAAAGTAAATCGCCGTATTCCGAGTATCTCCGGAGACCCAGCCGGGTTTTCCGGAGATGTTTGCCTATAGATACTCAGGACCGTCCGGTTATAAACGCCGGATGGTTTTTCGTGTCCACATTACTGGGTTCAAAGACTACTGGGTTTAAACCCGACTCAATTTTCCCCGGGGTTCCGGGGAATACAAGGGCTATATTATGAAAAGAAAAACCGATTACCGGTATCTGGTACCCGCGATAGTAGTGGTCGCAATTATGACCCAGGTTCCGTTTTTAATGACCCTTATTTTTTCCACCCTGCGCTGGAATTTATCAAGACCGGATATCCCGCGGACCTTCTCAGGACTTGAAAATTATCTTTATTTTCTCCGGATTGAAAATTTTTCCGAACTTCCGGCGTTTTACGGTATTTTGTGGCAAACCATTCTTATTACCGGAGTCACCTTGCTGTTATGTTCTTTTTTGGGATTCCTGCTTGCCCTCTTGTTTGATCATAATGTGCCGGGGATTAATATCGCCCGGACTCTTATTTTGGGGCCCTTTTTTGTGATGTCCACCGCGAGCGGGGTTATCTGGAAAACCACGATTTTTAATACGACCTTTGGCTGGTATGGGGTAATCTCCAAGGCCCTGGGCTTTACTCCGGTGGATATGATCAGTTATCATCCCGTGGCAACCATTATTGCCCTATTCACATGGCAGTGGATGCCGTTTTTCGTCCTGGTTTTGCTCGCCGGATTACAGGGGGTGGATCAAGACCTGTTGGATTGTACCCGGATTGATGGGGTTAATTGGATTCAAGGGATATTCCGGATTAAGCTGCCCCTTATTATGAACCACCTGCGGGTTGCGATTATGTTGGGTTTGGTGTTTGTAATTAAGGAGTTCGGCCTGATTTTAACGACCACCGCCGGAGGGCCGGGAACCCGGTCCTACACCCTGCCCTATTATGTGTATATGCAGATTTTCAGCGCGAATAATGTCGGAAGAGCCGGGGCTTTGGCGACTATGACCGTTTTCCTTACCCTGGTTTTGGTTAACCTGCTTTACCGTTCGATTGAACGGCGTAACGCGAAATATCTGTGAACCGGAGGCCGGACTATGCATAAAACCATCGAAAGTGTTCAACGGACCATAAAAATCCGTAATTTTGTGAAAAAATTGCTCCTGGCGGTTGTGGTGTATGCGATCGCCATCCTGTATTTTTTTCCCATCCTCTATATGTTCCTTTCCGGGTTTAAAACGGAACAGCAGGCGGTGATGCCGGCAATCTTTTTTAAGCCGACTCTGGTGACCTTTCAAAAGGTGTTGAGCGATCCCACCATGCACCAATACCTGCGGAATTCCCTGTTTCAGGTTTTTTTTGGCACCCTTATCAGCCTGGCGTTGGGGATCCCCGCGGCTTTTGCCCTGGTGTTTGGACGCCTTAAAAAACGGGAGTCCTCGGGGAAAATTTATTTGTGGTTTATCACCACGATCCTCCTGCCTCCGGTGGCGGTATTGATTCCCCTCTTTACCTGGTACCAGCAATTCCGTCTGATCAATACCCCCTATGGCCTTCTGGCGGCCTATGTGGGATTCCATATTCCCATTGTGGTGTGGATGGTGCATTCGTTTTTTTCGGATCTGCCCAAGGAGATATTCGAGGCCGCTGAAATTGACGGATGTACCAAATTCCAGCGGATGACCCGGATAGCCATACCCCTGGCGCGGACCGGGATTATCTCCGCGGGCCTTTTGGTCGCGGTTTTTATCTGGGATGAATTTTTTCTTGGCTTTAACCTGACCGGTAATCCCACCGCAACCTTGCCGGTGTATATGGCCCGGTTCCGGGAGCAGCAGGGGCAGTTTGTTGCCCAGCTCTCGGCATCGTCGACCATCTCGGTGCTTCCCGCAATCATCCTCGGCTGGATGACCCAAAAAGCCCTGGTAAAAGGACTGGTTGCAGGTGCGGTAAAGGGATGAACCAGGGGATCCTTGTTTATGATATCGGTACGACCAGTGTAAAGTCCGCGGTATTTGATTTATCCGGCTTTCCGGCGGCTTCCGTGTCGGCGCCCTATAAGACCGAATTTCCCCGGCCCGGCTGGGCGGAGCAGGATCCGGAACAATTTTGGGCAGCCGCAGTCACGGGTACCCGGGAGCTCTTTGCCCGGCCTGAGGCGGCCTCCCGGGAAATAGTGGCTCTGGGGCTTACCGGACATATGAATGGGTGCCTGCCTGTGGACGCCGAAGGGAACCCCACCTACCCGGAGCTGATCCACGCCGATTCCCGAAGCGGTGTTCAGAGCGCCCGGGTCCGCGGCCTTTTGGGGGAGGATTACCTCTACCGGGAAACGGCGAACCGTACCGATGAACACCTCTCCCTGCCCAAGATCCTTTGGCTCAGGGACGAACAGGAAGAGGCTTTTAAAAGAACCGCCTGGTTTCTTAACGCCAAGGACTACCTTCGTTTTAAGCTCACCGGGATCCTGGGGTACACCGATTTCTCCGATGCGTCCCTCACGGGGGCCTTTAATCTGGAAAAACGGGATTGGTCCTGGGATATTATTGACGCCTTGGGTCTGCCCCGGGACCGGTTTCCCTCGGTGGGGAGCAGTATCGAAGCGGGCGGGGTCCTCGGTAAAGAGGCGGCGGCGGTCCTGGGTTTACCCCAGGGGATTCCCGTTTCCCTGGGGGGCGGGGATGCCTCCTGCGCGACCCGGGGCAGCGGCATTTTGGTGGGAGGAGGGGCCTATATCTCCCTGGGGTCCAGTGCCTGGGTTTCCCGGCTGTTCCCCTCGCCGGTGCCGGACCCCAAGCGGCGGATACAGAATTTCTTTGATCTGGATGGCCGTTCCTGTAACGTCTGTGGAACCCTGCAAAGCGCCGGGATCGCCGTTGACTGGGCTTTGGGTATGCTCCGAACCGGATCGGAGGCTATGGATTACCGGCAGGTTGAAGGGGACTTGGAGGCAATTCCCCCCGGTTCGGAGGGGGTGATCTTCCTTCCCTATCTGATGGGGGAACGGACCCCTCACTGGGACGCCTCTGCCCGGGGGATGTTTATCGGCCTTTCCCTTTCATCAAGCGCTAAAACCCTGCTTCGTTCGGTGTATGAGGGAACCGCCTTTGGGCTTAAAGAAATAATCGATATTTATGGGGATATGGGCGCCCCTATTGATTCTCTTATCCTTTTGGGGGGTGGAATTCGCAGTACCTTTTGGCGGCGGATCATCTGTGATGTCATCGGCAAGCCCATGAGGGTTCATCCCTTTCCGACCCATGCCATTTCCCTGGGTGCGGCTATGGCGGCGGGGGTGGCGGCGGGAATTTGGCCGAATTTGGAGGAGGCGCCGGGGGTTGGAGCCTTGAACGGGGAAGGGCTCACGCCGGATCCCGAAAAAACAGCCGTCTATGCGGGGTACAGCGCCTTGTACCGGGAAATTTACGGCCGGGTTAAACCGGTCTTTGACGGATTAGCGGAAATGCGAAATTAAACAGGAGGCGGCATAATGGATATGAAAGCGCTGGTTATTGAAAAACCGGGGAATGCCCACATTAAGACGATCCCGGTTCGGCCGGTGGGGGATCTGGAGGTGAAAATACAGGTTAAGGCCTCGGGAATATGCGGGACGGACGTGCATATTTACCGGGGAGAGTACCTGGGATCTTATCCGGTTATTCCGGGGCATGAATTTTCCGGGGTGGTGGTGGAGACCGGTAAAAAGGTCACCCGGTTCAAGCCGGGGAATCATGTGGCGATTGAGCCGAATATCAACTGCGACAACTGTCATGCCTGCCTCAACAACCGGCAGAATTTCTGTGAGCATTGGGACGGGGTGGGGGTTACCCTGCCGGGGGGTATGGCCGAATACGCGGTGGTCCCGGAGAAGGCGGTGTTTAATATCGGTACCCTGCCCTTCCTCTCCGGCGCCTTTGTGGAACCCCTGTCCTGCGTACTCCACGGGGTCCAGCGGGCGCGGATACAAATGGCGGACCGGGTGGCTATTTTGGGGGCGGGTCCCATCGGCCTCCTCCTCTCCAAGGCGATTCAGCTCCAGGGCGCAAGCGATATTACCCAGGTGGACAAAAATCAGAGCCGGCTGGAACTGGCCCGGACTTCGGGCGCCCGGCAGGTTTGTACTTCCCTGGACGAGCTTGACCTTGAAGGGTATGATGTGGTGGTGGAAGCGGCGGGGTCCGCTTTTCTTATGGAACAGAGTTTGCGGTATGTCCGAAAGGGCGGGACCCTGCTCTGGTTCGGCGTACCCAAAGGGGACGCCCAGGTGACTCTGCCCGCTTTTACCCTATTTGAGAAGGGACTTATTATCCTTACCTCCTATACTTCGGTACGGAATTCAATCCAGGCGGTGCGTCTCCTGGAATCGGGCAGGATCGATGTTTCAGCGCTGGTTTCTCATCAGCTTCCCCTGGAGGAATTTTCCAAGGGGATAGAGATCATTGAACAGGGAATTGAGGGGGTCCTCAAGGTGGTAATACTGCCGAACGGGTCCTTTTAAATCGGTGTGAATTTTTTGTTCAAAGACTGAAGTTTTCGGGCAAATCTATTTTTATGCAGGGAGTTACTTTATGGCACAGACAATTCTTGATCGTTTTAAATTAGAGGGAAAAACCGCCCTGGTGACCGGCGGGGCCCAGGGTATCGGGCAGGCCTATTGTTTTGCCCTGGGAGAAGCGGGGGCGAAGATCGCGGTGGTCGATATTAACCTGGCCCTGGCGGAAGAAACCGCCGAGGCATTGGGAAAAAAGGGCATCACGGCGATGGCGGTTAAAGCGGATGTGACCAATCCCGATGACGCGGCCCTGATGGTAAAGACCGTGGCCGGCCACTGGGGGAGCCTTACTATTGGGGTGAATAACGCCGGTATGGGCGCGTGGCGGGATGCCCTGATCCAGGAATTCGGCGAATGGCGGAAGATCCTCGCCCTGAACCTGGACGCGGTGTTCCTCTGTGCCCAGGCGGAGGCCCGGGAAATGGTCAAGGCGGGTTATGGGAAGATCATCAATACCGCCTCTATGTCGGCCCATATCTCGAATACCCCCCAAAACCAGTGCGCCTATAACGCCTCCAAAGCCGGGGTGCTGCACCTTACGAGGAGTCTTGCCGCCGAATGGGCCCCCAAGAACATCCGGGTGAACAGTATCAGCCCCGGTTATACCAAAACCGCCCTGGTGGACAAGCTGCTGGAGACCCCTGAGGGTAAGACTATGCTGCCCAAATGGCTGGAAAAAATCCCCATGGGCCGGATGGCTTCCACCGATGATCTTCAGGGTGCTATTGTGTACCTCGCTTCCCCGGCATCGGACTACATGACCGGCGCGGATTTGATTATCGACGGCGGGTATTGCTGCTGGTGAGCCGGGCCGCCAGCGGCTTTTAGCCCCTGTTGCGGGGTGAAGGTACCGCTTGGTTGTTTTTTGACTGGGGGGTGGTAAGAGGGGTGCATGCATAAAATGCATAGCAGTTTATGCATGCACAAGTTCTTATGCGATGCTTTTTAGGAACTCCTGCAAGGGTATAAAGGAAGGGCATTTTTGGGTTATATCGTCAATATTAATTTTGCCGGCTATTTTTGCATTGTCGGATGTCCGGTAATTGCAATTGAGTTTCCTCAATTCATTCTTGGGGTTTGATATTGTTTGGGGGTGGGGATATTGGTCAGATAATAACCATGCTTCTAATTCTTCTATGGGTACAATAATAGTTTTGCGGGTGATAGGATTATGTATCAAGGCATTTTCCAGCCTTACCCTTAATTGTTTCTCGTCATTAAGTTCATTGGTTGTTCTATTCCTGTCCAGATCATGGACCACCAGCAAATGGGTACATCCCGCAGCAAACAGAGACTGGGTAAACCTGGTCATTTTTTTAACATTGAACATATTGCCGCCTCCGCCGACTCCCATGCCTTTTGACACAACCCTGTCGTTGGATATGCGCTTTACCAGTATTTTAACACAGTCCGCATCGGTTTTATCCTCAGTTATGATTCCGATCTTGGGTTTTGGACTATGCTTCATCGAAGCTCCCCGCCTTCCAGTATTCCCCCAAGGAACCCTCACATTCAAGAAACGTCCGCAAACCTTGGTCGTTTTCCTCGGAAAGGGCGGAGGGCAGGGCTGCCGCTTTTGTTCCCCTGCGGCCGTTTTTCACTAATACAACCATTTCCGGGTCAAGCATATCCAATACATAATCGGAGTGGGTCGAACATAGGATCTGTTTGTTTTCCGATTCGTTTTTGATAATTTCGATTATATCCTTGAGCAATTTATAATGTACGCTTATTTCCGGTTCCTCAAGGAGCAACAACCCGCCGTCATGGGCGGTGATATAAAACAGCAAAGCCAGGGTTTTAAACGTACCTTCTGAAAGCTGATTGAATCTTAGCTCCCTGTTGTTTATGGTTACCAGGGGCATCCATAGCTCCGAATCTTCATTTTTCGCCGGTGAATTTCCTGAGTCCATATATTCAGAAAATTGCATATAACCTTTAAATGAAATATCATCCACCAGATGGATTTCCTCAGGACCGACAAGTTCCCGGTATCGGGTATATTTTTCAGGGAAGTCGTTTCTCATATTGAACAGATCCTGCAAAAATTGTTCGCGGGGCGTTTTGGCTTCTTTCTGTATGTGCGGCACTACTTTGGTTACATCAGAAAACTGGACCGCCGAATAGTAACGGATAGATTCTATAAAGGTTTTCGTCTTGAGCATCCGGGAAGTAAAGCGGGTGATTTTTTCAGTGGAGATATCCATATTTAAAACATCAAAATAGTTCTTTACCGCCCGGCTGTTCTTCTCAACATCATCAGATTGAACAAAATAAAGCGGTACCTGGACATATTGATCAAGAATATCCGCCATACGCCAGGAAAGTTCAGGACGCAATTCTCCGGAAGACTTTACCCGTAATTCAACCGACCAATCCGGATCAACAAAAAGAAAGGAGACTTCCGTCTCCTTATCGGCGGGGAACATAGTAAAATGGGTTTGACTCATAAGGGACAGTAAATTGACGGCGGTCATGATATTTGTTTTACCCGCTCCGTTTACCCCGATAAGAACGGTAAGGTCCTCATGTAACGCTAATTCGGTTTCTAAACATGATTTATATTTATGTATTTGTATTCTTGCCAGCTTCATACAATTTCCGTATTTCCAGCGTCTTTCTCCAATCCCGGTCGGTTTCGAGAAAGCCTCTCTATTTTGTAAATTTTGACATTAAGCACGAACTATTTGCGATTCTGTACAATATTTGTATTATAATCTTCATAATCAGGTATTGTCAACGAACGCGAATATGAGGCATTACCCTTGAGCCTGTACCCCCCTTGTCTAAAAAAAAAAATAAGAGTATTTTTTATGTTAACGACCGGTCGGTAACATACGGTAATGTTTTGAAGAGCCGAACTTTCCGGTTTATGGGAGATTATGGCGCAGTTGACGAAAACGGACATCATACACGCCGCCTTTAGGACCTGGGGTCGGAAGTTTTACCAGCAGACCAGCCTCTCCCTTTTGGCCCGGGACTTGGGGGTTACGAAAGCCGCGTTATACCGGCATTTCAAAAATAAACAGGCCCTGTTGGACGCCATGTACGAGTATTTTTTTAATCAATATACGGCATTTATCAAACCCGGGTATGTAAAGGCTCTGGAAGCCACGGATTTGATAGAAAGCCAACTCATCATGATGCGGATCATCGGGGAATACTATGCCCGTAATAGGGATGCCTTTGTTTTCTCCCTTTTTATGGTCTACAGCGAACGGGAATCGAAGGATTTTTTGCTTGAATTGGACCGCCGGGGCATAGATATGCGGAAAATACGCCATATCGATGGGGGTGGCAAAATATACCCGCCGATGCCCCAGTTGATCCTGGTTTCCCTGACCTTTTGGGTGGCGAGTTTCCATAAAACCAGCCATGCCCCGGATGAAGTTCCGTCTAATGAGCAGGTTGACGGGCTTATCCGGTGGATAGAAGAGAAGATCACCGGAGGACTGGGGCTGCGAAAGGATGTGGTGGATCGTATCGATTTTGAGGGGCTTGAACGGGCCGTCCCCCACCATCTTTTGGACATCGAAGATACGGGACTGCTCAAGGCGGTGGCCGGTGTGGTGGCGGAAGCGGGGCCCTGGAACGCCACCATGGATATGGTAGCCCGCCGTTCCGGGCTGTCAAAAAGCGGCCTCTATGCCCACTTTAAAAACAAACGGGATATGCTGGGGCAGTTTTTTTTGACTGAAATCGAAGGGATAGTCAATTATGCCGGGGCGGCCATCCGGGTATCGGCGGTTCCCGAGGAACAGTTTTACCTGGCCATTACCGCCGTGGCGGACTACCTCCGTTCCCGGCCGGAGATCCTCATCGCCCTGGACTGGCTCAAGACCCGGCGGCTTGATCTGGCGGAGGCCCCTCCGCCCCGGATCTACCGGATCTTTTCGGATATCAAGATCAGCGGCAGCGATACGCTGGGGGCTCTTTCCGAATCTTTGAAGGAGCAAACCGCCCAATGGGTTTTATTTCTTACCGCCAATGTGCTGATGCACCGGCCGCCGGGCATGGCGGTTTCGGAATTCCCCAATCAAAGCCTGAGAATTTTGTATAAATTCGTCGCTTTGGGGATAAATGAGTATATTTCATGTTAGAAATGGCGTATATTCAACCGGGCAGGTTAAAAAAACCGGCCCGTGTAGATAGTGAAACTGGTTTTGGCAGCAAACGGCAAGAAGCCGTAAAAGGCCGCGCGTGGTGCGGGCCTATAGCATTGGTTGACCGGGGGGACCGGGGGATAAGCTATCCCTGCAGTTCCCCGGCGGATTCGGTGGTTAAACACGTTCCCCGGGTTAACCGAAGGAGTTCTCTATGATCCTATTTTTTGACGGCGCCCGATGGCGGAAACCGGCAGCCTGCCGCAGGGGCATAAAAATTCCCTTTCGTGAATCTTTATGCCGCTTTACGCGCAAGGGGAAACCATGGTTTGGTCCTTTGCTTCTGGCAGGTCTTTTCCTGATTTTTATTGGTCCGGCCTTTGGAGAGGCGGAAACACGGGTGATTTCCCCGGATGAGGCGGTAGCTTTGGCGGTCAAAAACAACCTGACCCTTGAGTCTTCCCGCCTCTCGGTGGAGACCAAAAAGCGGAAGTCCGATCTGTCCTGGAACCAGTTTATCCCCAGCGTAACGGTGGGGGGGAGCCTCAGCGCGGATAACAAGGC
>JAITEG010000221.1 GCA_031282145.1 Spirochaetaceae bacterium | reverse complement strand
ATAAATCCCTTGATTTTATCAAGACTCTCCTCAAACTGGGTGATCCGCCGGAGGAGGGCATTCCGGTTCTCCAAAAAGATTTCAGTCCACAGGGGAACGTTGAGCATGGCTATCCGGGTGAGGTCTTCAAAACTCCCCCCGCCAAAACGGGTAATCTCCTGGTCGTCCTCGCAGTCGATGAGGGCCGCGGCGATAACGTGGCAAAGTTGGCTCGTGAAGGCGATCTTCCGGTCATGTTCTTCCGCCGTGGTACAGGTGATCCGGCCGAAACCCATCCGGTAGATTAGCCCTTTAAGAAATTCCAGATTTTCCCGCTTGTTCCGTTTCAGGGGGGTGAGGATATAATTTTTTCCGTGAAAGTCACAGCTTTTCGCGTGGCCGTAGCCCCCTTTTTCACTCCCCGCCATGGGATGCCCCGGTATAAAGTCGAGATCCCCCCGGAGGGTGTGTTCCACGGCGGTGACGATCTTTCCTTTAATACCGGCAACATCGGTGATCAGGGTCCCGGGTTGAAAGGTCCCCATTTGTTGTTCCATAAATTCCAGCAGGGTGGCGGGGCTGAGACAGAGGAAGATGAGATCACAACGCTTCAGCATGGATTCCGGTGAAGTGAAGGCTCCATCAATCACCCCCTGGGCTTGAGCCGCCGCCAGGGTATCCTTATCCCGGTCGCAGGCCAGGATCCGGCCCCGGCCTCCCCGGGGGATAAGGGCATTGGACCGCAAGGCCATGGCTATGGCGCCGCCCATAAGCCCCAGCCCAACGATCCCCACGGTGTTTTGTTCGATGGGTTTCATCATTAGATGATCCGGCCTTCAAGATTGGCGTATTTTTTTAACGATTCCATAAGCCGGGAGAATTCCTCCGGGGTGATGGATTGTTCCCCGTCGCAGAAGGCGTTTTCCGGATCATTATGGACTTCCAGGATGACGCCGTCGGCCCCCGCGGCCAAAGCGGCCTTGGCCATGGAGGGCACCATCCAGGCAAGGCCCGTGGCGTGGCTGGGATCCACGATCACCGGAAGGTGGCTCTGTTTTTTCAGGGCCGGGATTGCCGACAGATCCAGGGTGTTCCGGGTGAAGGTGCTGAAGGTGCGGATTCCCCGTTCACAGAGGATGATCCGGTCGTTTCCACCGGCCATGATGTATTCCGCGGCCATGAGGAGTTCCGTCAAGGTAGCGGCATACCCCCGCTTGAGAAGTATAGGCTTACGGCTTCTCCCCAACTCTTTAAGGAGGGTAAAATTCTGCATATTCCGGGCTCCTACCTGGATGATGTCCACATCCTCAAAGACCTCAAGCTGGTGATTCCCCATAAGTTCGGTCACAATGGGCAGGCCCGTTTCTTTTTTTGCCGCGAGGAGCAGATCCAGCCCTTCACAGCCCAGCCCCTGAAAACTATAGGGACTGGTCCGGGGCTTAAAGGCCCCGCCCCGCAGGAACGCCGCCCCGGCTTTTTTTACCGCCTTCGCCACCCGGAGGATCTGATCCCGGTTTTCCACGGAACAGGGTCCGGCGATGACACTTAAGGAAGTTCCCCCGATACTCCGGATAATACCATCCGGTCCGGGTATGTCAATCCGGGTGTCTTCGGGGTGAAAAAGCCGGTTTGCCCGCTTATAGGGTTCCTGTACCCGGATAACCTTTTCCACCAAATGATGGGCACTCAGGACTTCGGCGTTGATCCCCTGGGTATCCCCCACCAGGCCCAACACAATCCGGGATGCTCCCTGGGAGTAATGGACCTTGACCCCCTGCTGTTCAAGAAAAACCGTAAAGTTCTGTACTTCCTTTTTTTCCACTCCCGGTTTTAAGGCAATAATCATGGTAAGCTCCTGTTGTTTTTTCCGGGATTTAAAATCCCGCTGGACATAAAAAAAGGGAGACCCCGGCGCATTTGCCCCGGAGTCTCCCTGAATTATCAGGTTTATGCCTGTTTTTAGATTTTTAACCTAAAAACCATCGGCTCCGCGGGATATAAAGACCGATAATAATAGTAATAATAGGGGGAAAGAGCAGAACCGGTCCTGCAACCGATGATGAATAAGGTCTGGTAAGCCGCGGAATTGAACACCTTGTTTCCTTTGATGAGATGAGTATAAACAAAAGGAAAAAAGCGATCAAGGGGTTATTGAGGACGAAGGTCAAGACCCAAACTTTGTTCTGTGGGCTATAGCCATAGAATCCAAAAACCGGTATACTATTTTCCCCCTTGAGTCTTTTCCAAAACTAACCGGGCTTTGAAAAGTCTCCCTGGGTTTTTATATGGTGGTAAGGAGTTTGCCCTATGGCTTTGATACGGCATCCCGATTCGGGACTTTTTATTGCCGATACGGCAGTAATTCCCCTCAAAGGGGATGATCCGGCTTTGACCAAGCCCCTTTTGGATGAAGCTTTGGATAAAATGATCCTTTCGGCATCGGGATGGCGGGGGATCTTCGCAAAAAACGGCGATGAGGAGAGTCCCGGAGAAGAAATAAGGGCGGTCCATGGGGTTATGGCCAGTGTCGCCGCCGCCCTTTTTGCGGAATATCTCAGACGAAAAAGCGGCCGGGAACATCCCCAGGTGATCCTTGGAATGGACAGCCGGCCCACGGGACCGGCCATAGCGGATCCGATGATACGGACCTTTTTGGCCCAGGGCTGCGGGGTACGGTTCGCCTTTATCATCGCGGCCCCGGAGATTATGGCCTATGCCCGGACCGGTAAGGCCCAGGGTTTTGTGTATATCTCCGCAAGCCATAACCCTATAGGGCATAATGGTCTTAAATTCGGCTTGACCGATGGGGGGGTTCTTTCCGCGCCGGAGGCCTTGCTCCTGATTGAGGAATTCCGGGCCCGGATTGCGGAGGACCAGATTATACCTCAGGCGGTTTCCTGGGTAAGTTCCGCCGATATCCGGGAAGTCACCGGAGTGTACCGTGGCTTGCAGGCGGTCAAGGCTGAAGCCTACGAAGCCTACCTCGACTTTACCCGGGAACTTACCGGAGGAAGGCCTGAGTCCGGGGGAGACTCCCTATTGGAGGTTATGACCCGAAGTTTACGGAAGCAGGTCCTGGTGGTGGCGGCGGATTTTAACGGATCCGGGCGGACCTTGTCTATCGACCGGGAATTTCTTAGCTCCCTGGGGCTCAGGTTTTATGGAATGTCTGAAAAACCCCGGGAAATCGTCCACCGTATCGTCCCCGAAGGGGAATCCCTGGAACCCTGCCGGCTCTTTGTGGAACAACTCCATGGGAGTTTTCAAGATAATCCTGCGGAGACTGCCGCGGCGGTCATCGGTTATGTTCCGGATTGTGACGGGGATCGGGGAAACCTGGTTTTCTGGGATGAGGGAGCGGGACGGGCCCGGGCTCTGGAGGCCCAGGAGGTTTTTGCCTTGGCCTGTGTTTCCGAATTGGCCCACCTAGTTTGGACCGGCGAACTCCGGTTCGATAATAAGGGAAACGCCCTGCGGAAAGTTGCTATTGCGGTGAATGGTCCCACTTCCATGCGGATAGACCGGATCGCCAAGGCCTTTGACGCAGCTGTTTTTCGCTCCGAGGTGGGGGAGGCTAATGTGGTGGGCCTCGCCCGGAAGCTCCGGGAGCAGGGGTACCTGGTACGGATCCTTGGGGAAGGGTCTGCCGGGGGGAACATCACCCACCCTTCGGCGGTACGGGATCCCATTAACACGGTACTGGCCCTGATAAAACTCCTTACCATTCGGAGCGAGGGGGATCGGAAGGGTTTCTTTGAACTCTGGTGTGATCTTTCGGATCAGGCCGAGGTGTACCATCCTGATTTTACCTTGACGGACATCATCGCCGCCCTCCCTCCCTTTATCACCACCGGTTCCTATACCCCGGAGGCGTTGCTTCGGGTTAAAACCGCCGACCACGGGCTCCTCAAAAACCGGTACCAGGAATTATTTCTGCGGGAATGGGAGGAACGGAAGGATTATCTCCACACCCGTTACGGTATCACCGGATGGAGCGCCACCGCCTTTGTAGGGATGGAAGAAAAGCGGGGCCTCACCCGGTTCGGCGACGCCGGCCGGGGGGGGGTAAAGATCCTTTTTTCCACCAAGACCGGCCATACTCCGGCGTGTATCTGGATGCGGGGTTCCGGTACGGAACCGGTTTTCCGGGTCATGGCGGATGTGGAAGGTTCGGATAAACGGATGGAACGGGACCTTATCGAATGGCAGCGGCATTTGGTTACCCAGGCGGACGAGGCCGGGGACTAGGAGCCTGTTGCGCTTGTGGATTTTTGCACCATCAATACCGCAAAAATCCCGATTATCGGGGCTCCTGCGAACCTCCGGTTCGATGGAGTTTGCAAGGTAAAAAAGCGCCCTACAGGCGCTTTTTGGAGATTTTATGCGCGAAGCGCAATAAACTCCGAGGAGGAGCGGAAAATGGGGATAC
>JAITEG010000217.1 GCA_031282145.1 Spirochaetaceae bacterium | reverse complement strand
CTTTCAATAACGCGCTTGATGCCGGAAGAGAAGATTGCCGCAAGATAGGCGCTTACGGCGTCTTCAAGCCCCGCGTAGGCCAACAGGTTTTCCCCCCACCAGTCGGCGGAACCCAGCACTGCGCGGGTTATTCTTCGCGCCCGGGCCGCTTCGTCTCCTTCGGTTTCAGCGTAGAGGGTAGCGAAGCGTTTTAAGACCTCCTCGTCGTCCTGAATCGTATACGCCGCGCCGTTTCTGCTGCCCCGTAATGCGCGGCCGGAGAGGCTGCCGCCATTATAAAAAGCGATAAGGGCGGCAAGGGAAAAGACCAGAACCGGCGGCAGCTTTCCGGTCTTGGCAAAGTAGCCCAGGAGGGAGGGAAGCACCCGGGTTTTGAATTTCGCTACCGAATTCAGGGTTATCGAAAGGAGCAGATGTTTGATGTAGGGATTGGCGAAGCGTTCCAGGACCTCATTGGCGTATTGGATAAGTTCGCCGGTGTTGCCCTCCATCGAGGGGATGATTTCTTCGAAAATAGCCTTCTTCATCATGCCGCATATCAGGGAGTCTTTGATGCATTGTTCCACCGTATCAAGGCCGTACAAGTACGCCGCCGGAACGCCGGAAGTGTGGGCGCCGTTTAGGATCCGCACTTTCCGGGTCCGGTAGAAACTCATATCCTTGGTCCAGATAACCTTGAGTCCCGCCTCGGTCAGGGGAAGCTCTGCGGCATGATCCTTCTTGCTTTCAATAACCCAGAGATGAAAAATTTCCGCTGTCACGAGGAGTTTGTCCTCGTAGCCGATCTTTTCACAGATAGCGGCGGCCTCCTCACCGGGATAGCCCGGTACAATCCGGTCAACCAGGCTGTTGCAAAAATCACAGGAATCAAGCCAGGCTAAAAAGCCCTCCCCCAAATTCCATTCCCCCGCGTAACGTTCAACGAGTTCTTTGAGCTTATCACCATTTTTGTCAATTAATTCACAGGGGATAAAAACAAGCGCCTTCGAGGGCTCTCCCTTAAAATATTCAAAGCGCCGGAAAAGAAAGGCGGTTACCTTACCGGGAAAGGAACGGGGCGGTTTGTCGGAAAGCCGGTCTTCGCTATTATAGGCGATACCCGCTTCGGTAGTATTGGAAATGACGAAACGCAGGTCCGGATTTTCGGCGCAACGCAGGTACTCGTCAAATTGGAGATAGGGGTTCAGGCAGCGGCTGACCGATTTAATGGGCCTATATTCCTCAAGGGCTTTACCGTTTTGGACTCCCCGCAATAGAGTGGTATAAAGTCCCTTCTGGGCGTTTATCGTATTCCCCATACCTTGCTCCAGGGGTTGGACCACTACCACATTGCCGTTAAAACCGGTCTTTTCGTTGACCATATCGATCTGCCAGTCCACAAAAGCCCGTAAAAAATTTCCTTCCCCAAATTGAAGTACCTTCTCCGGCCGGAAAACCGGATCCATAGCTTCGATTATTTTCTTCATAATGGTTTATTGCATCATTATTTTGTTCTAAAAGCCATTGCCAGGATCATCAGAAACATTGCAAAAATCACTTGGGGAGGAGTAGTTTTTTGGCGGTTTTGGTAGTAAAATAACTGCCTATGAATGACCGGCAGACCGTTTTAGTGGTGGATGATGAAGTAAAGATCCGGAGCTTGATAAAATCCTATCTTGAGATAAACGGATATACGGTCCTCTCTGCCAAAAACGGCAGGGAAGGCATGGAGTTTTTTGAAAAGAACGGTTCGGTGAACCCAATTTCGCTGATACTCCTGGATCTTATGCTGCCTGATTTTTCAGGCGAGGAATTTTGCAAAAAAGTACGGCAGGTCTCTGATGTTCCGGTCATCATGATCACCGCCAAGGCGCTGGAAGAAAATATAATCCACGGTCTTAAGATTGGCGCCGATGATTATGTCACTAAACCCTTCAGCCCCCGGCAGCTTATGGCGCGGGTTGAAGCGGCCCTGCGGAGAAGCAACGGCAAAAAAACGCCTTCAAATTTTCTTTTTTATCATAATTTAACCGTCGATACCGAGAAGCGGGTGGCCGCCCGGAACGGGAAAGTGATTAACCTTACCCGTGATGAGTACCATATTCTTACCCTGCTCATGTCCCGCCAGGCAAAAATATTTACCCGCGAAGAAATTCTTGAAGCGATAAAAGGCGCCGATTATGACGGGTTTGACCGTTCGGTGGACACCCACATAAAAAAACTCCGGGCCAAAATAGAGGATGATCCTAAAACGCCGGAATATATCATCACGGTCTACGGCATGGGCTACCGCCTGGGCAATCCGGCAGAGGGCGTATGAAGCGAAATTTCACCATAAGTCTTCAACACCGCCTGGCACTTACCTACACCCTTTTTATCGGCGCGGCCCTTGGAATTTTAACGCTGGCAATAAACCGGTTTACCGGCATAACCTTTAACGCGTTGATTAAGGAAAACATCAGTGAAAAAAGCGGAGAAATAGTCCGGGCCATAGAGGCGCTGTATAACCCCATGATCGGAAGGTTTGATGATCTTGCCACCGAGGCGATAGGGATGTATTTTGTCCATGAGGGGTATATTGTAACCGTGGAAGATGAATGGGGCGAACCGGTATGGGAGGCCCGTTCCTGCGATATGCAGCAATGTGTGGAGGTAATAAACGACATAGCCCTTAGAATGGAACAGAATTTTCGTTTGAATGGCGGGATACAGCAGCAGCAATACCCGGTTCATTATGCGGAGAGGATTATAGGAACAGTACGTATAGAAACCTATGGTCCTTTTTTTTACAGTGAAACAGAAACACAATTTTTAGCCTCAACAAACCGGCTCCTCTTTTTTGCCGGTCTTATCCTTGCCCTGTTAAGCGCCGTTATTTCTTTGCTGCTTTCCCGCAGCATAGCAAAACCGGTTCTTAAAGCCACGGAAGCGGCCCGTAAGATAGCCCAAATCCACGCTCCCTGGACCGTCCACGCGGCGCGGACCGAACCTGCAGGCGGAGCAAATCCTCTGGGGCTTATTATCCGGATAGATGAGCAATATAAAACACGGGAACTTCAGGATCTTTCCCGCTCAATCAACCGTCTGGCGGCGGAATTGGAGGAGGGGGAACGCCGCCAGAAACAGCTCACCGCGGACATAGCCCATGAATTACGCACTCCCCTCACCTGTTTACAGGGAAACATAGAAGCCATGATTGACGGCGTGTATCAACCGGACAAGGAACATCTTGAAAGCTGCCACGAGGAAATAATACGGCTTAACAGCCTGGTTCAGGACCTCAATATCCTGACAAGCCTTGAGCGGGCGCAGGGGGATTTTTTTCTCGAAAGCTCCTCCCCCATTCCCTATGGGATGTCAAAAAATTTGAACAAAACTAATTTTGACCTTTCGAAATTGGTACAAATTATCGCGGAACAGTTTAAGGCGGCGGCCAATGAAAAAGGAATAACCTTAAACCTCCACCTTATAGAAAGCCCCATAAACGCCGATTATGACCGCCTTAAACAGGTGCTGGTAAATCTTCTTTCCAACGCGGTAAAGTATACCGATTCGGGCAGTATCACCATCGGTATCGAGAAGGGGTCCCTCCAGTGGGATATTGTCGTTGCCGATACCGGCATAGGCATACCGGAAAAGGACATCCCCCATATTTTTGAACGCTTTTACCGTACCGATAAATCCCGCAGCCGCAGCACCGGAGGCGCTGGAATAGGCCTCGCCATAGCCGCCGCCATTATAAGCGCCCACGGAGGAACCATCAGCGTAGAAAGCAAGAGCGGAGAAGCGGGCGAAACCGGGAGCGTCTTCCGGGTGGGGGTATGATCTGGGTGGAACTAAGGTGCGCTACCCAGGTCATATGAAGAGGCCTATGAGTTTGTTGCGCTTCGCGCGTAAACACACCAAAAATCGCCTTACAGGCGATTTTTTACCTTGCAAACTCCGTCGAACCAAAGGTTCGCAGCACGCCGGTTGATCGGGATTTTTGCGGTGCTGGTGGTGCAAAAATCCACAAGTGCAACAGGCTGCTATAAGCGGGGGTCCATTGGTTCGCATTTCAGGGCCAACAGGGCGAATACACATTCATGAAGGCGGTGGAAGGGTTCTTTCCTGACAAAACGTTCCAGGGATTCCATGCCCAGGGCAAATTCGGCCAGGGCGAGGCGGCGTTTTTTTGCCAGGGAACGGCTTCGCAGGCGATCCAGGGTATCGGGCAGGGTGTATTCCGGGCCGTAGATGATCCTGAGGTATTCCCGTCCGCGGCATTTGACAGCCGGCTGGAGCGGTTCCGCCCCGCGGCGGGCGATAAAATCCCAGGGCTTTACCACCATGCCTTCGCCGCCTGAATCGGTGAGGCCGAGCCACCAGTCCGTCGCGGCGGAAAGGGCGTTTTCGTCATTGAGGTCCACGGTGAGGTAGTTGGGGATGATAAACAGGGGATCGGTTCCGGTCATGAAGCGCCGGATAGTCTCCAGGTGGCGGAGATGGGTTTCGTTGTTCCAAACCTTGCCTTCGGTGGCAAGGAGGTGAAAGGGAGCGACACGGTAATCTTCCATCGATGCTGTTGAGGACGAGGATGGGGATGCCATCCTCCGGCGGTAACGGCGGCAGACCTCCGTGTATTGGTCCAGACATTTTTTGCGTTGTTCAAAACGTTCCAGGACGCCGGCGATATTGAGATCAGCCGGCGGCCCGGCCCGCTGTTTCTCAAGCCCCCGGGACGGCATATCCGCTGCCGGGCTTGAGGACCCATCCGGGATTGGTTCCGCTGCCGGCCCCCGGGCGGAGAGGGCCTCTCTCAAGGCGGCGGCGCCCGCGGCAAGGCCGTTCCTCCCGGACCTTCCCACCGGGGCGTACTGCTCCTTGAGGCGGCGGCGATCCTTGGCCGGCCAGGGTGAAACTACCGTGTCCAGGCACACCCAATCCGTGGCACACGCTTCCCAAAACCCCGAGCGGTCCAGGGCCTTCCCCAGCCGTTCCAGGATGGCCTGTTCCACTACGGCGTTGGCGGAATCAAAAAAACGCCGCCCTTTCCGGGTGTAGATAATCCCTGGGGAATCGTCCTTTACGCCGAAACGGTCTAAAGCGGTCTTACGGCTGCGGCAGAGGACAATCACCGCCCGGGAACCCGGGTGTTTTTCCTCACAGATAATCCGGGCAAGGCCGGCCTTTCGGTAATAGTCAAAGGCCTCCCGGGGATGTTCTAAAAATTCCGGGAGGGAACTGGTTTTGCAGGGGGACATGGCCGGGGGGAGGTAGATGAGCCACCGGGGATCAGCGGAAAAGCGGCTCATGATCTCAAGGGCTGCGGCGCTGTTTTCCTCACCGGGTGCCGGGACAAGGTCGCCCCCTTGTCCCAGCCTGGTTTGGACGGTATGGGGCTTGAGCACGTCTTCAATGGCCGGAAGGGTTTCCACCCCAGGCAGGAAGGAGTCCGCGGGCTCTTCCCCGGCCCCGGGAGGCAAAGGGCCCGGTCCGCCTCCGCCATCGGAAAGCTCCCCCCGGACAAACACCCCCATTTGGGTGGGCGGGCCCTGTAGTTCGTCCACCGGACCTATATCCTCAAAGGACACGTTATACCCGTACTGTCCGGCAACCCGTTCCGCCCAGAAGCGGAACTCCTCCCGGGTCCACTCAAAACGGTGGTCCCGGTGCCGGAAATCTCTGCGGCCGTAAACCGTATTGTATTCACGGTTGGGGGTGCTTATCACCACGACCCCCGGACGGGCGTCACCAAAAACCACCGCCGCCAGGGTTTCAAGCCGGTCTTCATCCAGATGCTCTATCACCTCTACCAAAGCGGCGGCGTCATACCCCCTGAACCGCTGGTCCCGGTAGGTAAGGGAACCTTGAAAGAGGGAAACTTCCTTTTGTTGGGACGGTTGATTCGTGCCGAAGGGGTTTGATACCCCGCCCTTCAGGGCGGTTAAAAAGGTATTAAACCCCTGAGTGCAACCACCTTTCGAGAACAACATACCTCGCCCTTCAGGGCGAGGTTGT
>JAITEG010000041.1 GCA_031282145.1 Spirochaetaceae bacterium | reverse complement strand
TTCGTGCCGAAGGGGTTTGATACCCCGCCCTTCAGGGCGGTTAAAAAGGTATTAAACCCCTGAGTGCAACCACTTTTCGAGAACAACATACCTCGCCCTTCAGGGCGAGGTTGTTGATTTTCGACCGCAAAATTTGTTTTTAATGACTCTGAACGATGGGAGCGTTACGATACCCGGTATGGCGAAAAAGAAGATCGCTGGCAGACTTTGGGGCTTGTCGCTCAAGTGTTGTTTGTCGTATATACGGAGCGCGGTGAATATATCCGTCTGATAAGCGCCCGGGCGGCGGATACAGAGGAACGGAGGATCTATAATGGCAATGCAGAGGGAAACTTTGAAGGCTGGAGAAAAGCCGACTAAAAAGCAAATTGAAGAAGTACGGAAAGCAACGCAACAACCTATAGCCTATACTGAAGAAGCGCCTAAACTCACCCCGGAGGAGCTGGCCGAATTCCACAGAGTAAACGCCGAAGGCCGGGAACGGGTTATGTGTACCTTGCGGGTACAGAGGAGTACTCTTGACTGGTGGAAATCTCTCGGGGATGGATACACCGCCGCTATGGCACGGATACTGGACGAAGCGCGGAATTATCCGGAATTATTAAAAAAATGCCTGTAACCGGAATCATGACCCGGTATACAAGGTAAGATTCGGCATTCCCGACAAAAACCGATTGGTGGACGATACTGGATTTGGCTTCCGGTCGCTCACCTCCTGTTCGCTCCCTCCAGCCCGCCTCCGCGTTTCGGGACGCGTCCTGTGTCCCGCCCCGGTCAAGGCTTCGCCTCGCCCGGGTACAACGCTCCGGTTCAAATCCAGCCATAACCGCAATGTTTTGTTTTTTGGACGATACTGGATTTGAACCAGTGACTTCTACCGTGTGAAGGTAGCACTCTCCCGCTGAGTTAATCGTCCGGCAGATGAACTAGGGGAATCATATCACCGGACAGGGGGGCGTGTCAACGGTAAAAGGCAAGTTCATCGGAAAGACGGTAGTCTGAGGGGGCAAGGTCTTCCCAGAGTGAAGGTTCAAAAACATCCTTATCTATGTGCAGGTATATCTGGGGTTCGTAATCCGGTACGGGGTTAAGGGTATTTCGGGAATTGAGGTAGGCTAAATTTACCCCGGGGGTGGAAAGATCCGCGGCCCCGGCACGGATCATGGTATCGGGGTTGCGGGTAATGGCATCCCAGGCCCGGGCGGACTCGGCGTAAAGGCCCAGCGCCTGGGAACGGTAGCTGTTATTGCCGGTCTGCTCCGCCAGGGCTTCCATGGTAACCCCCAGGTTGTTCTGGGTAACCATCAAGCGCTCGGCCAGTTCCATATGTTCCGGGGTGTCATGGGGAGAAAGCAGGGGAAAACGGGCCCGGTCGGTATCCAAAACATCCAAAAGCCGGCTGAAATACCCTTGGGCGGTATGGTAATCCCCCCGCATATAGGAGGCGTTTCCCAGGGCATATAAAAGCCGCCGGTTCGGGGGCATTTCATGGGAGGCGGTAAAAAACCGTTCCAGGGCCGGCATCCATTGCCGCAGATGGTAGTAGGCGGAACCCATCCGGTATTGAACCTCCGGCGGGGCCCAGCCATTGCGTTCGGAACGGTCATAATAGTTAATCGCCGCCTCCATATTCCCGTCCTTGGTAAAATACTCCAGATCCCCCAGATCCGCGTAGAGCCGGCCGAATTGAGGAGAGGGGGAAAACAGGCGGCGGCTTATCCCGTCCTCGTACAGGTTGATTCCCTTGGTGATCTGTTCTTCCGCGGGGAAGAATTCCCGGGCATTGATCAGTACCTGGGCATAACGGCGCAGGGCATCGATCCGGTATTCCACCCGTTTTGCGGATTTTTCCGGAGCGGTATCAAAGGCATTAACCGCCATTCTGAGGGTCTGCCGTTCATCGCTGCCGTATCCATACCGGCTATAATACCGGGCGAGGTGGTAATGGGCCTCGGGCAGGGAGGGGTCCCCTGTGACCGCCTTGAGCAGGATATCCCGAATGCCGTCTATGCGGCTGATATGCTCATCCGGAACCCCCCGAACTTCCTCAAACCGTTTATCCAGAAGGTACCCCCCCAGTTCAGCCAGGGTCTCCGGGGAAATTTTTCTTTTTCGGGAAGAATTTAAAAAATAATCCTGCAGGGGAATCACCTGTCCCAAATTATCCGTCCGGATAAAATATTTCATCATCCGTTCAACGATAGGGTCTTGCCAACCGTAACGTTCCAAAAGACGGGCATAGGCCCGGCGGGCTTCGTCATACCGGGTATTATCAATTTCACCCCAGGCCAGGTTGGTATCCCCCAGGGCGAGGAGCGCCTCTCTATCGTCCACCGCGTAATCCAAAATATTTCTTCGTATAATCCTATCGGCCTTGGAATAATTTTTGAGGTAGTTGGTTTCCATATCGGCATAATCCAGGACCCCTTTTTTATCCCGGGGGTAGTACATGAGGAGTTCATCGTATTTTTCTTCCGCGTATATATACTGCCGCCGGTCCCGAAAGGCCTCCGCATAAAGGTAAAACCATTTTTTTACCCGGTTAAGCCTGAAGGCTTCGGTAAACCGGTCGTTGGCCCGGGCAAATTCACCGGCTTCTATCCGTTCATACCCGGCCTCGTATATTGAATCCGCCCGTATCGGCGTATAAACAAACCGGTGGATCAGATACGAGAGGGATAATATCGTCAGAGCAATAAACATCACCAGCCGCAATATAGGAAGGAACTTATGGATGAAAATATAAAAAAAGCTCGCCTGCTCGATTTCCAGGGCCTCACCGGTCTTCTTTTCAAAAGCCTTGGGAACATGAATGGTCCGGCCCAAAATTTTCCCCGCCAGGGCCGCGGTTTCCTTGGGGGGAGCGCCCTTAACCAGTAATTTTACCAGCGCCGACATCTGGTTCGGGGCTACCACCTGCTCGGCGATCGCCTCTTCACAGGCAATACGGAGGTTCAAGGGATATGAAGCCAGGGTTTTCTGTAACAGGGATAACTCCGCTTCATCAAGCCGGATCTCCTCTACCTCCTCGACGGCCTCTTTTTCCGAAACCGCCCCAGGCGGGCCCGCTTCCCCTTGGGGGGATTTGTTGAAAATATCATCGATACCAACAAGGGAAAATTCTTCCAGGTCGGCGATCTCCCCGGAATGGTCATCCGGCGTTTTTTCCCCGGGCGGCTCAAAACCAATTCCGGGTTCTTCATTATCCAGGCTGAAGGATTCAAAGGTATCCCCGGGAAGTTCCGGCACCGGTGATGTATCCGGATAGGACCCGCTCTCAAGGGCTTCATTGGTCAAATCAAAGCCCTCAGGCTCATCTATACCGGGGCTTTCTTCCCCGCCGGCTTCATTTTCAAGGGAGATCTCGCCCTCGGCGGCATTCTCATCGGGAAATAGAAGCTCCAAGTTCTCGTTGTTGATGGCTGCCGATTCCGCCGGAACCGTCTCGTCCTCCGCCGGAGCCGATAATTGCTCCTCCGGCATGGTTGGGGAAGCATCGGTGGACGAAGGCACGGATTCTTCGGAAAGAAGGGAAAAGGCATCATCGGATTCGGGCAGCTCAAGATCAAAGGAATCATCCCCGGAAACAGAAAAATCGTCCGAAACCGGCGGAATTTCTTCCGCGGTTTCTTCGGTTTCCTCCCCCAAATCCATACTGGGAATGGAAAAATCCCCAAAGTCATCCATGGCGGGAAAATCCGCCGTGATATCGGATTCAGGGGAGAGATCTACCGGACCAGCCTCAGGGGTTTCAACATCATCCGCTAAACCGTCCAATAAGGTATCTGGGGCATTAAAATCATCATCCGCTAAGGTAAAATTATCCTCATCCGCCGCCGGAGGGGAAATATCGGGAATATTAGGAACCGGTAAGGATAAATCATCGGGAATAGTGTCAAGAAAATCGCTGAAATCAAAATCTTCGTCCGCAGGAAGGGCGGTTTCATCCGCCTCAGGAGAGACAGAAAGCCCTGATTCCGTTTCCGAGTCCTGATATGGGGCCTCCGCCGCAGGGGCGGCAGGTTCCGTGGATACCGGGGGAACTATGGGCTCCGAATCAGGCAGGGGCAGATCATCAATGGGTATATTCTGCCGGGCTAAGACAGCGGCTTCGTTGCCAATATCACGAAAAGAAGTTTTAAATTCTTCAAGCTGCTTTAATGACGGCATAATTAAGATATTGAAACATTAACCGATAATTGTAAAGAAGACATGAAAAAGCTTATACCAGTAATGTTCCTTATGGCTATTATCGGCAGTATCGGGGCGTTGGATACCGAATCTTATGCTTTTATTGATCATCTTTTGACCCTGAATAGCCCTAAACCGCCTGAAATTTATGAGGATGGCGTATTATTTACCGCCCCATCTTCCCATAGACGGATAGGCATCGCCTTTTCCCATGAGGGTTTTTCTCAAGTACATTGGTTTCGAAAGCTTTTGGTCGCCGAAGATCCAGCGGAAACACCGGCACCGGGGAAAAAAACTCCCCCCATATCCTACCGTGATTCGGGCATTTCATTTTATGTATTCACCATCCCCAAGGAGCTTACGGAATTGGAATACCGCCTGGTTATTGACGGCCTTTGGACCTTTGATCCCCTGAATCCCCTGACCCGGACCGATCCGGCATCGGGTCAGATCCGTTCATTGATTACCTTTCCGAAAATAAACCGGCCCTTTTCCACCACCGATAATCCCCCGGGCTGCCTAAACTTTACCTATACCGCTCCGCCGGGAGAAACCATCACCGTGGGGGGCAATTTTAACAGCTGGGATCCCTTCATGTATGAATTAACGGAAAACTCCCCCGGGGTATATTCTCTCATCCTTCCCTTACCCCCGGGGGTATATCAATACGTCTTTTTCCACCGGGGAGAGCGAATCCCCGATCCCCACAATACCAACCGCGTCTATACCCGGGACGGACATATCGCTTCCGAGGCGGTGGTACGGTAGGGGAACACCGCAGGACTTATTTATACATCTGCTGGTGGATATCGTCGGTGGTATATAGAGGCCCACTATCTTCCCAGGCCGGTTCATAGTCCCGCTGGTTAGAAAGATAGGCCACCGCGCTTGCATAGGTCGCAAAACTTTTTACCGTTCCTCCGGTCATAACCCGCCATAATCCGCCAATAAATCGAATCACCGTATTACTCCTTTAGGTAAATTGGTAGATACGTTTGTTCCAAGCCTTCTGTTTTGGAACAAACTCATGTTTCTTAAAATCCAAGATTCTGAAGCAACTCCGTAAGTATAAAATGAGCGGAAAAATGGGTCAATACTAAAGCCCGGACATCCGGAACGCCCTTACTTCTGTCGTTTGATGAATAAAACATGGCGGCGCAGCCAAACCCGGTAATGCTTCGGCAAGAAGGGGAACCGGTGTAAAATCAGGATGATAATTACTACCAGGAGCATTATTACCAGAATAAGCAGGATCAGAATCGCCACCAAAAGCGGGGTATTGGCACAGTTGGTGACCGGGCAGCCGAAGGACACATACTCCTCCTCGGTGATGATCCGGACCGGAGGCGGCGGTGATTGGGCCGGGCCGGCAGCGGGAGGCTGCGGAACCGCGGCGGGCGTCAGGGGCGCGGGCGGCGGGGCAGCGGGAACCGCCGGCGAAACGGCGGATGCCGGGGTGGTGGCCGCGGGGGCCGGAACAGGGGCCGGCGGCGGTGCGGCGGGCTCTGCCGGGACAATTACCGGCGACGCCGGGACAACCACGGGGGGAGCCGCCACGGACGGCGGCGGGACAACCACGGGGGGCGCAGCCGCGGGCGGAGGCGGGACAACTACGGGCGGCGTAACCACAACCGGCGCGGGGACCGGGACCGCGGGCTCCGGGACCACCGGCGTTGGCGGAACCACGGCCTGAGGATCCGGCTCGGCGGGGGGGACTATTGCGACGGCGGGCGGTGTTTGTACGGGATCGGCGGCGGGGGGAGGAGCGGGATGGAAGGCCAGTTCCTCGATCCTGACCCGGGTCATGCCGGTCCGCGCCATTCCTATGGCGTCCCCCACGTCCCGGGAGATAGCGGCGATCCAGGCCGGCCGTATGGGGATCCGGCCGTTAACGGTGGCTTCCACCGACCGGTTATTACTCAAATTGGTTACCCGTACTTTGGTATTAAAGGACAAACTGGGATGGGATATAAAAAAACCTGTTTTTGACGCGTTATAGGTAGCATTTCCTGTTTGGGTCTGGGCAGAGCAGAGAAGTGAAAAAAACAACCCAAGAACCAAGATCAGCAAAAACCGTTTCATAAGGAACCTCCCCGCTTATTTCTATCTTTAAATCCAAATTCATACCCCAGGGTAATGGAAAAAATTTGCCGTTTATATTTTGTGTTTTCCGGGTCATTGAGGGTTACTACGCCGAAATCTCCGTTGTAACGCAGATCCGCAAAAACCTCTCCGGGCCCAAACCGCATCCCCACTTCAAATCCCAGGGTAAATCCCAGGGGCACGGAAAAGGCATAGGAATAGGACCGGTCCGATCCTTCCGCACTTTTGCGATAACGGGTATCTCCCAGGGGTAAAACCACGTACAAGCCCGCCAGGGGGGAAAGTCTTACCGGTCCGGGCCTGAAATTCATCCGCAGTAACAGGGGGACCATCAGGGAAAGGGAACTGAATTTTACATTATAAATTTCATCGGCCGCACTAAGACCCCGGTAAACCACGGTATCCCCGGTCAAGATGAGTTCCAGCTGGAGGGCAAGCAGGGGGTTAAGGCGGAAGGAGCCGGATATGCCCCCTTCCAAGTTAAGGGCTTGGGCGCCGGCGGACTGTTCCCCGGGACTGATATACCACCGGGGGGAAACGCCGAAGCGGAAGCCCAGGGTAAATCCCGGGTCCGGCTTGAGTTCAACCGGCGGCGGCTCAATGACGAGTTCGTGGATATGGGAAAAAAGCCATTCCACCAGGCCCGGCAAACTTAGCATGGCGTCGTTTATATCGATATAAACTAAATCGTCGGTGTAGATCATGGTGGAATCAGCCATATCCCACAGCCATAATTGCAGGTAATACTCCTGATCCTGATTGCCCGGATACACCCCGCCGGTAAGGGCGTACCGGGCGCCGGCGGTTACCGTCCGATGGGGGGGCAGATCCGTGGGGATTTCATCTTCCTCCGCAAGGGCTTCCAAGGGTATGGGCCGGGGATCGTATTTTTCCAGGGCAGCCACCGACTCCAGGGTTCCCTGGTAAAACTGTTGGACCATATCCTCTTCTTCCCCGATAAGGGGAAGCACCGCCACGGGTATTTTCTGAACCGGCTCCCCGGGGTTTCCCGCGGGCCCGGTTTGGGCAAAAGTCAGGACGGGAAGCAGCAGCAAACCGATAATAGCGAGCTTTTCCCGGAGCCCGGTTGGTTTTGAAAAGAGCGGTAAATCCGGGGGCAGATGCGGGCGGCGCTTCATGGTTTGCTCTCCCTTTGCTTATCAATAAACCCAAACTCATAGCCTATGGTCAAAGAGATCATACTCCGCCGGTAGGTTTTCAGGTCCCCGCTCCGTACTTCCGGTTCCCCGAGGTCAACGCCATACCGCAGATCCAGAAATAGCACGCCGGGGCCTAATTCCCGCCCCCCATTCAGGCCCAAGGATAATCCCATGGGGGGTGAGACCCGGTATGCCCAGGATTGGGCGCGGTTATCCAGGGAATTGGAGGTTTTAAGGTTTCCCAGGGCGGCCACAAAATAGGGGCCGAAAAATGGGGACAGGCGGAATTTACCGGGGTAAAAGTCAAACCGCACCAACAGGGGAAACTGCATTGAAAAAGCGGTATAGTCCTGGGTATACCGGTCGGTTACACCGGATACGCGGGTATAATTCCAATAGGACGCGTTATCCCAGGTAAAGATCAGCTCCCCCTGGACGCTCAGAAAGGGCAGGAGCCGCAGATTCACCTGAATGGCCGTATCCAGGGAAAAGGAGCGGGTATCGCCCCCGGTATAGATGGTATCCCCCTCGGGGGTATAAAACCGCAGGGAGGGTCCAAGCCGGACGCCCGCGTAGAGCCATTTATCGGGGCGGACCGGCTGCCCCGGCGCAATTGCGGGCGGCTCCTCTTCCCCGGTACCGAAGCGCCCGGTTTCAACCCACTCCTCGGTCAGCTCCTGGGCAGCCCCGGAATGGGGGATCCCGCAGAACAACAACGCCGCCGGCAGCAAGACGGATAGTGCCGGAATTCGCCGGGAATTTCTTTTCATGGGGCCGCCTCCTTTACGGCTATAGGGGAAAGTCATTTTTTCTGAAACGTCCCAAAATCGTCACCGCTGTTAACACGAATTTTATACTTCGTCCCCATTTCATAGACCGACGGCTGCCCCGTAAAGCTGTTGAGGGGGAGCCGGTCAGGACCGGATGGGGAAATACCAAGTACACTTTCCAAAGTAGTGTTAACCCCCGTAATTATCGTCTTTCCGATCCAGTCGGGCTCAAGCTGCCCCGCAAAGTTGCCGCTGTTGTTCAAATGACTTTCCAGGTCGATGGTACATATCGTGTTTTTCCCCGCAAAGGTATACACAATATTAATAAAGTTCGCGTTTTCCGCCGAATAGGCAAGGACTATGCCCGTGATCTGGGCATTTTCCGCCAAATTAAAGATCTGGTCGGAAACAGTGTTGCCATCGTAATTCCAGACATACACCCTGTCCGCCCGGGCGCTGCCTTCCATTTCCGTGACACCGCGGTTGCATATCGCTTTGGAACTGCCGACCCCATCATTGCCGGTTATCGTCGCGTTGCCGGAAGCGTTAAACCGGGCCTCTCCCCAGTGGACAAAGACCCCGCCGCCCTGCCGCTTTGCGGTGTTGCCGGTGATCTCGCCCCCCAGCATGTCAAAATACCCATGGGCCACATAGACCCCGCCGCCGCCGTGGGGGTAGGTGGAACTGGTGGTAGTGTTGTTGACGATCCGGCCGCCGCTCATGATGAATCC
>JAITEG010000123.1 GCA_031282145.1 Spirochaetaceae bacterium | reverse complement strand
AAATTTATTACTACAGAAAATGTTGTAACCGATTTTTGAATCGGGGTATGGTCCCGGCCAGTACCATAAATTTCCTATCCAACGAAGATACCCAGGAGCTTGCTCCTGGGTTCTTCATTTTGACTGGGTGGTAAAACTTTCCCAAATGTCCCAGGCGGAACGTGTGACCGCCACCAGGGCATGAAGAGGTTCCTATGTATTTTCATGGATTATTCGCCGGGGCTGCCGCCCTGGTTATTATCGGGCTTTTTCATCCGGTGGTGATAAAAGGGGAATACTATTTCGGCAAAGGATTTGGCCCCTTTTTCTGATAGCAGGGCTGGGTCTCACCGCGGCGGCCTGTATTGTTTCTCAGATTTATTTTTCCGCCCTCTTGGGGATCGCCGGCTTCACCTGTTTCTGGAGCATCAAGGAACTTTTTGATCAGGAAAAACGGGTGGAACGGGGCTGGTTCCCCCGGAATCCTTTCAGGAATCCAGCTTAAGAAAAATCCAACCATGGGGCCCTCTGATTTTTCAGAGGGCCGTGGTTTTGCTTCGTCCATCAGGCCGATTTTACCGCCTTGACAGGAACTTTCCCCTCCCCTATATATAGGTATGAGTGAAATTCATCGTATACCCCTCCGGTCAGAAGTAGACCGGCAAGATACCTGGGACCTTTCCAAGCTCTACCCCAACGATGAAGATTGGAAAAAGGGCCTGGAGGAATATGAAAAAATGGCCGAAGGGATCCCCGGTTTTCAAGGGACCCTGGGGAAATCCGCAGAGGACCTCGCGGATTATCTGGATTTTGTCCGGGATTTTAATATCCTGGAGGAACGGTTGGGGGTTTACGCCGAACTCCGGCAGACCGAGGATGAAGGGGACGCCGTCGCCCGGACCATGACGGGCCGCTTCATGATGGCCGCGGCCAAGGCCCAAGCTGTGGGAGCCTGGGCGGTTCCGGAGATCCAGGCCATTCCCGATGAGGCCATGGAGGCCCTCCTGGCCCATCCCCGTTTGGGGGAATACACGATATACCTCAAAAAACTCCTCCGGTACAAACCTCATATCTTAAGCGACCGGGAGGAACGGCTTTTGGCTATCCATGCCGAGGGAGAAAACGTCGCCTCCGATGCTTTTTCGGTCCTCACCAATGTGGACATGGACTTCGGTTCTATCGACACCCCTCAGGGAAAGCGGCCCCTTTCCCATTCCACCTGGTCCATATTCATGGAAAGCCATGATCGGGATCTTCGCCGGCGGGCCTACGAGGCCTTTTACCGGTGTTTTGATTCCCACAAGACCACCCTGGGGGCCCTCTATGCGGGGCAGGTCAAACAGGACGTGATCCATGCCCGGATTCGGGGTTACCCCTCCGCCCGGGCCGCGGCGCTTTTCCCCGATAAGGTTCCCGAGGCGGTTTACGATAACCTGGTGGCGGTGGTGAACCAAAACCTCAGCGCCCTGCACCGTTACTATGCCCTGCGGAAACGGGCCCTCAAACTGGACATCCTCAGGCACTACGACGTGTACGCTCCTATCACCGCCGCCCCGGCCCGGAGGACCCCCTGGAACGAAGCGGTGGATATGGTAGCCGCGGCCTTAGCCCCCCTGGGAGAAGAATACACGGGAACCCTCACGGCGGGACTCCGGGGCCGCTGGGCGGACCGGTATGAAAACAAGGGAAAACGATCCGGGGCCTTTTCCTCGGGAAGTTATACCGGAGAGCCCTATATTTTGATGAACTACAAGGAAGACAGCATCCGGGACGTGTTTACCCTGGCCCACGAGGGGGGCCATTCCATGCATTCCTGGTATTCTGCCCGGTCAAACCCCTTTATACATTACGGGTATACAATATTTGAGGCTGAAGTGGCCAGTACCTTCAACGAGGAACTCCTCTTCCGTTATCTCAAAGACCATGGCGAAGGCGGGGAATTCAAGACCTCTATTATCAACCACCGGGCGGATGATCTCCTCTCGACCCTGTACCGGCAGACCATGTTCGCCGAATTTGAGGCCCATACCCATGAGTTGGAAGAAGGGGGTGTTCCTCTGACTACGGAACTCCTCCGGGAAGAATACCGGAAGCTGCAGAACAAATACTTCGGTCCGGAAATGGTTTTGGAAGAAACCAGTGATCTGGAGGGTCTGCGGATCCCCCACTTCTACCGGGCTTTTTACGTATACAAATACGCCACGGGGATCTCCGCCGCCCTGGCTTTGGCGGAACGGGTCCTATCCGGGGGAGCGCGGGAACGGGAAGACTACTTTGTCTTTCTGAAATCCGGGGGTTCCCGGTTTCCCATGGAATCCCTGAATGCGGCGGGGGTAGATATGTCCTCCCCCGCTCCGGTAGAGGCGGCCTGCGGAGTCTTCCGGCACCTGGTGGAGGAGTTGGAAGGACTTATCGGATAGACGACTGAGGCTTTTCCATCGGACCGGAGCTTGGCATTAATCGGGTTTGAAAAAAACTTTTTTTTCTAAAATTTCGCGATGGTACTTGACAAAAAAAATTTTATCATATAACATATTAAATACATAGGATTAATATAATACTATAATCGGGAGTGGCAAGGAGCAGCGGTATGTCAAAGGGTTTCAATATTATGGAGGTCTTGGAACTTCTGCCAAAATCAACGGCGGAAACCATCTATATGACCTTTGCCTCCACCTTTTTTGCGTGCCTTTTGGGGCTTCCCTTGGGAATATGGCTGTACAGTGTCTCTCCCCCTGGATTGATGCCCCGGAGGGTTATCTACAATATCATTTCCCGGGTAGTGAACCTGTTCCGGTCGTTTCCCTTCATCATATTGATGATCCTGCTCATGCCTCTGTCCCGGCTTATCATCCGGACGTCCATTGGGCCTACCGCAGTGGTTATCCCCCTGTCCATCGCCGCCGCGCCTTTTGTGGCCAGGATAGTAGAATCGGCCCTGCAAGAGGTGGATTCTGGTTGTCTGCTAGCGGCCCGGGCTATGGGTTCGACCAATTTCCAGATCATTTACAAGGTACTGGTACCGGAAGCGCTGCCGGCGCTGATTTCAGGATTGGCTCTGACCATCATCAATCTGATCGGCTATTCCGCCATGGCCGGGGCAATAGGCGGCGGCGGCCTGGGAGATATGGCCATCCGTTACGGCTATTACCGGTTCAGGATGGACGTGACCGCCGGAGCTGTGGTGGTGATCCTGGTTCTTGTAGAGGGGGTTCAGTTAAGCGGAACCGCGGTAAGCCGCTTACTCCTTTCAAAACGGTAAAGGGTATTGGCGGGCGGCCGGGTCTTTTCCCGTCCCGCTGAATATATGAGCCGGTTTCAAAATTACGGTCCCTCCGGATCATCGTATTTTGAAAAGGCGTTCCATAAAATCCAAGGAGGATTATTATGAAGAAAAGAATACCATCCGTATTCACCGGAAAACAACGGTTTTCCGTACCGGGAGCCCTGGCGATAGCCGCGGCGCTTATTCTAGCCCTCGCCTTTGTGCAGCCCGTGGCCGCCCGGGGCGGTGGAGAAAAGAGCGGAACCGTTCTGAAAGTCGGCGCCAGTCCCATACCCCATGGGGAACTGCTTAATCTGATAAAGGACGATTTGGCCGCTGAGGGTATCAAACTTGAGGTGGTGGAATTTACCGATTATATCGTGCCCAATACGGCCCTGATTTCCGGTGAACTGGACGCCAACTATTTTCAGCACATTCCCTACCTTGAATCCAATGATGAGTGGAAGGCGAAACTTGCCTTCCTCTACGGCATTCATGTGGAACCCTTCGGGCTTTACTCGCAAAAATACAAGTCCGTAAGGGAACTGCCCCAGGGGGCGACCATTGCCGTCCCCAATGATCCCTCCAACGGCGGCCGGGCGTTGCTGCTTTTACAAGCCAACGGCCTTATCAAACTGAAACCCGAGGCGGGATTGCGTCCCACAGACCTGGACATTATCGATAACCCCCGGGCCTTCCGTTTCCGCCCTCTGGAAGCGGCCCAACTGCCCCGTTCTCTGGCGGATGTCGATGCCGCCACCATCAACGGTAACTATGCCTTGGAAGCGGGGATCAATCCGGCCCGGGACAACCTTATTATCGAAGGCGCCGAGAGTCCCTATGTCAACGGCGTAGTGGTACGGAAGGGGGATGAAAACGACCCCCGGGTGGCGGTTCTGAAAAAAGCCCTCCAGTCCCAAAAGGTACGGGATTACATCTCCACCCACTTTGATGGCGGAGTAGCGGCGACCTTTTAAGCACCCATAGGGTGTTTTAGCCCCGGTATCGGGGGGAGGAAGGGAATCCCACTCCCCCCTGGGGGCTTTTGTGTTGACGCGCGTGGTGGTAGGATAAAACCATGAAAACGATTTATATTGCCGCCGGATGTTTCTGGGGCGCGGAAAAATATTTTTCCCTTATCAGGGGCGTTTATCGCACCGAGGTTGGCTACGCCAACGGTAAAACGGAAAATCCTTCCTACGAAGAGGTAAAACACCGGGAAACCGGCCATGCCGAGACGGTCCTCGTGGAATACGATCCTCGGGTGATAAGCCTGTCCTTTTTGCTGGATCTTTATTACGAAGCCGTGGATCCGACTTCGTTAAACCGCCAGGGGGCTGATGTAGGGACCCAATACCGCACGGGGATTTATTATACCGATGAGGAGGACCTCCCGGTGATCCAAAAATCCCTGGAGAAGCTCCGGGAAAAGCTTGGCGTCCCGGCGGTCATTGAAGTAAAACCCCTGAAAAACTATTACCCCGCCGAAGAGTACCACCAAAAGTACCTGGACAAAAACCCCGGCGGTTATTGCCATATAACCCCATCCCAGTTTAACCGGGCCAAGGCAGCGCAGCCGACTCCTTCAGGATAAACGGCGTTTTCGCCCTTCGCTAGACTAAATCCGGCAAATCCTTTATGCTTTTTCTAGTGGGGCTTTTCAAACCCAACCGGGTTTTAGAATAAGCTCATCTATATAATAAGCGAGGAATCCATGATACGAGGCGGAGATATAGTGAAGGGGACCTGTCTGCTCCAGAAGGGTCAGCCCTATCTTGTGGTGGATCGGGAATTTCACAACCCCGGAAAAGGAACCGCCATAGCCCGGATAAAGATGAAAAGTATTAAAGACGGGTCTGTTTTGACCATGACCGTCCCCACCCAACAGGAAGTAGAAGACGCCCAGGTGGATACCGTCACCTGCCAGTACCAATACGCGGATCAGGATAATTATCACTTTATGGACACCGAGAGTTACGATCAACATGAGGTGCCCATCAGCGAAATGGCAGACAAAAAATATTACCTCAAGGAAGGGAATTCCTACGAACTTACCCTCTGGGAAGGGAAGGTGATCGATATCAAGATCCCCTACAAGGTGGTCTTTACCGTGGCGGAAAGTGAAAACTACGTCAAAGGGGATACGGTCTCCGGGGCGACGAAACCCATTGTTACCGAAACGGGGCTTACCGTTCGGGTTCCCCTTTTTATCAAACAGGATGAAAAGATCCTGGTTAATACCGAAACCAACGAATACGTGGAGCGGGTGAATTCCTGAGTTCCCGCCGGTCTCTCCGGCGGTGGAAGCCTACGGAAAGCGGGAGATCGGGTTTAAATTTCGGGGGAGGGAATATACCTTTACCCTTTCACCGGGACTTTTTAGTTCCGCCGATATTGACCAGGGAACCCGGCTGCTGCTCAAAGTCTTTTCCCAATTTTTGGATGAGGACACGCGGGAAGGGCGTTCCCTGCCCAGGGCCATTCTGGACGCCGGGTCCGGGGTGGGGGTCATCGGGATCTGCGCTGCGGGGGCCCTCCTCAGGCCCCCGGCAATTCCCTCTCCGGAAGAAGGCCCGTGGGTTCGTTCCCAGGATCGGGATGAACTGGCCCGGTGTTTCACCCAGTACAACGCCTTGCAAAATCATATTCCCCCCGCGGTCCTGGAGGCCCACACGGAACCCCTGCTCGCGGGGCCGCCGGAAGCCCGGTGGGATCTCATCCTCTCCAACATTCCCGCCAAGGCAGGGCTCCCGGTACTGGAGGACTTTGTCGGCCGGGCCGCTTCCCTGCTCCGGCCGGGGGGCCGGGTCCTCCTGGTGGTGGTAACGCCCCTGGCGGAACGGCTGCGCGCCTGGATAGGGGAGGCCCGCTGTCCCCTCCTCCGGGAAACCGGGGGATCTCTCCATAGGGTCTTCGCCTACGGCCCCCCGGTAGGGGAAACCGGGCCGGACCGGAAGGGCCCTTTGGAGGCGGTCCTTGATCTTATGACCGAATACCCGGCCTATCACCGAAGGCGGGGTTCCTATACCCTGGAGGGAATTTCCTATACCCTGGATTCCATCCAAGGGGTCGCTGATTTTGATACTCCCTCGGCGGCGGTGGAAACCGCCGTAAAGCTGGCCGGCCGCTTGAAACTCCGGGAGCGGCTCACGCCGTTTCCGCAACTTTTGTCCCCGGTCCATCCCGCCGGGGGAGGGATCCTTATCCATGAGCCGGATCAGGGCCACTTTCCCCTCTGGTTCGCCCACTACCTGGGGGAAGAAATCCCCGGCCCCTGGGTGTTTTCCGGCAGGAACGTTCTTGCCCTGGAGGCTTCCCGGCACAATTTCCGCCAATACCGGGCCTTGACCATACCGCGCCTCATCCCCGCGGTGGATCCGGCCCTGGGGACCACTCCCCTGGGGGCCGGGGGCTTTCGCTTCATCGCGGCCTTCCCGGAAATGGTTCCCCAAACCACGAGGACCGCCGCCTTTTGGGCGGGCCTTTGCCGCCTCCTCTCTCCCGGGGGCGTTTTCCTCATGGCCCTTCCCGCTTTGCAGGCCGCCGACTTTGACCGCCGGAAACCCGAAGGCTTTACCCGGCTGGGGGACCTAAAACGGCGGGGCTGCCGGGTCCTGGCCTATGCCGCAAAGAACAATTAGCAATTAGCAAATAGCAGTTAGTAATTAGCAAGGAGCAAAGGTAAGCGCTTTGTTCTTTGCTACATGCTACCTGCTCCTTGTTACCTGTTACCTGTTACCTGCTCCTTGTTACCTGATTACGGGATGACCGCCTGCAGCATCGGGCCGAAGGGCCCCTGGCCTTCCAGGCGGCCCTTGCTGTTCTCGTAGCGCAGGCAGAAGTACACCGTGCTGCCGCTCTCCCCGTCAAAATCGAAGCGTTCCTTCTTCCGCCGGGTAAAAATCGAATAGGGCAGGTCGCTGCCGCTCTTCGGCTCTTCCGTGAGCCGGAACTTGAAGCGGTCGCTGGGCGCGCCGGAAAGGCCGTAGTATATCCGCACCCCGTAGTCGCTCCGGGGGTCAGGCGGCGGTCCCGCCACGGGCCGGATCTTCTGCAGTTCCACCAGGTGGATGCCCGGAAAGGTCAGGTCCGCTTCCACCTGGTTGGTGGGCGCGGGAATGGTGGTGGGATGGGTGTCGGGGACTTTCAGGCCCAGGCGGACCAGATCCGAAAGGGTGAGGGGCGGTATCAGGAAGTAATGCTTCTTGAAGAACCGCATGGTTTCCTCCAGGGCGTCGAAGGCCTCCCGGCACTGCTCGGTGACGACCGGGGTCCGCTCCTCCTCGTCCTGGGCCTTTTGCAGCAGCGCCTGGGCCGAGCCGAAGCGGGTCCCCAGTTCGGTAAACGGGGC
>JAITEG010000099.1 GCA_031282145.1 Spirochaetaceae bacterium | reverse complement strand
GAGTACCGCATTACCGCTTTCCGCTATTCATATTGATGACCGGTATTGGAATCGCTACACCACGCTCATTACCAAGATATCAATTCCTTATCAGTGGGAGATCCTCAATGACCGGCTGCCCGGCGTTCCCCCCAGTTTCTGCCTGGAAAATTTCCGCATCGCCGCCGGGGAGTCCTCCGGGAAACGGCGGGGGATGATTTTTCAGGATTCCGATGCCGCCAAGTGGCTGGAAGCGGTGGCCTATAGCCTCGCCATCCAGCCGGATCCGGCCCTTGAAAAAACCGCCGACGAAGTGATTGACCTGATGGGACGGGCCCAAGGTCCCGATGGATACCTGAATACCTATTTTACCCTGGTGGATAAGGAAGGCCGCTGGTCCAATCTTACCGAAGGGCACGAACTTTACTGCGCCGGCCACCTTATCGAAGCGGCGACGGCTTACTACGAAGTTACGGGCAAGGACGCTTTGCTGAATATAGCCTGCCGTTTCGCCGATCTTATTGACCGGGTTTTTGGTCCCGGAACGGATCAGATCCACGGGTATCCGGGGCATCCTGAAATTGAGCTTGCCTTGATAAAGCTCTACCGGGTTACCGGCAAAAAAAAATACCTGGAACTGGCCGGCTATTTTGTGGAAACCCGGGGGCAAAGTCCCAACTGGTTTTTAGAAGAGATGGCCCGGCCCGGTTTCCGTCCCCTCTTTAAGGAGCTTCAAAGCTACGATCCCCGTTACTCCCAGTCCCATCTTCCGGTACGGCAGCAGAAGACCGCGGAAGGCCACGCGGTACGGGCGGTGTACCTTTACTGCGCTATGGCGGATCTGGCGGGGGAATATGATGATGAAGAGCTGCTTGAGGCCTGTAAGACCCTCTGGCGAAACATCACGGAAAAGCGGATGTTTATTACCGGGGGCATAGGTTCCTCCGGGTTTTGGGAACGGTTTACCATCGACTACGATCTTCCCAACGATTCCAATTATTCCGAAACTTGCGCGTCTATCGGACTTGCCCTTTTTGGCCTGCGGATGTCCCGGATAACCGGCGATGCGTCCTATGTGGATACGGTGGAGCGGACCCTTTACAATATCGTGCGGGCGGGGATCTCTATGGAAGGGGATCGCTATTTTTATGTTAACCCCCTGGAAGTGTGGCCCGACCTTTGTATGGAGTATACTTCCCGGTCCCACGTTAAACCGGTCAGGCAAAAGTGGTTTGATGTTGCCTGCTGTCCGACCAATGTAGCCAGAACCTTTACCTCCCTGGGCCAATACATCTACGCAATTTCAAAAGACGCCCTGTATGTTAACCTGTTTATCCAAAACAAAACGATTTTTTCTCTGGGGGGCAAGGACGTTGCGTTGTCCCTGAAAACCGATTATCCCCGCACCGGAGACATACGGCTGGGAATTGAAACCGAAGCCGCGCTATTCTCGCTCTTGATACGGCTCCCGGATTTCGGGGAAAATTTCACGGTCCTCATAAACGGGACCCCGGCGGATTACGAACTTGACCGGGGATACTGCCGGATCCGCCGGGTTTGGGACCATGACGAAGTTGCCCTTTCATTTGACATACGGCCCAGGATACTGTACGCCAATCCCCTGGTCCGGTCAAATTGCGGGAAAGTAGCCCTGGCGCGGGGCCCGGAAGTATACTGTTTGGAAGAAGCGGATAACGGCAACCATCTTTCCGCCCTTTACCTTGATCCAAAAACCGCGCTGGAAGAGGTTTGGCGGGAAGACCTTCTGGGAGGTACCATGCTTATCCGCTGCAAAGGGAAAAAGCTTGCGGCGCCGGATCTGACCGTGTCCTTCTCGGCAGAGGACCGCCGGCGCTTTGAGGATGTTACCCTCACCGCCATTCCCTACGGCTCATGGGGCAACCGTAAAAGCGGTGAAATGCTGGTCTGGATACATGAGCTGCTCAAGTATTAGCCGGGCTTTTCCCAAAACCCGGTTGGTTTTGGGAAAAGCTCAGTCTCCTTACCCTGCCCTGCATAAAATGTCGTAGACTTTCCGGGAGGATTCGGCCTTCCCGATATACGACAAGGCGCCGGATCGTACAAAGGACAGAATCCTGCTCAAAACATACAGGTGTTGTTCCTGGGCGCCGTCGCCCAGCAGAATCATAAACACCAGATGAACCGGCTTATGGTCATGAGCCTCATAGTCGATGCCTTGGCGGGAAAAACCTACCGCGCCGATTATGCCGTTTAGACCGCGGAAATAGCCGTGGGGAACCGCGACGCCGGGGGCGACGGAGGTCCCCATTTTCTCCTCCCGGCTGTATATGGCCGCCAGCATTTCCGTCCGGTCTAATTCCGGCTTGACCGCCAATATTTCCCCGATCAACTCCTCAAACACCGCGTCTTTATCCGTACTTTGAAGGTTCAGCTTTATCAGTCTTTCGTCAAAAACATCAGCTAAGAGCATGTTCATCTCCGGAATCAACCTGCTGCCGGGCCTCTCCGGCAGCAGGGGCGTTGTTTTTCATGCGGCCTTGTTTTAGGTCTCCAAAATACAGTTCCAATAGTACTACCGCGAGGCCGATGACACCGCATACCCCCAAGCCAAGGGCAATAATTTTCTGCACGTTGGTATAAATGCTCTTGGGTGAATGATTCACCAGTCCAAAAACAATAGCTCCGGCAAATGCTATACCGAAGGCGCCGCCAAAAAATTTCCAAAACCAGGACCACCATTTGTCCATAGGATACTCCTCAAAATACTCCTCAATATGCGTGGCTTTACCACCAGGGAAACAACAACGGAAAATTATGAAAAAGGGGAAGTTCAAAAAAAGAGGGGTATCAAATTCGAAGTTTTAAAAGAATGGACTCTTTTAGGTTGATAGGATTGGTGTTTGTCTTTCCGGACAAAGATGATTTGAAAAATGCCGTGAATACATTAAACAGGCCGAAGGAGATGAGAAACCGGATCGAACCCAGCCGGAAAAACGAAAAAGTATTTTGCGCGGTATTTTGCCCGATTTTTTGCACCACCGCTAAATAGTTAATGGTGATAGCCGGGGAAGCATAATATCTGCCCGAAATCGAATCCGAGGCCTCAAATTCAAAGGACCGGATAGGCTCAACCGCCGCAAAGAGAAAAGCCGTTGAAACCGCTATGATGAGATACACCGCTAACTTAGGACGTGGTTTTGTCCACCCAAACCCAGCCATATCCCCAGTATATCCTATCCCCCCCGCTTGTACAATAACCCGGTTAAAAAAACATCCGGCTTATATACTGATCCGCCAGTACCAGGCTTCCCAGGAGGGCCGTATAAACCACGAAAGGCCACAGGGAACGCTCCCGGACGATTTTGAACATAAATTTAATCGAGAAAAAACCCACCACCGCCGCCGCCGCGGTACCGGCTATCAAGGGCCCGGGACCTATGCCGGGGCTTAAGCCTCCGCCCCCGAATTCCTTTATTTGGAATACCAGGGCACCCAGTATTGCCGGAATGGAGAGGAGGAAAGAAAACCGGGCGGCAAAGTCCCGGGCCAGCCTGCGGGAAAGGGCCCCCGAAAGGGTCATTCCCGAACGGGATACCCCGGGGATGATCGCAATCCCCTGGAGGACGCCGATGATCAGGGCGTCAAGCCAGGTCATGGCGTTACCCTCCCGGGGCCGTCCGGCCCGGGACCTCCCGGTCCGGGGGGCGAGGATTTCGGAAATCCCCAGGGCAGCCGCGGTAACGAGAAAGGCAAAGCCCAGCCCCGCCCCCGAGGCGAAGGCCCTTTCGAGGGGGTCCTTAAAAACCAGGGCGAGCACCACCGCCGGCAGGGTGGCGATCACGAGGAGGCCCGTAAGGGGCTGCCAGGGACGGCGTAAAATATTCCATATATCTTCTCTGAGCACGATGAACACCGCGATAAGGGTGCCCCCGTGGACCATGGTATCGAATAAGAGGACCGGCTCGTTTATCCTGAATATCCGTTGCAGCAACACCAAATGACCGGAACTGCTGACCGGCAAAAACTCGGTGATACCCTGAACCGCCCCCAGGATCAGGGCTTCGAAAATTTCCATGCCCTTACCTTACGGCTATTACCGGACTTTTTCAACCCGCCGCCCGGGTGGGTTTAGCCCGGGTAACAGGGCGGGGCCTACAGGAACCGCGGCCGCCGGCTGCGCCCTCCGGGCAGGGGCCTACGCCCCGTATAAAAACCGTTTGATCTTTTGGGTGGGAGTTTTTTCAAAGGGTTCGTTCCGAATCTCTATCCGGCTTATCCGGGAAAAAGACGCCAGCCGCCGGTTGACCGCGTTTTTTAACTCCTCAAGGCCCTCCCCAACGGCCGCGGCCATGGTCTTGGCCTTTTCGCTTAACACGACGAGGGCGATAAGCTCCCCCCGTTCCCCGCCGTATACCAGGGCCTCCTCCGCCATGCCCGTCCCGGTGAGGAGCCCCTCAATTTCCTCAGGATAGATGT
>JAITEG010000055.1 GCA_031282145.1 Spirochaetaceae bacterium | reverse complement strand
CCCCCCAGCGGAGATGAAGCATCATCTTTGCGGTTACCCTTTTAATAGACTATAGTAAAGATATGCGATCATCAAAAGAACAGAGTCTGGATAAAAAAATACTGGCCGCGGTGAAGAAGCTCTCCCCTTCGCTTAAGGCGGTCAGGATGGCTAAACTCCTTTTGGAGGATAGTGAAATACAGGCCATGCAGGATTACGCCAATACGGTCTCCATCAAACGGCTGGGGTATAATGACCACGGCCCCGTACATATGCGCACGGTGGCCCTGAACACCCTGCGGATGATGGAACTCCTCAGGAGGGCGGATATCAAAACCAGCCTTGAACTGGAAGAATCCGGGGATTTTGAAGACAGCCTCGTGGCGGTGCTTATGGCGGGATTTCTCCACGACGTGGGGATGACCATGGGACGTCAGGAACACGAGATCCACGGGAGTTACCTTGCCGCCCCCATCATCGAGCGGCTGCTCAAAAAGGGGTATCCGGACAAGCTCCCCCTCCGGGTTTCGATCCGTTCGGTTGCCCTGGAAGCCATCAGCGGCCACATGGGGAACCGGGTCATCCATTCCCTGGAAGCGGGGGTTATCCTCGTGGCCGACGGCTGCGACATGGAAAAAGGCCGGGCCCGAATCCCCATGGCCATGGCAAGCGGCCCCCGGGTGGGGGATATCCACAAGTACTCCGCCGCTTCCATAGAAGAGGTCCGGATCTCAGAGGGGAAGGAAAAACCCATCCGTATCGACGTGTCCATGTCCGGCGAGGTGGGGCTTTTCCAGGTGGAGGAGGTTTTGCTGGGAAAAATCGCCGCCAGCACCATCAAGGGATATATTGAGTTATACGCCGAAGAAAAGGACAAGGAACCCAAGCGGTATCTGTAAAAAAGCCTCGCCCTAAATTGACCCGTACCGGCGTACCTTGCTATACTCTCTTTCATGAGTAACCCTGAATCGACGATGACCCGGGAAGCCGCCTGGGAACTGTTAAAAACCTACAATAAAGATCCCTTTCATCTCCAACACGCCCTCACCGTGGAAGGGGTGATGCGGTGGTACGCCCGGGATTTGGGCTACGGGGGGGAAGAGGATTTTTGGGGTATCGTGGGCCTCCTCCACGACATCGACTTTGAGCAGTACCCCGATGAGCATTGTATCAAGGCCCCGGAACTGCTCCGGGCCGCTGGCGCCGGGGAGGCTTTGATCCATGGGGTGTGCAGCCACGGGTATGAACTCACCGTGGAGGTTAAACCGGAGCACCCCATGGAAAAGGTACTCTACGCGGTGGATGAGCTTACCGGGCTTATCTGGGCGGCGGCGATCATCCGGCCCTCCAAAAGCGTTCAGGACCTGGAGGTCAAATCGGTAAAAAAGAAGTACAAGGTCCCCAATTTTGCCGCGGGGTGTTCCCGGACGGTTATTGAGAAGGGGGCGGCCATGCTCGGTTGGGACCTGGACACCCTGATGGAGAAAACGATCCTGGCCATGCGCTCCTGCGAGGGGCGGGTGAACGCGCTTTTGCCCGGCTCCCCCTGAGCCGATTTCAGGACCGGAAAGCACGGCATGAAGGGAAAAGCGGTGATCGCCATGAGCGGCGGGGTGGACAGCTCCGTGGCCGCGTGGCTCATGAGGGAAGAGGGGTACGACTGCATCGGTATTACCCTCAAACTCTTTACCAATGATGACCTCGGGTTGAAGAGAAACCATTCCTGCTGTTCCCTGGAAGACATCGAGGACGCCCGGCAGGTGGCCTATCATATGGGGATGCCCCATTATGTCCTGAATTTTTCCGGGGATTTCAGGGACCGGGTGATCCGCCGTTTTATCGAAACCTATGAACAGGGGGGCACCCCGAACCCCTGCATTGATTGTAACCGGTATATCAAATTTGAAAGCCTCCTCTGCCGGGCCCGGCAGCTTGATTTTGACACCGTCGTCACCGGCCACTACGCGCGGATTGAGCGGGAAAGCGCAAGCGGCCGCTTTTTGCTCCGAAAAGGGCGGGATGCCAAAAAGGATCAGAGTTACGTCCTCTACTGCCTGACCCAGGAACAGCTGGCCCATACGATTTTCCCCCTGGGGGATAAAACCAAGGGGGAGGTCCGGGAAATCGCCCTGGCCCAGGGCTTGGTGAACGCGAAAAAACACGACAGCCAGGACATCTGTTTTGTCCCCGACCGGGATTATCCCCGGTTTATCGAAACCTATACGGGAAAACAGCCGGAAGGGGGAAACATCCTCAATGGGGAGGGGATGGTTTTGGGCAGGCACCGGGGGCTTATCCGCTATACCATCGGCCAGCGGCGGGGGGTGGGGGTTTCTTCCGCCCGGCCACTCTACGTTACCGCCAAATCCGTGGCGGACAACACCCTTACCCTGGGCCCTGAGGAGAGCCTCTATTCCCGTTCCCTCATTGCCGGGGACTGTAACTTCATCTCCTCTGACGCCCTGGAAAGAAGGCGGCGGGTGATGGTTAAAACCCGGTACCTCCAGGCCGAACAGGGGGCGGTGGCGGAACAGGTGGGGCCCCGCAGCATCCGCATCGACTTTGACGCTCCCCAGCGGGCCATTACGGCGGGTCAGGCGGCGGTCCTCTACGATGGCGACTACGTGGTGGGAGGCGGGACGATCCTGGGGAATGGTCTGGAGCGGCTTTAAGACAATCCGGAATAGACCTCATGCTTTTAATCGATTATACTGATAGGTGAAACAAGGGGTAACGGAAGGTGGTTTTAAAGGTAATAAGCTGTTTATTTACCGGCTCCGGCTTTGTCTTGATGATCCTCGCCGTGGTGGAGTATCAAAAACTGCTGGATTATTATAAACAAGAGTCTTATCAAGCCTTACGATTCGGATACCGGATCCACCTGATCCTCCTTTACCTCTTTATCGGCGGTTTTTTCACCGCCCTGGTGGACAGCATCCTGCGGGCACCGGACCTGCTTTATACCATCATAGCCGTTATTTTTCATTTAGGGGCGGTATATGTGTTGTTTACGGTAAAAACCCAGGCCGAGGCGGCGTTGATGCTCCGGGAAAAGGCCCTGGAAGCGACCCGGGCTTTTGTAAACGTCATAGATTTAAAGGATTTTTGTACCAAGGCCCATTCCAAGCACGTGTATGATATTGTAAGCCTTTTTTACGACCAGCTCAAAGAATTTTGGCATGTACTGAGCAAGGAGAAACTCCTGGATGCGGCCATACTTCACGATATCGGAAAGATAAATATTTCCACGGAAATTTTTCGCAAACAGGAGAAGCTCACCGTTGAAGAATGGGCCATTATCAAAGCCCATCCTGCCATAGGTAAGGAAATGCTGGACCAAACCTGCTTTAGCGAAATAAGCGACTGGGTTAAGTACCACCATGAACGGGTGGACGGGAATGGGTACTACGGACTCATCTCCGAGGAGATTCCCCTGGAATCCAAGATCATTTCCATTGCGGATGTCTATTCCGCCCTCTGTAATGACCGTTCCTACCGGCCCCGGCTGAGTCATGCCGAGGCGGTGGCTATTATCAGTAAAGGGGCGGGCAAACAGTTTGATCCGGTATTGGTGGAACGTTTTTTGCAAATTGACCGGAAAATTTTAGAAAATTTATAATCCCAGCCGCGGGAGCCTGCCCAAAGTCTTTGATTACTGCAAAAAATAAAGAAATCATCTTATACAATCCCCGGTTCCCCGCACTATAGTAATGGTACAAGGTATTGTTCCAAAGGGTCACTATTGAAACATGTCCAGAGGAGTTATTTTTAGGATGAAAAAGAATGTTTTTTTGCGATCATTATGCGTATTGATTGCGCTGGGGGCTTTAATTTCATGCGCCTCATCCCCCCCGCCGGAAACCCCGTCCTCCCCGCCCCCTTCAGCAGCCCCGGCGGCTCCGCCCAAACAGCAGGCGCCGGATTTTGCCGAGGCCAGGGCCCGGGCAATGAGCGCCATGGAAAAGGCCAAATCCATTAAGGCGGAGGTATCCGTCAAGGCCCGGTATAATACCGCCCTTTCCGCCTACACGGAAGCGGAATCCCTGGCGGCCGCGGGTTCCGCCGGCGGCATAGAGAAATACCTGGAAGCGGAAGCGGCGTTCCTCGCGGCCTATGATGAAGCGTTGGTCAAACGGGAAGAAGCGGAACGGCAATTATCCCGGGCCCGGGAGGCGATCAAAACCGTGGAAGAGACGGCCGCGGAATTTGACCGGGAACAGACCGAAGACCGCCGGCAAGGAAAACCCCAATGAAAAAAATATATCCTGAGCGTTTCCTTCAAACCCCGGGCGGTTTTGGGCAAACCGGCCTTTTGAAAACACTCCTCGTTATAATCCTGTTGTCCCTTTTTGCCGGAGCGGGCCTCGCCGCCCAATCCCTGGAAAACAACGAATATTATAAAAAATCCGTGGAATACGCCGACCGTTCCCAACGGGCCCTGGACGCCGGAGACTATGAGGGAGCTACCGAATATGCCCGGCAGTCCCAGGAATACGCCGCCCGTTCCAAGCAATATATCGAAGAGATGCTCCTGGCCTATAGGGCCCGTTCGGCCTATGTGGCGGCCAAGGCCCGGATGGATCTGGCCACCCGGGTCAACCTGCGGAACCGGGCCGCCTCGGTTTATGACGAAGCGGCGGCTTACTTTAAATCCGCCGAAACCCGGTTTAACGCCAGGGAATACGAAAACAGCATCCCCGATTCAAGAAAGGTGATGGAACTCCTCCTCGATTTTGAAACCCGATATCCGATCCCGGCGGTTCAGCCCGGCTCCCCGCCGCCGCCTTTAAAGGGCCTGGCCGCCTTCTACGAGGTTAAACTTAACCCTAACCGGCGGGACTGCCTCTGGAGAATCGCGGAGTATGATTTTGTCTATGGGGATCCCCGCCAATGGCCCCGGCTTTATGAGGCCAATAAGGATAAATTCCCCCAACCGGATAATCCCAATCTCATTAAACCGGGGATGATCCTGACCATCCCCTCCATCCGGGGGGAAGAAAGGAGTGGGACCCGGTAATCCCCTGTATCACGCCCCAGACAAACGCGTCTTAGCCCGCCGGCTAGGGCGCGTTTTTTTTATGGACGGTTGTTTTTTATGGTCCGGATAGGTATAGTAATGACATGGGGTTTCAGAATCCGGGAAAACCCTGAAATGACCGTATTTTTGGAGGAAATCACATGAAAAAAGCTTTTTTTGTTTCTATGGTGATGCTGATAACCCTGGCGGCGGGCCTGTATGCCCGGGGGGGAGCGCAACAAATTCGGATGGCCACCGGGGGAAATACCGGGACCTACTACTCCTATGGGTCTGCGGTAGGGCAGATCCTGACGGAAAAAACCAAGATCCCCGTTACCATTCAGTCTACCGGGGCTTCCAAGGCGAATATTCAGCTTATCGCCGCCGGGGAGGTGGAGTTGGCCATCGTCCAGAATGATGTGATGGATTACGCCTATCGGGGTACGGAGCTTTTTAACGGGGAGCAGACCACGGCCTTCTCCGCCATGGCCGGGCTATACGCCGAGGTATGTCAGATCATTGCCAATCCCGCGTCGGGGATCCGCACCGTGGCGGATCTTCGGGGTAAAAACGTTTCCGTGGGGGACGCCGGCAGCGGGGTGGAATTTAACGCCCGGCAGATCCTGGAAGCCTACGGCATTTCCTTTAACGATATCGGCAAGCAGAACCTCAGTTTCGGTGCCTCCGCCGATGCCCTGCGGGACAATAAGATCGACGCCTTTTTCTGTACCGCCGGGGCTCCCACCACCGCGGTGGTCGACCTCGCCGTCGGCAAGGACATCATACTTCTCGAAATCGACGACGCCCACCTGGCCCAGTTGATCCAGTCCTATCCCTTCTATACCCAGTTCCCCATTCCCGCGGGGACCTACCGGGGAATTACCCAGGATATCAAAACCGTGGCGGTTAAGGCCACCTTTGTGGTGAGTAAACGGCTCTCCGAGGATGTGGTGTACCAGCTTACCAAGACCCTCTTTGAAAGCCGGGACGAGATCATCAGCGCCCATGCCAAGGGTTTGGAACTGTCCCCCGCTTATGGAGTGGGGGGAATATCCATCCCCTTCCATCCCGGGGCGGAGAAGTACTTTAAGGAAATCGGCGCCCTGCGTTAACGCAGGCGGAGCCTCCGGCCGGTTTTCCGGTTGTTCTATTGGGGACGACACCCGCGGTGGTGGGGCATCGCGGGTAATCTTATCATAGCCCTCCTCGTAGTATCCGGGGCGATCTTTTTTAAGGGATTATCCAAGAAATTGATCATCGCCGACACGGATTCGGGGGCGCTTTACGGCCGGTGGTCCGTTAAAGAGGGGACGGAATTTGCGATTGAATTTATCCATTCGGTCAATCAAAGTCCGGTCCGGGAAGTTTTTCAAGTCCGGGGCAGACGCATAGTGCCTGTGGAGACGGTGTTTAGTTCCTTCGGCGCGGGGATGCAGACCGAGCTGGAGGAGGGTGAGGAGCTTATCCGTGAGGAAGACGGGACCATGCGGATTATCGGATTCACCCGGTCTTTTACGTCCCTGGCCTATATTGTGGGGACCGTCTCGGATCATACGTTATATATCGATAATGAACGGATCAGCCTGCGGGAGCGGTGCGGCAAAAACGCCCATATCACGGTCCGGGTAAAATAGGAGCGGGAGAAATCATGACCCATGATAAAACCATACATATTTTGACTGAAGCGGAAACCGAGGAACTCATCGCCCAGTTTGACCGGGAATCGAATATCCGCCGGTTTACGGGACTGCCCAATTATCTGATCAAAGGGCTGTTGCTCCTATTTACCCTCTACGTGTTTTGGGTTACCCTGGTGGCTACCCTTCCGGAACAGGTCCGGCGGAGCGTGTTTTTGGGGCTCCTGGTGTTTATCGGATATCTCCTTTACCCCATCAAGCGGGGGATGCGGAAACGGGTGAACCATATTCCCTGGTACGACCTCTGTCTGGGTACGGCGGGGGCCGGGGCGTTTTTTTATTACGCCCTGAATTTTCAAGCCATCATCAGCCGGGCGGTGGTCCTCAACCCGGTGGATGTGGTCATGGGAATTATCGGGATAATCATCCTCGCGGAACTCTGCCGCCGGGTGGTGGGGATCCCCATCCTGGTGGTGGCCGCCGGTTTTATCACCTACGCCTTTGCGGCGGGTTTTTCCCTCCGCCGGGTGGTTCACCAGCTTTTTTACACCACCGACGGGATCATCGGCACCCCCATCGGGGTCTGTTCCACCTTTATCGTCCTGTTCATATTCCTCGCCTCCTTTCTGGAAAAGTCGGGGATCGCCACCTTTTTTATCGACCTGGCCAATTCCGTGGCGGGGTTCGCTTCGGGGGGACCCGCCAAGGTGGCGGTCATTGCCAGCGCCCTGGAGGGGATGTATTCGGGGAGTTCCGTGGCGAATACCGTGGGGTCCGGAAGCGTGACCATTCCGGTGATGAAAAAGACCGGGTATAAGCCGGAATTTGCCGCGGCGGTTGAGGCGGCGGCTTCTACCGGGGGCCAGATCATGCCCCCCATCATGGGGGCCGCGGCCTTCCTCATGGCGGAGCTGACCAACATCCCCTATGCGGTGATCGCGGTCTCCGCCATACTCCCGGCGGTCCTGTATTTCACCGGGATCTTCCTCATGATCCATTTCGAGGCAAAGAAACTGGGGCTTAAGGGACTGCCCAAGGAATCGATCCCCCATTTTGGGAAATTGCTTTTTGCCAAGGGCTACCTTTTCCTCCCCGTGGTGGTCCTGGTGGGCTTCATGACCCTGGGCTTTACCCCGGCTTATGCCGCCTGCCTTGCCATCCTCTCGGCGATTATCGTGAGCTTCTTCCACAGGGACACCCGGTTCACCCCGGCCTCCTTCGCGGATGCCCTGGGGAGCGGCACCCGGAATACCGTGGGGGTGGCCATGGCCTGCGCCATCGCCGGGATAGTGGTGGGGATCGTGTCCCTCACCGGGCTCGGCCAGGTGTTAATATCCCTCCTCCTCACGGTGGCGAACAACAGCCTCTTCCTCGCCCTCCTCCTTACCATGGTGGCCTGCCTGATCCTCGGGATGGGGATCCCCACCACGGCCAACTACGTGATCATGGCTACCATTACCGCCCCCATCGTGATCCGCATGGGAGTCCCGGTACTGGCCGCCCACATGTTCGTCTTTTACTTCGGTATCGTTGCGGACATTACCCCCCCGGTGGCCCTGGCGGCCTACGCCGGGGCGGCCATCGCCAAGGCGAATCCCATCAAAACCGGGGTTACCGCCACGCGGCTCGCCATTACCGCCTTTATTATCCCCTATATCTTTGTGTTCAGCCCTTCCATGCTCTTTATCGACACCACCCTCATCGAGGTTATCCAGATTGTGATAACCTCTTTCTGCGGTATGCTGGGCCTCTCGGTGGGGCTTGAAGGGTATATGGTACGGAAGGTGTCCCTCCCCCTGCGCCTCGCCGCTATTGCCGGGGGGCTCTTCCTGATCAATCCCGGCCTTATCACCGACCTCATCGGCCTCGTCCTGATTGGGGTGGTGGTCCTCCTGCAGCTCGCGGGGAAGAAGCAAAAAGGGGGCGCCCTTCCCGGTGAGGGTTAAAACACCGGCGGGCGGCAGGGGTACCAAGGTTCCATGGGGCAAGAAAGGCCCGTCCCGAGGCCCTTTCTCAAATGGGCCGGCGGGAAAAGGCAGTTACTGGCTGAAATACTAAAAAATATCCCCCCGGTCAAGGATTATACCTATTATGAGCCCTTTGTCGGGGCCGGGGCGGTGTTTTTCGCCCTGCGGCCCCCCCGGGCGGTCATAAACGACGGCAACGCCCAGCTGATGACCACCTATCGGGTGATAAGGGATGACGTGGAGGCCCTGATCGCCGTCCTCAGGGAACATGAAAAAAACAACGGGGCGGAGTATTATTACCGGATCCGGGATCTGGACCGGGACGGCCCCGCTTTTGCGCGCCTCCCGGAGGCGGAAAAGGCGGGCCGGCTGATTTTCCTCAACAAGACCTGTTATAACGGGCTCTACCGGGTAAACTCCCGGGGGCTCTTTAACGTTCCCCGGGGAAGCTACAAACAACCGCGGATCTGCGAGGAGACCCTGCTGCGGGTCGTCAGCGCTTACCTCCGGGACAACGACGTCACCATCCTCCAGGGGGATTTTGCCGCCGCTCTGGGGGGCGCCGGGGATAGGGCGGTGGTGTATTTTGATCCCCCCTATCACAGCCCGGACAGGCTCCATTTTACCGGCTACCAGCCGCCGGGCTTTGGGGAAGCCGAACAGCGGCGGCTCCGGGATTGTTTTTTCGCGTTAACGGAAGGCGGAGCGGCCTGCCTCTTAAGCAACGCCGACACGGAATTTATCCGCGGCCTCTATGCGGATCCCCGCTGCGTTCTTATCCCCCTCCGGGCAAGGCGGCCGATTAATTC
>JAITEG010000048.1 GCA_031282145.1 Spirochaetaceae bacterium | reverse complement strand
AAAGGGGAATCCTGATCTTCAGAATAAACCGCCTGGGAAATTCCAGCCGCCCCAAGGATAGACGGAAAGAGGATCCCCGCTATGATAAGAAAAACGCTTCCGTATTTCATAATCCCTCCTCTTTGGCCCACCGCTCTCCTGAACGTCTATCCGCAAAACCGCTTGTCTTACGAACAGGCCCTTCAAAATCTGTTTGGAGCCGACAATAATTTTAATTATAACATACCGGGGCATCAAAAACAACCCGGCCGCCACGGATAGTCATAAGAATAATACCCCGAAATTCCCGGCCTGAAAAGGGAGAATTCCGGCCCCGGGACTTAAAAAAATCCGCCTCCACGGTACGGACCGCGCCGGCATCGGCGATCACGAGGTCCGCCCGGAACCCCGCCGCGATCCGGCCCCGGTCTTTGCCAAGGCCCAGAATCCGGGCGGGGGCCCCGCTCATCAGGGCGGAAAGCCGGGAAAGGCTTATTCCCCCGGATCTACGAGCGGAGCATGGTTCTTGGACCAGTTCCGTTACACACACCCCAAAGGCCGTCTCCAGGCCGGTAAAACCCGGCGCGCCCCCGGCTTTACCGGCCTGGGTATGGGGAGCATGGTCCGTGGCAATGGCGTCGATGGTCCCATCCAAAATCCCGGCGATCAGGGCCTGCCGGTCCTCTTCGGCCCGCAGGGGCGGGTTCACCCGGCCATGGGACTCAAGACCCAAATGCCGGGCATCTTCTTCGGTAAGGGCGATATGGTGGGGGGTGGCCTCACAAGTGAGGAAAAATGAACCGGGAGTCGCATCCACCCCCCCGCGCCCCGATTTTACGGTTTTTTTGGCAGCCCTTATGAGATCCACCGCTTCCTTGGTGGACACATGGGCGATGTGAATATGGCAGCCCGCTTCCCGGCCCAAAGCGATGGCCCGGCGGGTTCCGTGGTTCTCCTCAATACGGCTCCACACTTCCCGGCCTTGCCCAGCCCGCCGGGCGGCCTCGGCCTCGGGCCCGCCGGCGTCGCAATGGCAGGAAACGGGAAGCCCCAAACGGCGGGCCTCGGTAAGGGCCGCGAGAAAAAGGCCATCGTCGGCCACGTCCCGGCCATCCTCGGAAAGAAGCCGGGGAACATAGGCCCCCCGGACCTGGGCCAGGGCGGTGATACCGGAAAGTTCCCGGCCCTCCATATCCCGGGTCAGGGACAACACCGGATAAAGGTCGATAAGGCCCAAGGCATCGGAACGCTTTTTGAGGAGGGCCGCTTTTTCGGGAGTATCGATTACCGGCTTGGTATTGGCCATACACACCACGGTCCCATACCCCCCGGCCACGGCAGCCAGCCCCGCGGACTCCAAAACTTCTGAAGGAAGTCCTTCCGCAGGAAGTCCATTTCCTGGGAGAAACCCCGGATCCCGAAAGTGGGCGTGAAGATCCACCAAAGCGGGCAGCAACACCGGCAGGCCGCCGGCCCTGTCCGGGTGAAGTCCAACGGGGTTTAGGCGGCTGCCGTCAATGACCAAACCGGCCTCGCCCGGTCCGGCTCCGTCCGGTCCGGCCTCATCCGATCCGGAGAAGAGTTCCCGGATACGGCCGTCCTCCACAATCACCGAACCGATCCGGTCCATGGTTTCATCCACGATACGGAAATTTTTCAGTATGAGCCGGTGAGCCATAACTGCTCCTAAGTTTTCACTAATAACTTGTCCTCTCCGAGGGCTTTAGATATATGGTAGCAGTAATTCCCCAATTTTTCGATCCGCCGGACCATGTCGATAAAGAGCAGTTCGGTTTTGACGCTTTCCCCCGCCTCGATCCGTTTGCGCCCCAGTTTGCGGAGTTTTTTCTGGGACAGGTGAATCCGGTGTTCCAATTCTTCCGCATAGGCCCGCTCCGTCTCGGAAAAGAGGGATCCCAAATGGGCCTGAACAAAGGAAAGAAACTCCTCCACCAGTCCCGCATAGGGGGAAAGGGCCTCCATCTCCTTATGCTTAAAGAGCTGTTCTTTCTTTACGCTCCGTTCCAGGATGATGCTGAGGCCGTAGCAGTCGTCGATCATATCCTCTATTTCCGCTATTACCCTGAGCAGTTGGGATATGTGGTGTTCCGACCGTTGATTAAGCTGATGGGAGGAACACTCAATAAGAAAACCGGTCAATTCTTCCTGCATTTCATCGGCGAGGTTTTCCTTCTTTTTCAGATCCTCCACCAGGGAAAGGACCTTCTCCGTCTTCATATCCTCCAGGGTGGCCTTGAATTGGGCAAACATGGAGGAGGCAATCCCCGCCATATCCCGGATCTCCTTTTCCGCCCGGAGGATGTTGAATTCCGGCGTATTTTGAATGGAACCCGAGAGGTACTTGAGCTTGTAGGGTCCCGGAACCTTTCCGTCGCCCTTGATCAGGAAAGCCACCAGCGCCGCGAAGGGCCCTACGAAGGGCAGGAAAAGGAGGGTATTAATCGTATTAAAAACCGTATGAAACATGGCGAGGTGGGTGGTAACGCCCACCCCGACCATTTCCCCGGGGGTGAGGATATCCACCAGGCCGATGAGGGGCCGGAAAAAGATCAGGGCCCAGATGGTACCGATCACGTTGAAGAGGATGTGTACCAGGGCGGCCTGCTTCGCCGCGGTTCTGGTCCCGATAGAGGCCAGGGCGGCGTCGATGGTGGTACCGATATTCGCCCCCAGGATCATGGCCGCGGCTATATCGTAGGAGATCACCCCTTTGTAGGTCATGGTGATGATGATGGCGGTGGTGGCGCTGGAGGAATGGACCAACAGGGTCATCACCAGCCCCACGGCGGTTCCGAGGAGTATGGAAATAAAGCCGAGATCGGAAAAGTCGCTGATAAAATTAAAGGCCTCGTCATTGAGAACGGGCATGGAATCGGTCAGAAAAGCCAATCCCAGGAAGAGCAGCCCCAGCCCGAGAAGCAGCTCACCGAAGTCCCGGGTTTTCCGGTGGCCCACCATGAGGATGAAGCCGATCCCCACCGCGGGCAGGGCCAGGGAGGAAATATTGAGGGAAAAACCCACCAGGGAAACGATCCAGGCGGTCACGGTGGTGCCGATATTTGCCCCCATGATCACCCCGATGGCCTGGGTTAGGGTGAGGAGCCCCGCATTGACAAAGGATATGACCATCACCGTGGTTGCCGAGGAGGACTGGATGATGGCGGTTATCCCCAACCCGGTCGCCACCCCCGCGAAGCGGTTTCCGGTCATAAAACTGAGGACCCGTTGCATCCGGTCCCCAGCCGCCTGCTGGATGCCGTCGCCCATCACCTTCATTCCGTAAAGGAAAAGTCCCAGGCTCCCGGCCAGCCGAAAAATAATTTCGATATATTTCATAATCCCTTTTTATTATAGTCTTTTTCATGAATTTTCCCAGCCCTCCAGCGGCTTTTAGCCCGCCTATAGCGAGGTTAAGCCCCCGGGGTGCGCGTGCCCCGTTGGACGCCCTGAAGCCGTTTTCCGTGCGGTGGCTGTTATCAGGGCTAAAACCTCCTGGGGGCCTTACGGAACATCCTGGCTATGAGGCGGACCTGTTTGTCCCCGGTAATAACCAGGAGGAAAATCCCCACCGCCATAAAGAGGACGAGGGAGGCCGCCA
>JAITEG010000053.1 GCA_031282145.1 Spirochaetaceae bacterium | reverse complement strand
TTGTTTTTTTGCAGGCTTATCACCCGGCCAACCATCATTTGGGTGAGGGTGTTCTCGTCGGTTTCGTCGACGTTAACGGTTCCAATGCACTTACCCCGGCGGAGGACCGTACAGCGCCCGGCGGCGGCCTTGATTTCCTTTAGCTTGTGGGTGATGAACACGATGGTTTTACCCTCCGCGGTCAGACGGCCCAGAATAGCGAGCAGTTCGTCGACCTCCTGGGGGGTCAGCACCGCCGTGGGTTCGTCAAATATCAAAATATCCGCGTTCCGGTAAAGGATCTTGAGGATCTCCACGCGCTGCTGCATGCCCACGGATATGCTTTCGATTTTAGAGGCGGGATCAACCAGAAACCCGTAGGTTTCCGAAAGCTCCCCGACCCGCTTCTCCGCCAGGGTAAGATCCAGGTTGCCGAATTTATTGCGGGGTTCAAGCCCCAGCACAATGTTTTCCGTCACCGTAAAATTATGTACCAGTTTGAAGTGCTGATGCACCATACCGATTCCGGCATCCGTCGCGTCATTGGGATTGCTGAAGGAGACCTCCCTGCCGCGGATCTTTATGATCCCCTCGTCGCTCTGGTAAAGGCCAAAGAGGATGGACATCAAGGTGGATTTTCCGGCGCCGTTTTCACCGAGGAGGGCGTGAATCTCCCCTTCCCGGACTTCAAAATCGACCTTGTCGTTGGCGACAATGCCGGGGAAGATCTTCGTGATGCCAAGCATTTCAATAACCGGTTGAGCCATAGCAGCTTCCATGAAGAACTGCGGACCAGGGCGGAATTTCACCCTGGTCCGCGGCACGAATGAGTTCTCAGTCGTCCAGGGCGCTCAAGTCCTGGGGGAAACCGGGAAGCCTCTTCGCCTCCGCGTAGGTGGCGGCCAGCACCAGCTTACCGGAAAGAATATCCTGTTTCTTCGCTTCAACCTCGTTGATAAGGGACTGAGGCATAGCCTTGGCATTGGTGGTGGTGTAGCCTACCGCGTCCTCTTTCATGCCGAGGATCCGGTCGCCGCCCTGGAAGGTCCCGGCCTTCACCTGGGAGAGGCCGTAGTAGGTGGCGCTGTCCACCCGCTTGATCATCGAGGTGAGGACCGCCGAATCGGTGGCGTTATAGAGCCCGTCGGCGAACTGGTCGGAGTCCACGCCGATGGCCCATACGTTCTTGCCCTGGGCCCGGTATTCCTTGGCCTGGGCGATGGTGCCGTTCCCCGTGGAACCCGCGGCGGAGAAGATCGCGTACACCCCTGAGTCGTACCAGCTCTTGGCCTTGGTTTTTGCCGACCCCGGATCGCTCCAGCTTCCCGCGTAGTAATCCAGTATCTTGGCATTAGGAATCACCGAAAGGACCCCCTGGACATAGCCCATCTCAAACCGGGTGATAACCGCCCCCTGCATACCGCCGATAAAGCCGAACTGGGGGTTGGCGATGCCGTCGGCCTTGGCCTTGAGCGCCGCCACCACCCCCACGAGGTAGGACCCCTCCTGCTCGGAAAATACCGCGGAAAGCACATTCGGGAGGCCAAAGCCCCCTTCGTCAATATACAGATATTTCTGGTTCGGGTTCCGCCCGCCCACGATCTTGACCGCCTCGGTAAAGGAAGTGCCCGTGGGGATAACCAGATCGTAGCCCTCATCGGTCACCTGCTGGAGCAGGGCCTCGTACTGATCCTTGTTCTGCCCTACCACCGCGTCGTATAACTTGCCCCGGTTCGGCCCATTCTCCCGGGTCTCCCCGTAGTAGCGCAGTACCCCTTCCCAGGCGGACTGGTTGAAGGACTTGTCATCGATTCCGCTTTCGTCACAGACTATGCGGGTGGTAACATCCCCCGCCCCTTTAGCCGGCTGGGCCTTCCCGCCCCCCGCAAAGAGGACGCCGGCCAATAAAGCGATTATCAGGACGCAAAAAGAGATTTTTTTTATCATGGAAATCCTCCTTGGATTTAGATGAATTTATTATAATTTATATGTTTTTTCTGATCAATGTAATAAATGTAATAATTGACCAGCCCGGATTTATAGGGTTTAATATTATCAGAATGAAAAAGATACCCATTATCATTGATTGTGATCCCGGCCATGACGATGCCATTGCTCTCGCCGTTGCCTGCGCCAGTGAAAAGCTCGACATCCGGGCCGTGACCGTGGTGGCCGGGAATCAGACCCTGGAGAAGACCCTGCGCAACGCGAAAAAAATATTGAATTTCATCGGCAAAAGGCCGCTCCTTGCGGCGGGCGCGGACAAACCCATGTTCAGGGAACTCCAGACCGCGCCGGATTTTCATGGGGAAAGCGGCCTGGACGGCCCGGTGATACCCGATCCCGCGGACTATAAAGAGGAGGCTGTCCCGGCCTGGGACCTGATCAGGAGGATCGCCGCGGAAAGTCCGGAGCCGCTTACCCTCGTCCCCACCGGGCCGCTTACCAACATCGGCATTCTCTTCACCGCCTACCCGGAGGTCAAAGGGCGCATCGCGGGAATCTCGCTCATGGGCGGCAGCCTCTTTGCCGGGGGAAACCGGACGAGCGCGGCGGAATTCAACATCCTCGTTGACCCGGAAGCGGCGGGGATCGTGTTTTCCTCGGGGGTTCCCATTACCATGTGCGGCCTCGACGTGACGAACAAGGCGTTCATCCTTCCGGAGGAAGTCGAGACCCTGAGGAGTACCGGGCGGGTAGGCAGATTCCTCGCGGAGCTGATCGATTTCTACTCCGACATTCATCTGAAACAGGGCTTCAAGGGCGCGGCGCTGCATGATCCCTGCGCGGTACTCGCGCTTACCGCCCCGGAGCTCTTTCAGACCGGGCATTTTCATGTGGATATTGAGACCGAGGGCCGCCTCACCCTGGGCATGACCCTGGCGGACCTCCGCCCCTGGACCGGGGCCGGAGCAAATGTCACCGCCTGTCTGGACATAGACCGCAACGCCTTCATCCGGGTCCTTCACGACGCCTCCGCCTCGTACGGGTGGTGATAATTCGATTTCCGGAGCAGCCTGTTGCGCTTGTGGATTTTTGCACCACCAGCACCGCAAAAATCCCGATTAACCGGCGTGCTTTAGGAGTTTGCAAGGTAAAAAAGCGCCTGTAAGGCGGCGCTTTTTGGTGTGTTTACGCGCGAAGCGCAACAAACTCCGAGGAACCCCATTATTTCATTCGCGGAACGTCATTATTTCATTGACAAATCCCCAATAAGGATTTAGACTAAAAATATAAAATAACCCATTAATTAGGGAGGCAGTATGGCTAAAGTAGAATTAAAGGCAATTAGTAAGGTGTATGATGGCAATGTTCGGGCAGTGGATAACGCCAACATAGTGGTTGAGGACAAAGAGTTTGTTGTTTTGGTCGGCCCCTCCGGGTGCGGTAAGTCAACGACCCTTCGTATGGTCGCCGGTCTTGAGGACATTACGGAAGGCGAGCTGTATATCGACGGCGAATTGATGAATGATGTTCCCCCCAAGGATAGAAATATCGCCATGGTTTTCCAAAATTACGCCCTGTATCCTCACATGACGGTATACGAAAATATGGCTTTCGGGCTGCGGATCAAAAAGGTGGAAAAATCCGAAATTGATCGCCGGGTGCATGAAGCCGCCCGGATTCTGGATATTGAGAAATTCCTGGACCGCAAACCCAAGGCCCTGTCGGGCGGTCAACGCCAGCGGGTCGCCGTAGGACGGGCAATCGTCCGTAACCCCAAAGTCTTCCTCTTTGATGAACCCCTCTCCAACCTCGATGCCAAACTCCGGGTACAGATGCGGGCCGAGCTTTCCGACCTCCACCTGCGGCTGAACGCGACCATGATCTACGTTACCCATGACCAGGTTGAAGCCATGACCATGGCAAACAAGATCGTGGTTATGAAGGACGGGAAGATCCAACAGATCGGTTCCCCCCTGTTTCTTTACAATCATCCGGTTAACAAATTCGTGGCCGGCTTTATCGGTTCCCCGCCGATGAACTTCCTTACCGTCAAAGTAACGGAAAAAGGCGGCGGCGTTATCCTGGAAGAAGGTTCCTTTGATATAAAACCCGCCCCGGAGCATGTGGAGTATCTTAAAAAATACACGGGAAAGGAGGTCTACTTCGGTATTCGGCCCGAGGACCTTTCCTTTACGGAAAAATCCGGCGCGGAAAACAATATGGCGGTTAAGATCACCGTGGTTGAGCCCCTGGGTGCGGATATTCACCTCTGGCTCACCACCCCGACCCAGCCCCTGGTGGCCCGTACCGAACCTCACCATGATTTCAAAGTGGGCGAAACCGCGAATTTTGTGCCCCACATGGATAAGGCCCGGTATTTTGACAGGGAAACGGAACTTTCCGTCCTTGCCGAATTGGATACCGCGGCTCAGAAATAAGCCTCCCCGGAGCAAGCTCCGGGGTATTAAACCCCCATCGAATAACGGTTCCCCCTCCAAAGGACTCCCCGCGGAGGGGGCTTTTTTTGCCTCGCCCCTTCGGGGGGCTATGCTTGACCCACAATTCGGGGGCCGGAGGGGGTTAAAAACCCGTCACGTTTTCCAACTGCAGGGCGGTGACCAGGGCGGTAAGTTCTTCCTGGAGCAGGGATATCCGGTCCTGAAGCCAGGAGATCTCTTGGCTTAGATATGCTCCCTCTTCCCCGTAGCCACTTTTCCAGGCGGCTTCCGTGGTATTTTTTTGCACTTCGGCGGCGGTTACTTTAAGGGAAAGATATTCCCGCCTGAGGGCGGACACTTCCAGGCTGAGGAGGGCTTTTTCCAGATATTCTTCCAGTTCCCGATGGCTCTGTTCCTCGGCAAGCCGATCCTGGACCAGGGTTTCTTCCTTTTGCCGTATGGTATGGTGGACGTTTCCCCCGTCATAGATGAGGCTGCGGATCCCCAAGGTAGCGGTCAGGTTGAGGTTGTTGTCCGTTTTCCAGCCCGGTTGGATAAAAGGAAAAGCCGGGCCCCCATAGGTCAGCTGGAGGAAAAGCCCCAGCTCCGGTTTGCCGTAGTATTGGCCTTTGGCCGCGGCCAGGAGCCGGCCGGCAGCCTGGGTACGGAGGGAAAGGAGTTTAAGCCCCACATTCTCCGCCCGGGCCTTGGCGAGGAGCCGCTCCGTATCCTTCCGGGTAAAAGCAAGACTCTCCCGGCGGAGACCTTCCCGGGAGGGCTCCCTGATGCGGGAAAGGGTAAGGTCCGGGAGGCCCGTGAGGGTTTTAATCGCCTGGAAACTCGACTCCCGCCTTTCCATGATCTGGTAATCCCCCAGGGTAAGCTCCGAGGACAGAAGCCGGACCGAAAGAAGGTCCCCCTGGAGGATGAAGCCCCCGGCATAGCTCTCTTCGGAAATAACCGAGAGCCGTTCGGCGCAGCGGCGCTGTTCCGCCAGCAGTTCCCGGATTTCCGTTAAAAACATGAGGGTATACAGGTGTATGTCCAGGGCAGTCCGGATATTCCGCTTCTCCTGTTCCATCTCCAGTACCGCCGCCCGGCTTCCCAGGTCCGCGGCTTTGACGGAGTTGTGGATCCGTCCCCAGGTAAAAACCGGCTGCTCCAGGCTGAGGCTGAATTCGTATTGGGTGTTTTCACTTAACCCTATGGCGGTGTCCGTTTCGGGGAGGGCCGGGAAGGGTATGGGGGGGGCATTGGGCGCTATGGGGATCGTGCTCCCGGGAAAAAGGGAACCGGCTTTCAGGGTAACGCTGGGGGGATTGGTCAAATAACTGAGATTGGAACCGAACCGCAGCACCGGCAGGCGGGCGGCTTTGGCAATGGAGAGAACCGACCGGGCTTCCCGGCCCCGGCTTTCCGACAACCGGTAGGCGTTGTTTCCCGTCATGGCCGCGGATAAGAGCCGCTCCCGGTCCCAGACTTCATCCTGGTTTTGGCCGGATAGGGGGCACAAAAAAACCAGGAAAAACCAGAAAAGCCACCGGGAAAGCCGTGGTTTCATGGTACATCCGGCGCGGTCTTGTGGTTTTTTTGTTTTTTCAATACGCTGTTCATGATATTAAAAAATGTAATCCAAAGGAGGGCTTTTGCATAGATGAGCTCCGGTAAGGGTCGGCATTTTTCTTTAGTTAAATTCGGACTTTTTTTTGTTTTGATCCTCCTCCTGGCGCTGGTATGCTGGGTCATCCTTCGCCAAACCACTGAAAAACCGGCTGAATTTTTTGCCCCGGTTATTACGGTCCATCCCCGGCAGGGAAGGATCGAAAAAAGCATCTCCCTGAGCGGCCAGGTGGAAACCGGCCGGCTCCTTACCCTGGTACCCCGGGTTTCGGGGACCCTGTTGTTCCTGGACGCGGACCCGGGTACGCCGGTGGCCCAAAATGCGGTGGTGGCCCAGGTTGATTCCGCTCCCTACGACCTTACCTATCTCCAGGCTCAGACGGCCTTTTCCACCGCCCAGTCAACCTGGCAGCGGGTGAGCGCCTTGTACGCCGCGGAGGCCGTTACCCGGCAGCAATACGAAGAAGCCCGGACCGTCTATGAATCCTCCAAGGCCCAATACGAGCTGGCCCAGCTTAACCGGGACTACACCCTGATCCGGTCCCCCATAGACGGGGTAGTCCTGATCCGGCACAGCACCCAGGGAGGCCTCGTCAACGCCGGCACCCCCCTGGTAACCCTGGGGGACCTGGAGGACCTGCGGATCCGGGCGGCGGTTCCGGAAATCCATTACCGCTTTTTCGCGGAACATTGGGGCGATATGCCCGCGCGGCTTCGGGTCCCCGCCCTGGGGGATGAGGAATTCCTCCTTGAGCCCTTGAGCCTTGCCCCCTATGTGTCCCCGGAAACCCGGAGTTTCCTGGTGGAATACGCGATTCCCGGCGGCGCCGGCCAGGGGCTGCGCCCGGGGATGTTCGTTAAGGTGTCCTTCGTCCTGGAGAGCCGGGAGGACGGGTATTATCTCCCCTTCCGGGTTTTAGCTTCCCAAAATCGCCTATGGTATGTGGACGAACAAGGCCGGGCCCAATATGCGGAGTATGTTCCGGATTTTTTTAATGAAGATTTTTTCTATATCCCCGGTGAATGGGGCGGGCGGGAATTTATTCTGGAAGGGCAGCATTTTATCAACCCGGGCCAACGGGTTACGGTCCTTACGGAAGCTTCTTCGGCCCCTCCGGGAGTTTCCGGCCCATGAAAATCGCCGATTACGCCATTAAGCACCCCGTGGTTATCCTGATGAGCCTCATCGTGCTGGTGGTGTTCGGAGCGATCGCCGCCTTGAGCCTGCGGCGTAACCTTATCGCCGATATGAGCCTCCCCACCCTGGCGGTGGTTACCACCTGGCCGGGGGTGGGCCCTGAGGATATTGAGCGGGAAATCACCAATCCCCTGGAAGACGCCTTGGGAACCCTGGAAGGGCTTAACCAGATGAGTTCCATTTCCCAAAATTCAGTCTCCCTTATCACCCTGGAATTGGGGTATAACGAAGACGCCGACGCCAAGATTTCCGACATCCGGGAAAAAATCAACGGGGTCATGGACGAGCTTCCCGACGATATCAGTTCCCCTCCGGAGATTTTTTTGTACAGTACCTCCCAACTCCCTATTATGACCATTCTGGTGGAAGGAGAGGGCAGCCGGAGCGAATTGTCTACCCTCTGCCGGGATGAAATTGTCCCCACCCTATCCCGAATCCCCGGGGTTGCCCGGGTGAACGTAAACGGCGACAGCCGGGAGGTGGTGGAAATCACCGCCGACATCGACCTCCTCAGGGCCGCGGGGCTTTCGGTGCTGGACATCGCAAAAATCCTCCCCGCGTCCAACGTTTCCCTTCCCGGGGGAGACGGCATTTACCAGGGCTACCATTTGAGCGTCAGGACCGAGGGCCGTTACCGGTCCCTGGGGGACATTGAGGACCAGGTCCTGGCGATCCGGGAGGGACACTATATACGCCTGCGGGACGTGGCGGAGGTGAAGATCCAGGAAGGCCGCCGGGACAACTATGTGCTGAGCGGTGGCCGGGATTCCCTGGTGCTTTTTGTGGCAAAACAGCGGGACGGGGACAGCATCGCCATAAGCCGGGATGTCAGGCGCATCCTCGGCGTAATGGAACAGGAATATGCCGGGGGGCTTTCTTTTGTCTACCTCAAAGACGACAGCGACACAATATCCATTTCCATGAACGCGGTGTTTCAGTCCGCAATCATGGGGGCGATCCTGGCGGTGATCGTGCTTTTGCTGTTCCTCCACAACCGGAACACCACCCTGATTGTGGGCCTGGCCATACCCCTCTCGATCCTCTTTACCTTTATCGGACTGTGGGCCAAAGGCTCGAGCCTGGACCTCATAACTCTGGGGGGCTTGACCGCCGCCATCGGCATGGTGGTGGACGCCTCTATCGTGGTATTGGAAAACATCCAGCGTCATTTTGACGCCGGAATGGACAAGCGGGAGGCGGCGTCCCTGGGGACCGACGAAGTGGGGGGGGCGGTGGCGGCTTCCACGGCGACGACTCTGGCGGCTTTCTTCCCCATACTCTTTTTATCGGGCCTGGCGGGGATAATCCTCCGGGACGTGGCCTGGACCATCATCTTCGCCCTCTTGAGTTCCCTGTTTGTGGCGATCATCGTGGTTCCCTTTCTCTGCGCCCTCTTTTTGAAAAAAGAAAAAACCAACAGCCGGCTCTCCCGGCATCTCATGGCGGCGTCGGAAGGGGGCATGGATAGGCTCTCCCGGTATTACGAAAAACTGCTCCGGGGCGCCCTGGCCTCCAAACGGTCCTTTCTCACGGGGACGGTGATCCTGCTCATAGTAAGCGTGTTGTCCTTCAGGATTTTGGGGTTTGAATTTCTTGCCCAGACGGATATGGCGGAGCTTGAATTATCCCTGGAAACCCCCGGGGGATATACCCTGGAAATGACCAGGGAGAAGACGGCCCTGCTGGAAAGGGAGATTCAAACCCTGCTGGGTCCCGAACTTGAATCCGCCTACTTCGTGGTGGGCCAGGCGGATATTTTCGGTTCCCGGCGGGAAGCCAACCGCGCCTACGGAAGCCTCCGCCTCTCTCCGGCCAAGGCAAGGAAGCGGCACGTTACCCGGATCATCGCCGATGTGCAGGACGCGCTGGACCGGCGCATTCCGGATCTTAAGGTCACGGTGAGCAACGGCGGCGTGTCCAGCCTCCTCTCCCTTGCCACGGGGGGCGAGGGCTTTGTGGTGATTGTGTCCGGCAATAACCTGGACTCGGTGATCGCCGGGGCGGAACAGGTCAGGCAGTATATGAGGGCGGATCCCAATGTGGCAAGCACGGATAACAATATCCGGTTTAACCAGCGGGAGATGTCCATGACCCTGATCCACCAATACTTGGGGACCCTGGGGCTCTCCTCCTCCGAGACCGCCCTCGCGAACCGCATCGTGTTTAACGGCCTCACCCTGGGTTCCTATTACGGGTCAGATGAGAATATCCCCATTGAATTGAAGACCGGCCTCTCAGGCGGCGTCATACCCCTGGACGTGCTCTACGGCTTGCAGGTCAACACCGCCGACGGCCGGGTGGTTTCCCTGGCGAATTTCGCGGAGCTGGAAACCGAGGAAAAGGTCTCCCAAATCGTCCACCACAACAAGGCCCGGTCCGTCACCGTGCGGGCCGCCCTGCGGGACCCGAACGTCCGGGAGACCTCCCGGCGCTTTACGGCCCTCGTCACCGAGCGGGGCTTGGTCCCCGGGGTGAGCTGGGAGATCGGGGGCACCACCGAGGAGCTTCTGTCTTCCTTCCGTTCCCTGGTTTTGATTCTGGCCATCGCCATATTCCTGGTTTACGCGGTGATGGTGATCCAGTTCGAGCGTTTTTCCCAGCCCCTGCTCATCATGTCCGCCGTTCCCTTTACGATGATAGGCATCTCCGGGGGCCTTTTGGCCTTCGGCTCCTCCCTCAACATCGTCTCCCTCCTGGGGATCATCGCCCTGGCGGGGGTGGTGGTGAACAACGCCATCATCCTCATCGACTATACGAACCTGCTGCGGGACCGGTACCGGATGCCCCTGGACGAGGCGATCGTCACCGGGGCCGTATCCCGGCTTAAACCCATTCTGATGACCACCATGACCACCCTCCTCGGGGTGGTGCCCCTGGCTATCGGTATGGGGGAGGGTTCGGAGATCTACGCCCCTCTGGGACAAAGCATATTCGGCGGCCTTTTCAGCTCCACCTTTATCACCCTGTTCTTTATCCCCGTGATTTACCGGATGCTGGAGAAACGGAAAGAAAAGGCAAGGGAACGAAAAAATTACCAGGGAGAGAGTTTTACCCCCCGGTCATAGACATCGATCCCTTCCGCTTTCTTCAGCTTACCCACGGCAAGATAGGTAACGGGGGTCATCAGGGCTTCGACGGAGCATTTAAATAGATAGTTGGTTACGACCAGGGAAACAAAAAGCTCCCAACTGAAAACTCCGGCCATGGTGGCGATAAACACAAACACCAGGCTGTCCAGGAATTCCCCTACCAGGGTGCTGCCTATGGTCCTGACCCAGAGGAACTTGCCCTTCATCAGGACCTTTACCCGGGACAGGACCGCGGAATTGGAGAACTCCCCCACCCAATACCCGGCGAGGCTTGCCAGGGCGATGCCGCCGCCGCTCATTCCCCCCAGGATGGCGTCGTAGGCGGCGGCGCCGGCGTATTCCTCCCACAGCGCCTCCCCGGGCAGCAGCCGGAGCAGGAAAAACACCGCCGAGGCCAGGGCCAGGGCGGCGAATCCGGTCCAAATAACCCGCCGGGACGCCCTAAAGCCGTATACCTCGGTGAGGATGTCCCCGAAACAATAGGAAATGGGAAAGAGGAGGGTCCCGCCGTCAAAGGCCAGGGGGACAGCGAAAAGGGAAAACCCCAAATCGACAATTTTTGCCGAGGAGGCGATGTTGCTTATGAGCAAGACCGTAACAAAGGCCGCCATGATGAGATCCAAATACTTAAAGGACCCCCCCGGCGGTGAAAGCTGAGCGGATGAAGATGACATAAAAACCATCCTTGTTTTGTTGAGGCGGGTGAAGAATCGCGCAAAAATAAATATATTTTTGCGCGATTCCTTGCTAGGTTACCGCCCGGCAGGTTCCCCCGCCGCCTATGCCCACTTGATAAGTCCGGTCCTATAGGGATGCACCAGGGCCTCGTGTTTCGGCAGGATCCGTATGGTGTGCCCCTGCCAGCCGGTATCGGTACATTCGACCCTTACCTGGAAAAGGTAATTATTACCCTCCCGTCCAACAGGTTTCATCTCCGCCAGCCGGGCATGTTCGATTTCTTTGCTTTGGTTGGACATAGCCCCGTGATAGAGTTCCACCGTAAGCTCCTCCGGGACCAGGAGCCCTAAGTCTATGACGGCGGTGACCGTCAAAGAATCCCCCCGCTGCATCACCGGTTTGGCATTGGAATTCAGTCTGAGAATATTAATGCTGTCCCAGGATTTGCGGAGTTTATCAAAATATGCCGCCAGGGATTTTGATTCGGCGTAATCGTCTTTGAGGATCCGGCGGTAATTTTTTAACGCGGGGAAATAAAATTTATTCGAATAATCCATGAGCATCCGGTGGCTGGACATGGATTGGCCTATTTCCCGCATACAGGTCTTCATCCGTTTGATCCATTCCCGGGGCAGACCGTCCCGGCCCCGCTGATAGAAGAGGGGGATGATCTCCCGTTCCAAAAGGTCGTAGAGGGCCTTGCTCTCCACTTCGTCCTGAAGGTTGGTATCCTCGTACTCCTCCCCCTGACCTATGGCCCAGCCGACTTCCGCGTTATAGGCTTCGTCCCACCAGCCGTCCAGGATGGAGCAGTTGAGGACCCCGTTCATGGCGGCCTTCATACCGCTGGTACCGGATGCTTCCAGGGGGCGGCGGGGGGTGTTAAGCCAGAGATCCGCCCCGGCGGTAAGGTAGTGGGCCATGGCCATATCGTAGTTTTCCAAGAATATGATCCGGCTTTCCACATCGTGCTGCTCGGCGAAGTGGACGATGCTGCGGATCAGTTCCTTGCCGGGCATGTCCATGGGATGGGCCTTACCGGCGAATATAAGCTGGATGGGCCGCTCGGTGTCCTTGAGGAGCCTGAGGAGCCGTTCCGGGTCCCTGAGGAGGAGGTTGCCCCGTTTATAGGTGGCAAACCGGCGGGCAAAGGCCAGGGTAAGGGCATAGGGAGAGAGGGCGTCTTCCGCCTGCTGGATCCGCCGCTCCACCGCCCCGTTCCGTTTGAGGTTCTGCCGGATCCGGTCCCGGGCAAAGGCCACGAGCCGTTCCCGGCGCCTTTCATGGGTACGCCACAATTCCTCGTCGGAGATCCGGTCCATGCGGTTCCAGATGGCCAGGTCCGTGGGTTCATCCTCGAAATGGGGACCGAAATACCGGTTCAAAAGGTCCGACATATTGTTGGAGACCCAGGTCCGGGGATGCACCCCGTTGGTAACGTGCCCGATGGGGACCTCGTTCAGGGGGAGGCCCGGCCAAAGGCCCTTCCACATTTCCCGGGAAACTTCCCCATGGAGCCGGGACACCCCATTGGCATAGGCGGCGAGTTTCAGGGCCAGGATGGTCATACAGTAGGATTCATTATCATCATAGGGCCGCTCCCGGCCCAAACTGAGAAAGTCCTTCCAGCTTATCCCCAGGATATGGGGCCAGGTACGGAAATACTTCTCCATCAAGGCCACATCAAAGCGCTCGTTGCCCGCGGGAACCGGGGTATGGGTGGTAAAAATATTGGTGGGCCATACCGCTTCTTTAGCCTCTTCAAAGGTGAAGTTCTTCTCGGTCATGACCTCCCGGATCCGTTCAAGCCCCAAAAAGGCCGAATGGCCCTCGTTCATGTGGGTTGCCGCGGGATTGATCCCCAGCGCCCGGAGGGCCCGGATCCCGCCGATACCGAGGAGGATCTCCTGTTGAATCCGGGTTTCTTTGTCCCCGCCGTAGAGGGTGGCGGTCACATTCCGGATATCCGGAGGATTTTCATCGATATTAGTATCCAGAAGGTAGAGGGAACTTCTGCCTACTTTTACCTCCCATATCTGAGCCGTCGCCTGTCTGCCCGCCAGGTCCACGGTAATTTTTACGGGCTCTCCATTTTTATTAGTTTTCCGTTCAACCGGCATGTTGTACCAGTCATTTTCCGGGTAACTCTCCTGCTGGAACCCGTCGGCGTTGAGGTATTGCCGGAAATATCCCTGCCGGTAAAGAAGTCCGATTCCCACCAGGGGCAAACCCATGTCGGAGGAAGTCTTCATATGATCCCCGGACAACATACCCAGGCCCCCGGAATAGATGGGGAAGGAGACATCCATGCCGTATTCCATGGAAAAATATGCCACCACATCCCGCCGGCTTCCCCGATACCAGGTTTCACCCTTTTTATACCGGAGAAAACGGCTATAAACCTCATTTAAAGCCGCCAGGTACGAATCATCCTTTGCCGCCTCCGCAAGCCGTTCCTGACTTACCATGCCTAAGGTACGGACTGGACTTTGTGAGGATTGAAGCCAGACATCATAATCCAAGCGGATAAAAAGCTGGACCGCATCAAAATTCCATGAAAGCCAAAGATTACGGGCAATCTCTTCCAGGGGCTTTAGTGGAGGGGGAAGCTTCGGTTTTACCGTGTATGTGGAAATGTTCATATAACCAGCTTATGCTCCTCCGCCGGTATTGTCAACGCTTTGCCGTGATTTTTCGATGCCGGGCACCGGTACTCCTGGGGAAGAGAGGGCCTTAGTGGAGGCGGAACCGTTCGGAGAGTTCTTTCAGGTGGCTGCCGATAAAAAGCGCCCCGTAGGCGCTTACGATGGCGCCGATGGTGATGCCCAGGGGCAGCAAGAAGGAGGAACCTTCCTGGGCGGCGATTTTTCCAAAATTCATGCCTAAAAAAGAACTGGACAAGGAGAAAACCACGATGATCCCGATGATCACCCAGCTTCGGAAAGAAATTGCGCCTGAGGTTTCCATAAACGCCTCGGGATCTTCCCGGTAGATCTTTTCCATGATGATCCCCTCAAGCTCCGGGGAAGGGGGGAAAAAATCGCTTTTTAAAAGAGAGCGGGCCGCCTCGTACCGGGTTATTTCCAGGGAACAGCTACCGCAGACCAGGAGGTGCAGCGCTATTTTGAGCCGGAGCGTCAGGGGCATGACATCCCCGTCATATTCCAGTATTTTTTCCAGAGTGTCATGGCTGGACATCTTATCCCTCCTCAGAATAAGCCGCAAGTTTTTGACGAAGCAGCTTTTTCGCCCGGAATACGTGGGATTTTATCGTATTGACCGGGTATCCGGTGATAGCTTCTATTTCCTGATAAGACCGGTCGTAAAAAAAGAACAGATCCACACATATCCGGTATTTATCGGGAAGCTCCTTTACCGCATCGGCTACCGCCTCCTTCGCGGCGCTCCGCAGCACGGCATGTTCCGGGGTATGCCGGTCGGGAACCAATTCCCCCTCCGCGAGGCTCTGGTACTCCTTCCGCCGGCTCACCCCGTTTAAGGCGGTATTATAGGCGATTTTGTACAGCCAGGTTGAAAACCGCGAACGTCCCTCAAAATTGGATAAACTATGGTAAGCCTTAAGAAATACCTCCTGGGTAAAATCCGCGGCGTCTTCGGCATTCCGAAAAAAACTCAACCCCATCCCATATACCGCCTGTTCGTGCCGGTTTACCAGAACCCGGAATAACTCCTTCTGGCCGGAAACGATCCCGGTGACGATCCGCTGATCCTCCGCCCCGTCGCCCGTCATCACGCGCGCTTATCGAGGCGTTTTATTCCATAGAAGACCAACAGCCCAATGCCAACCGAAAGGGGAATGAGCCCTCCCAAAAGGCCATACCCGGTTCCCTGGGCTATGGCCAGGAACACGGTTAAGGTTATTCCCACGCTGCTCAAAAGCAAACCCGCGAGGAGGCTGAAAGAAAGGAGGTCAAACTCGGGCCGCTCATAATGACCGGCGTGGATCAAGAGGGCCCGGCGCTTGTAGTTCCACAGGAGATAAAAAAATACCACTATGGATCCCATAACAATCCCCACAATGGGGATTATCGCAATGATGACCTGGGCCACACCCGAAGACCTTATTTCTTCCATAAAACCGGCAACTCCTCATTTGGAATCCTAACGTTACCCTCATTATAGCCGAAAATACCGGGGTGATCTATAAATTTTGACCCTTTGGGATGAAAAAAGTTGCATCTTGCCTGGGTAAACTCAGCGGGGAGGGGAATTATCCCGTCCCCTGGACTGTCAGGGAGAGTACGGGATAATTCCCCTCCCCGCCGGCCTTGTCCGGCAAGAGGCCAATCCGCCGGTTGGTGTAGCAAGAAACAGCCCCCGAAGGGTGCTAACCTTCGGGGGCTGGCCCTGCCGGGTTTACCCAGGCAAGGGGGCTTAAACGCTTGTTTTTATAGAAAGGTTTCGTACCTCAAACCGCTTTGCGGTTTGAGGCGCGAAAAGCGGATCCTTAAAGACTGGGCTCCGTAACGGTCTCTGAACTGATGCTTACAAGGGCGGTAGTGGTGAGCGTCTCCACTGCGGTTCCGCCAATCAGAGAAACCAGCTTTCCGGCCCCGACCGTGGGAGGAGTAGCGGTTGTGTTCGCTATGCCGGTGGTGGATGCCTTGATCTGTGTGCTAGCTGTACTCGTCAGCCCGAGAACGGCGATGGACTGAATCCCACTGGCGGTTACGGTAGAATTTGTTACTGCCAGCGTTACCGGAGTGGTATTAGTTGCGGGACTGGCCCCGGTAACAATTTTGGTGTCCGTGTCGGCGGCAAAAGTGATTTTTCCGCCGTTAGCAATGGTGATCTCGCCGACCTTCCTCAAATTGCCGCCGTTAAGGTCTATCGTGATATCCGCGTAAAGGTTCAGAACATCAGCAGTCGTTACATTGATAGCGGCGCCCAAGCCCAGGGCTTTGAGGGTTGTCGATGTGGTAGGGGAGACGGGGGTTGCGGCGCTGACGGATATCAGCGCCGGGTTGTTCGGCGAGACAGGCGTGATGGCAATATTATCCCCAATCGCCTGCCAGCCAAAATCGCCGCCGGTGATGGTGGTGCTGGTTGCCGCTGTACCCACCTGCACTTTGCCCTGGCCCAGCAGCTTCGCGCCGCCGCCATTGGCTTCCGTGTCGCCGAAAAGGTAAAGGGGCAACACATCGGTTATCACGAGGGTTACCCCCCGCTCCAGGGTCAGGCTCTGGTTCTTTAAGATCCCGGCGCCGGGCGCCGCAATGGTAATCGTTGCTCCATGCGTCACAATTTCGTCGATGTCCCGGATAATCAGGCCCTTGGAATTTATTTCAATCTGCGCGCCATCGGTGGGAGGGGCACCAGGGGAAGAGAGGTCAGCCCATTCATAGGTAGCGGTATCACCGTTACTTCCCACGAATTTCTGACCGGTGGTACTGCTAAAGTAGAAATCCGCGCCGTAATTCAGCACTACCTTACCATCGGTCCCCAGACCAATGGTCTTGAATAGAGCGTCAGGGTTTGCCTGCACCGTGGGGAAACTCGGGCCGACAATGGCGCTGCCCTCCGTAATTTCGATGGCGCCGTTAATCGTAACCGGCGACGCGGCATCGGCGGCGGGAGGAGTCAGGTTGCTGATGTCAAAGGTTGAACCGTCGTCTACCGTAAAGGTTACGCCCTCCTGCAGGGTAAAAGTACTGCCCGGATATACCGTAAGGATACTACCCCCTACCAGACTGGCGTCCTTGGTGATCACCGTGTCCACCTTCGCGGAAGCGGACATCCCCACCCGGTAGGCTACGTCTTTACCCAGGGTGGTTTTAACGGGGGTGCCGTCTTTGAAGGTTACGTTGGTCCCCGGCACGTCGATGCTCGATCCGTCCCCCAGGAAAAGGGCGGTGAGGGATTCAAGGGAAACGTCGGTGTTGGAGTCAATCTCAAAAGAAGCGCCCGGGCCGAGTCTGAGTTCCTCAAGGCTCCGCAGAAGTTCGTTGGCGGGTTCGGTCAGGACCAGGGACCCGCCGTTCCCCACCTCAAGTTTGGTAATATCGTTCAGGGTGCCTTCGGTGATAAGACTGCCGTTAACCGTGAGGGTATTGCCGTCGCTCCCCCGGGGGGTGGCGCTGGTGAGAATGTATGCCCCGGCGGGAATAAGGCTGGGCAGGGTTTCCGTAGCGATCCGGGCGCTGGCAACCGTATAGCTGCGGGTCGCGCTGGGATATACCCCCGTAAGCAATTCCTGTACCGTATAAGCATGGGCGCTCAGAATATCAGTAGCAGTAGCGTAAGTGAAATCACCGGGTTTATTCTTCAGACCGATGACCAGATGGCCCTTTCCCGCGGCGGCCCAGGCCTGGGCCGGGGTGAATTTGTTGGGCAGGGATTGGTTCGGGGGAAGTATGTCGGTAACATCCAGGGTAAGGACCGCGCCGGGCAGTATCGTCACCTTTTCACCGATAACCGTGTTTCTTCCCGGCTCAATGACATTCTCCACGGAATAATCCGCCACATCCCGGGCATCGGTTTTCACGGTAAGGCTTCTAAATACCTCCACCGTGCCCCGTACCAAGAGATACCCGGTACTAGCAGGAGTAGGTACTATATGTCCTGCCAGAAAATCACCAACCAGAACCAGCCGGGCCCCTTCACGGACGGTGATATTCCCCGTTGTCCCACCAGAAAGGTCAGCGGTCAAATAAACGGTTTTACCGGAGGGGATGATCAAATCGGCCGTTATCGTCCCAGTATAGGCGATGTTAATCACCTTGTTGGTTTCGGCGTTGTAATCGTTCAACAAACCGTTAAGGGCGGCGCGGGTATTCACGAAAACCGTATCCGCGGGGAAGGGGTAGTCGCTTGACGCCTGGGTTACGTACTCGGTACTCCCCGACGAAGGGTTCGAGCACCCAACAAACGCATATACAGCCAGCAGCGCCAGCGCTGCAGCTCCCCAAAACAGACTCTTTTTGTACATAGAGTTCTCCTTGAAAAATATGCCCTCACCATCAGATAGAGAGGGTCCCCGGCGGAGGGAACGGCCCCCAAGGCCATTCCCCGCGCCAGGGTTTTAAAAGAGGACCTACGCTTGTAATCCTTTGCCCGGAGGGCCTAAAATTACCTGAGCGTAAGGCTAAACCCCGGCGGCAGTGACTTATCTTGGTGGATGGTGCACTGCCCCAGGGTCCCTCTTTTATAAAGACCCATTAAACGTTCATTAAATATCATCCGTAACGGTCTCTGAACTTATGAC
>JAITEG010000183.1 GCA_031282145.1 Spirochaetaceae bacterium | reverse complement strand
TATATGGAGAAAGATACATGACGATACTGGGTATTTTATTGTTGGTCTTTTTTGTAATTGTCGCGGTTTTGCTTATCCTTTTGGTGTTGATCCAAAACGAGGAAGGGGATAGTTTGGGGGGGATTTTTGCCGGAGGCAGCGGTTCTGCCTTCGGGTCCCGGTCAGGGAACGTCCTAACCCGGGCAACCAGCATTTTAGGCGCCCTTTTTCTGGTGATCAGCTTCAGTTTGGCCCTTATCAACCGGACCCCCGGTGGTTCCGGAGTGGAATCGGTTGTTCCGGAGTCGACGGTAGAAGCGGACAGTAATTGGTGGCAAGGGGATGAAGTTGAAAGTACCGAACCCCCGGTAGAATCCGAATAAGTTAAGGGTCGGGGGTTAGGATCAATGTTTCTATATGAGGTATTTCCGCCTGAATTAATCAAGGTGGGGCTTGAAGCGGAAGATAAGGATGAAGCCTTTGAAGAAATGGTTGACCACTTTTGTCATACCGTTAAAATAAAAGCCCGGGAGGAAATCCTGGAATCCCTCAGGCTTCGGGAATCAAAGATGTCCACCGGAATCCAGAAGGGTATTGCGATTCCCCATGGAAAAACCAACGCAGTAGATACGGTATACGGTATTTTAGGAATCTCAAAAAAAGGCATTGATTACGATGCCCTGGACGGAGAACCGGTTTACCTCTTATTTATGATGCTGGCCCCCCAAAAGGATACCGAACAACACCTGCGCCTGTTAAAGCGCCTGGCGGAATTGTTGGATAATCCCCAATTTTATACGGATCTGATTACCCAGGGGGATTCCCAGGGGGCTCATGGAATTATTAAAAAATATGAGGACGTACTCATTACCCTAGATTAAAAGCAGGTTTCCCATGGATGAACAGGATGTACTGCGGCATCTTTTAGCGGTTGAAGCGGAGGCGTCGGCCCTGGTAGATAACGCCCAAGCCGAGGCGGATCGGCGTATTACCGAAGGGGAGAAGCAAAACCGTTTGGTATATGATGAAGAGTATGGCCGGGAAACGGCCCGGCTCGAAGGGCGGTACGGGGAAACCATAGCCCAGATAAAAAAGGATTATAAAAAACAACTTGATTCCTACCGGGAAAGCCTTGACGCCATACCGGTTCATACCGAAGCCTTTGCCCGGGTTGTCGAATGTTTCCTGGAGCGGGACCGTTAGGATGACGGGGTCCGGGAAACGGGCATACGCCTTTGCCAAAGCCTGCGGGATAATTGGAAAATCCTTTGTAGGAAAGGGCATTTCCCGGCTTGGTGCCGTAACCCGGCTTACGGAATTGGATCGCCTGGTGTTTCCCCTGGCAAACCGGGACCTTCCCGAACGGGAACTCCTTGTGGACCTGGAACAGCGTATTGCCGGCCGGGCGGTAAAACAGATGAGCGCCCTGGTTTTGTCATTCAGAAATCCCCCGGAACTGCTTTTGCGCCTGGTTAGGGTCTATGAATACGGTAATATCAAAAGCGCCCTCAGCGCCATCGCAGGGGGGGGGACAAAGGCCCCGGAATTTACCGACCTGGGGGTCTTGGGAACGGTTAATTTTAAGGCCTATCCGGATCTGGCGGCCATGGTTAAGGATACGGAATTTGCCTTTCTTTTGGACGAAGATATCCCTGCCGGTACCGATAATATCCTCCTTCAAACCAAGCTGGATCGCCAGTATTATACCCTGCTGTGGAATTCGCTTTCGCTATTGCCCGGAAAAGACCAAGCCGCGATTAAAAAAATCCTCGCCGAGGAGATTTCCCTCAGAAACGCCTCCTGGGCATTACGGCTCAGGACCTATTACGGGATTGCCCCGGAGGAAATAAAGAAAATCCTCGTTCCCATCAGGATTGGAAAAAAACTTGGCTTGTCCCATGGTTCCGATGACAAGGACAAGACCCTGGCGGATGACGCGGTGGTCTCCTTAGCCATGGCCCTGGACAGCCGGCCGGACTGGGAAAGCTGGAGCCGGGTGGGGTTTCTCAACCCTGAAAAACCCGGGGAATCCTGGTATGCCGATCCCCGGTATTTTCAGAACGCCGCGTCCCAACACTTGTACCACCTTGCCCGGCAGCTCTTTCGCCGAAACCCCTTTTCCCTGGATACCGTTTCCTGTTTTATTAAGCTCAAGCAGTTTGAAGAGGATCTTTTGACCAGTGTAGCCGAAGGCCTCTCCCTGGGTTTATCCGCCAAAGATGTTTTCGCTATGCTGGAGGTAGAACCATGATACGCCCCAGGAAGATGAAACAGATTGAACTCACCGTGTTAAACCGGGATGTGGATCAGGTAATAGAATTTTTGGGCCGCCGGGCGCTTTTGCACCTGTCCGAGGACGAGGAGGCCGGAGGCATTGTCCACGCCCTGGATACCGCGGATTACCGGCATATCCTGGAAAATCTGGAAAGAATAAAAACCGGGGCCGCTTATCTGGGGATCAAACTTCCCGAAGAGCCTGAAGAATCAAGCCGCCTTCCCGGGGAAGCCGAGGAGGCGCTTACCGATAAGATTATTACCGTCATCGGAATCTTGAGTAACCGGGAAAATACGGAAAAAGGGGAAAAAAGAAAGGTTGAAGAAGCCCTGAATGAAGCCAAAGCCTTTGCCAATCTCAACGCCCCCTTTTCCGACTTGGACCAGCTTTCCTATTTGACCCTCCGGGTCGGGCGGCTGGATCCGAAGCGGCAAATCGAATTACGGGAAAACCTCTCGGATCGTGCGGTGATTATCCCCCTGGGGCAAGGGTCGTCCAACGCCGGAGAGGACCGAATCCTGGCCGCGGCATCCCGAAAGGGCCGGTTTGCCCTGGATTCGGAGTTGAAAAAACTGTCCTTTGTTCCCATTACCATCCCCGAAGGGTACAAAGGGGTTCCCGGAGAACTGCTTGCAGGACTTGAGGCCCGGCTTACGGGGGTAGAACGGGAATTGGACAAGATAAACACCGAAAAGGATCAGATTCGGAACGAATACGGCCCTACCATTAGATCCCTTGCCGCCGCCTACCTCATGGCCTCCCTGGTGGAACAGCTCAAGGGAAAACTGCGGAGTACCCGGAGCGTGTATGTGTTATCCGGCTGGGTTCCGTCGGATGTCGTCCCAAGCCTGGTGGAAGGCTTGGAAAAATGCACCCAGGGAAGGATCGCCGTCCGGACCTTTAATCCCGATGAGCTTGAGGAAGTAAAGGAAGGTAAAACCAAGGTTCCCGTTTCCCTGGAACATGGTTCCTTTGTCAAAGGCTTTGAAGGGGTGGTTTTTTCCTATGGGGCTCCCCTCTATGGAACCATCGATCCCACCCCCTTTGTGGCCTTCTTTTTTACGATCCTTTTTGGCATTATGTTTGGGGATTTGGGCCAGGGCCTGGTCCTCCTCCTCTTAGGACTCCTCACCGGAAAGCGGGGACTTACGGCCCTGGGGGGATTTAGGAAATATTCCGTTCCCCTGATCGCCGTAGGGGTAAGTTCCATGGGGATGGGCTTTTTAAACGGCGCGGTTTTTACCAATGAAGAGCTTCTCGTCGCCCCCACCAAAGCGGTGACGGGCTTTTTTATGAACCTCTTCGGCCTTACCGGGGAGCCCCCTGAACGGATCCTCCAGCTTATGCCGGAAAAGGGCAGTGTAGAAAAACTCTTTTATTTTTTTGGATTCACCATTGCCGTGGGGGTACTCCTCAATTCCGTAGGACTTTTGGTTAATATCGTCAATCAATGTACCCTTAAAAAATATGAAAAGGCCTTTTTTTCAAAAACCGGGGTAGCGGGGGTTTTGCTTTTTTGGTATGCCCTCTTTATCGCCGTAAAGCTCCTCGCGGGGGGACGTTTTACCTGGTGGGATCTGGGGGGCTTAGTGGTACCCGCCCTTGGCATCTTCTTCGGCCCGGTGATTTGGCGGATCATATCCGGGGAACGGCCTGTCTTGAAAGAGGGGCTTATGGTTTTTATTATGGAAGGGTTTGTGGAAATCCTGGAAACCGCATCGACCTATATTTCCAATACGGTGAGTTTTCTCCGGGTTGGGGCCTTTGCCCTGTCCCACGCGGTACTTTCCTTTATCGTGTTTACCCTTTCGGGGATGGTGTCCCACATGACCGGGGGACCGTTATTTTCAGTGATAATCATGATCTTTGGGAATGTCATAATAATCTTGCTTGAAGGGATGATCGTAGCTATCCAGGTGGTACGTCTCCAATATTATGAATTTTTTAGCAAATTTTTTACCGAAACCGGGGTGGAATTTTCCCCCTTCCGGTTTCGCCGGGAAGCCGCGCCGGGTAAGGTCCGGAGTTCCGATTGAACCTAAGGTTGTTGTTTCAAAAAATGACTATTTGAAACAGCCTCGATTATTATTTTGAGGAGTTTATGATGAAACGTTTGGTTATCCTTTTCGTCCTGGTGCTTTGGGCTTTTTCAGGCACCGTTTGTTTTGCCCAGGAACTTCAAGGCACCGCCGCCGAAACGGCCTCCGAAGCCCCGGCGGGAAATACTTCGGTATGGAAGTACTTTGCAGCGGCCCTGGCGGTGGGGATCTCCTGTATCGCCGGGGGAATCGCGGTGGGGCAGATTGGCTCGGCGGCCATGGGAGCCATGAGTGAAAACCCGGAACTTTCCGGAAAGGCCCTGCCCTATGCAGGGCTTGCCGAAGGGATATGTCTTTGGGGCTTCCTCGTAGCCCTTTTGATCATGATATTTTAGAAACCGGTGGATTATTTTTTTATCGGGGATGAAGAACTGGTAACCGCCTTCCGGTTTGTCGGTATCAGCGGAGAAACCGTTACCGATGCCCACCATGCCCGATCGGTTTTTTTAAAGATAACCCAGGGCTGGGATGAAACCGCCGGAATGGTACTCCCCAATTCCGAAAGTTGCCGGGTTCTGATCTTGACCGAAGAAACCGCGGATTGGCTGGGAGATGAGCTGACCCAATGGCAGCTTTCCGGCCGTTATCCCCTGGTGGTGGAGATTCCCGGTACCATGGGAAAATTGGAGGGCCGTAAAACCCTGGTAGATTCCATCCGGGAAGCCATAGGAATACGGGTTTAGGGACTGTTATGGAAGAACTGCGATCAACAGACATACTGGACCGGGAGATCCTGGAGGATGCCCGGAAAAAAGCCTACCGTATCCTCAAGACCGCAGACGATACGGTGAAATCCACCGAAGAAATTTGGAAAAAGAAAACCGAAGAGGCCGTGGCCGATATAGGCCGGCGGTATGAACGCCGGGAAGAACAAACCCGGGCGGAAATCATGGCTCGGCTTCCCCTGGATAAACGGAGAATCAGATCCGAAAAGGTGGAATTCTTCCTCCAATCCGCCATGGAGGGGTACCTGAGGGGACTTTCCCGGGAACGGGTTCTCTCTTTTTTGGAAAGGGAACTGGCGAAACGGTTCCGGGAATGTCCTCAACTGGAAGATCCGGGGCAAGGGGAGTTTCCGGTCATCTACCGGGGACTTTCCCGGGAAGAAGCCCAGGGGCTTTTACGGCGGGTATTTCCCCAGGAGGCCTGGGTCTTACAGCAGGCGGAAGGCGGTTTCAGGCTGCCCGGGACCTTTCCCGCCCTGGTTGCCGATACTCAGGCGGTACGGCTCATTGCCTCAATCGACGCTGTGGCCCGGGAATTGCTTGAGGATATGCGGGCCGAACTGGTGGCGGCCTTGTTAGGGGAGGGTTTCTTGGGTGATTGAAGGCAAGGTCAAGAGAATTTCCGGTCCCATCATCCGGGCCTCGGGGCTCGGTAAGGCGGGACTTTTTGATGTGGTGGAGGTAGGGGAAAAACGGATCATCGGGGAGATAGTCCGCCTTGAACAGAACGAGGCGGTGATCCAGGTATACGAGGATGATACGGGCCTCAAGATTGGCGCATCCGCCACCTCCACCGAACGGCCCCTTTCGGCGCTTCTCGGGCCCGGCCTCGTCGGTACCATCTATGACGGGATTCAGCGTCCCCTGGAGGTCCTCTTTAAGCAAAACGGACCCTTTATGGCGTCAGGCAGCCGGGGAAATCCCCTGGACCCCGCCAGATCCTGGACCTTTGTCCCTGACCCGGAAACCGCGGCCCGGTTAAACGCGGGAGACGAAGTACGGGCCCTTCCGGGTTTAACCCTGGGAACGGTTAAGGAAACGGAAAGCATCACCTGTAAGATCATGATCCCCCCCACGACCCGGGGAGGACGGCTCTCGGAGCTTATCCCGCCGGGGGACTACACCCCGGATACGGTGGTGGCCCGGACCGATAAGGGGGAGGACATCCCTCTGGCCCAATGGTGGCCGGTCAGGGTCCCCCGGCCCAGCGCGGAGCGGCTCGCCCCTGACAAGCCCCTGATCACCGGGGAACGGGTCATCGACGTGTTTTTCCCCCTCTCCAAAGGGGGGACCGCGGCCATCCCCGGAGGCTTTGGAACCGGTAAAACCATGGCCCAGCATACAATCGCCAAATGGTGCGACGCGGATGTGATCATCTACATCGGCTGTGGGGAGCGGGGTAATGAAATGACCGATGTCCTCACGGATTTCCCCAAGCTTACCGATCCCCGTACCGGAAGATCCCTCATGGAACGAACCATCCTCATCGCCAATACCTCCAATATGCCCGTGGCTGCCCGGGAGGTATCGATCTATACCGGGGTTACCCTGGCAGAATTCTACCGGGACATGGGTTATCATGTGGCGATCATGGCGGATTCCACCAGCCGCTGGGCCGAGGCCCTTCGGGAGCTTTCGGGCCGTATGGAAGAAATGCCCGCCGAAGAGGGCTTTCCCGCCTACCTCCCCACGAGGCTTGCTGAATTTTACGAGCGGGCCGGCCGGGTCCGCACCTTCGGGGGGGCAGAAGGGTCTATTTCCATCATCGGGGCGGTTTCTCCCCCGGGGGGGGATTTTTCCGAACCCGTCACCCAGCATACCAAACGTTTCATCCGTTGTTTTTGGGCTTTGGACCGGGACCTGGCCAATGCCCGGCATTACCCCGCCATCAGTTGGCTGGACAGCTATTCCGAATACGCCGGGGAAGTGGAGCCCTGGTGGGAGAAAGTGAACCCCCAGTGGGCCTCGGTGCGCCAGGAAGCGTTGGATCTTCTGAAAAAGGAGCAGCGCCTGGCGGAGATCGTCCGGCTCATCGGTCCCGATGCCCTTCCGGATGATCAGCGCCTCGTCCTCCTCTCCGCGGAAATTCTCAAAAACGGCTTTCTCCAGCAGAATTCCTTTGACGAGGTGGACATGTACTGTGTCCCCGCCAAACAGATCCGGCTTCTGGAACTTATTATGGAATTTTACCGGCGGTCCCAGGTCTGTATCAAACTGGGGGCGCCCCTGTATAAGATCAACGCCCTTCCTATCCGGGAACAGCTTGCCCGGCTCAAAGGGGAAGTGAAGAACGACGATCCCGAGGGACTGCTGCATTTTGAACGGGAGATGCGGACGTCTTTGGATGAACTGGAACGGGGTTACCGCAACCGGGATATGCTATGACAGGCAGGTTTAACCAGGGAGCCCCAATAATCGGGATTTTTGCGGTATCGATGGTGCAAAAATCCACAAGCGCAACGGGCTCCTGGGCGCCCGCGGAGGTTTGATATGAGGGGCATAGAATACCGGGGGCTTTCCCGGATTGAGGGTCCGGTGGTGTTCACGAGAAGCGGCCGGAACGTGGGCTTCAACGAGGTGGTGGCGGTTTACGGCCGGGATGAGGAGCGGCGCCTGGGCCGGGTGGTGGACATGAGCGAAGACTGGAACGCCATTCAGCTCTTTGGGAGCAACACGGGCCTCTCCGCCGACGACAGCCGGGTAGAATTTTTGGGAAAACCCATGGAACTCCGGGTGGGTACCGGTCTTTTAGGCCGGGTTTTTAACGGCCTCGGGGAACCCATAGACGGCTACGGAAATATTTTCTCTTCCCTCATGATGGACGTCAACGGCCTTCCCATCAACCCCTATGCCCGGACCTATCCCCGGGATTTTATCCAAACCGGGATCTCCGCCATCGACGGCATGAATACCCTTATCCGCGGCCAGAAGCTGCCGATCTTTTCCGGAAATGGCCTTCCCCACAATCAGCTTGCCGCCCAGATCGTCCGTCAGGCGAAGATATTAAGCGCCGCCGGGGAGCATCCCGAACCGTTTGTGGTGGTCTTCTGCGCCATGGGGGTCAATTACGACGTGGCCCGGTTTTTCCTGGACGACTTTGAGCGGGCCGGGGTGCTGACCAACGTGGTGGTGTTCCTCTCCCTCGCGGACGCCCCTTCCCTGGAACGGCTCGTGGCCCCCCGGTGCGCCCTGACCGCCGCGGAATACCTGGCCTACGAAAAGAACATGCACGTCCTCGTGGTAATGACCGATATGACCAACTACTGTGAGGCCCTCCGGGAGGTTTCTTCCATCCGGGGAGAAGTACCCAGCCGTAAGGGCTATCCCGGTTATCTCTACTCCGACCTCGCAAGCCTCTATGAGCGGGCGGGGAAGATCTCAGGTTCCACCGGGTCCATCACCCAGATCCCCATCCTCACCATGCCCAACGACGACATCAGCCACCCCATCCCGGACCTTTCCGGGTATATCACCGAGGGGCAGATAGTCCTCGACCGGGAACTTACCCAGCGGGGGGTCTATCCCCCGGTGGCGGGGCTCCCCAGTCTTTCCCGGCTCATGAAGGACGGCATAGGGGCCGGAATGACCCGGGAGGATCATAAGGACGTATCCAGCCAGCTTTTCGCCGCCTATTCCCGGGTCAAACAGGTACGGAATTTGGCTTCAAT
>JAITEG010000159.1 GCA_031282145.1 Spirochaetaceae bacterium | reverse complement strand
TTTGGCTCTTCTGCGCCGGATAGTACCGGCTCATTCCTAACCGTTTCTGGTTTCGCACTTTCCGGGACCGGACGGGACCGGGGAATGGCGGCTATCTCGGGGAGTATGTACTCTTCAGGGATTTGTACCGTATCCTCCTTCCTGGGGGCAGCCGGTGGATTAGCCCTCGGAGAAGCGATGGGGGCAATCTCCGCCTCCGGGGGTAATGTGATATAGGGTTCCGGAGGCCGCTCCTCGGCAGCTTCCATAGCGATGCTTTTTCGGCCCGCTCCTCTTTCCCCGATCAGTTCCGGTCCCTGTTCGTAGGTTATGGCGCTGTCCGGTTGTGCCGCGGCACTGGGCCTATAAGCCGATTCGGGGGGACTAGAAACAGGAGGCGTTTCCTCCGGCCTTTCGCCCATGAAAGGGGCCGGCGCGGAACCGTAAGCCGGATCCCCGGCCAGAACAAGATCTGACGGGGAACCATAGCCCGGCTGTCCAGGACCTCCGGCTACGTACGGAGCCGATGAGGAACCGTAACCCAACTCTCCGGAACCCCCGGTTCCGTAAGGAGCCGGTAAAGAACCATAACCCAGCTCTCCGGGGCGTCCGGTTCCATACGGATCACCCGATGGGGAAGCGTAACGCGGCATAGTGGAACGGGGCGGGGTCATTTCCTCGGGAAGCGGAAGCACCGGATTCATTGCCGTAGGCCGGTCCGGAGCGGGAGGAGCGGAAGGATCGGACTGTTCCCATGGCCACAGGACGGCACTTTGGGAGGAATCCATCGGAGGAATGATGCGATCTGGTACTGACCGGGTAGGGTCCCATACCGGCGGTATATTGCCGGACACGACGGCCGTTCCGGGTGGGATGATGGACGGTTGTATATCTTGCGGCGGATTTTGAGGTACGCTTTGCCGCGAGTTTTGCGGAGCGGTCTGTCTAGGAGAAGCGCCGTTTATGGCGGCCTGGGGGTCATGGTCGGGGTCCCCTTTGGGGACGAGTCCCTCGGTAAACCGGGAAAAGGCAATGGGATCCGACGGCACGGTTATACGAATACGTCCTATGGATCGGGCTTGTATACCGATAATATCCGCGGCATCCTTGGACAGAATCGCCAAAAGACCAGGAGAGTCAAGCCCGGTGGCCACGATGGCCCGGACAGTTTTGCCGCTTTCAAGATTGGTAATATCCACCACCGTATTCCGGGGAAAAGACTTGGTGGCCACATAGTAACCACTTTCGGGCAGTTCGCCACTTATACTGACTGCCGCCGCTCCCTCCCAAATTGAGGCTCCGATACTGAGTATCGCAATAAGAACCCCCGCTACAGCAAGACATAATTTATTCATATCCTGTTCCTTTAACTTATCTATCCCGCAGATGGGGAAGAATAGACCTGGCCGCACTTTTGACCTGGGTTAATTCATCCCGTACCGGGCCTGAATATTTTTGTTCATACACCTTCTGGTACGGGTTCACGGAGAAAACTCTAAGTAAGATCTGCCGGGGCTTGACAGCCGTTCCCGGGACTTTGTCGGCCTCAGGATAATCCAGCAATGCCATGACAAAAAAATCTACACCACCCTGCCGGGCTTCATCAATATCGCCCTGTACCTCATCGGGAAAATCCTTGAGTATTTCACGGGTTACCCGCAGGGTATGGGCGTTACTGACAATATGGCCCGCGTTAAAAAACACATCCATTAAGCCGTTCTCCCAAAGATTCGCAGAGTCCCTTACCACGCCATCCTGTACCGGACCCGTTTCAATCACAACAAAAGAAACCGTGTAGGCGAAAACCGGAGCTGGCACGGCGAGCCCGATGAAACAATAAAGAAGCGTGGACATTACCCCGGGCTTTCCAAAAATCATAGAACCCTCCTACTTCCCTATCGGCAAAAAACGGGGGGGCCTATAGTAGAGGTTTAACATTTAATGGTATGAGGAGGGGGAAGTCTCCCCCTACGCTCCGGCCTTTCGGTCCTCCGCTACCCCCTCTACGGGTTTCTGATTGACCGCGACAGCGGTCTTGCTCCCGTAACGCCCCCGCTAAGGGACCTGCGGTCCCAGGAGCCCAAGGCCCCCCCGGTCCCCTCATAAACAAAGGTTGCGAAAGGCTTAACTTGTTGACAGTGGGAAGTCTCCCCTTCGCTCCGGCCCTTTGGTCTTCCGCTGCCCCGGTAATGTTCTAGTGCGGATATACTATCTTCATATTTTGACAGTTTATCATGTAGACTTGTTTTTAAAAATCACCTTGAAAATTGGGAAAAATACCCATATACCAGAACGCGGCCTTGCCGATTGAGCCGTTGGATTTGAAAGTGATACTATGTTGGGTAAAAAAGTTAATAACCTGGGCAATCGCCAGGGTAATTTGTACGGCTAAAAAATATGCCAACCCGCCGACGGTTCCGTCTGCCGCCACGGGCCCGGCGATATAATTGAAGATATAATAGGGCGAGCCATCAAGATTTTGTCCCACCGGAAAAACCTGAAAGGGAATGTTAGTCAGCGCCGTGCCAAAAAAAATACCGCGCAATATGGACGTGTTACTGTACTATTTTGGTACGATGAAAAGCATTCCGGTACATGGTCGGGGTGACGCCTTCAAGTTGTTTAAATCGTTTCAGGAAGTTCTTCTCGTCAACAAAACCGCACTTATACGCTATTTCTTTTACACCAAGCTTTGTATTGGAGAGGAGTTTTTTCGCGGCTGAAGTTCTGAGGATTGCGATGTATTTCATCAGCGGGTGACCGGTATATTTTCTAAAGGCGGTGGAAAGATAGTCGCTGTTGTATTCAAATATATCGGCGATCTTTTCAAGATAAAGCTCCTGATTGTAGTTCACGCGCAGCCATTCGATTATTTTTTCGAGGTTCGGATTCAACTTGCGTTTCCGGTTTCTAAAGACGGCTTCCTCAATATATTCCTGAGAAACTTCCATCGCGAGGAGGCTAAGCGCGTAATTCGGCAGATTAGGAGAATACGTCATTGATCGGGCGATGTCGAGAAGCTGCCGGAAGATGAGGACAGCCCTGCCGTTTGGTAAAAGATTGCCGTGTTCCGGCAATATAAAAAATTGCGAAAAATGCTCATCCTCAAGGCACGAATCTTCCTCGCCGATGTATGCCGGACTGAATTGTTTTCCGTCAAAAAATTCTTCGATCTTTTCTTTTGAAACGATACGGTAACAATCGTCCTCAATACTGAAATGGCACCAATAGTAGCTTAGTTCACCCTCGCTTGCCTTCCAGCCGTAATGCTTATGATCGGCAAGCAGGATGATGAACTGATTTTCCTTGAGTGTAAAGGGTACGCCGTCCTGCGCAATGTAAAGCTCCCCCTTAATGATAATTATTATGACGAAGGTGTCGATAATTCTTCCCGGATGGGTAAACCCGCCCTGGCTCACAAGCTCGCCGCTTGAAACATGAACGAGGGGGGAATCATTCTTGCTGATAAGGTACTGCATATAGATTTTTACCACCTTTACTAGAAGAATTATAGATTGCGCTCACGATCTTCGTCTGATACCATCAGAGTATACAATCGGAAAAGCTGACAGGCAAGAAGATATTTTATATGCCAATCAGTAATTTCCCGGCTTGCAAGAAATTTTGAGGAGGAATGTAATGATGAGGAAAAATGTTTTATTTGCGGTATGCGGCTTGGGCCTTATTCTTGGCGTTTTCATCGCGTGCAACAAGAAGGCGGATGGAGCCGGAAGCGGCGGTGTTGTAACCCTTACCTTTACCGGCTGGGAGGCAAGCCCTCTGGAGACCGAAGCGGTCAAGAATGGCATTGCGGCTTTTGAAAGGGCTAACCCCGGTATCAAGGTGAGTTACACGCCAACCAATTACGAAGGTTATCTGCCCAAAGTGCTTTCATCCATTTCCAGCAACAGTCCGCCGGACGTATTTTTCGTCGCCGCCGCTGATTACCGGATATTTGCCAGCCGGGACGCGCTTTTGGATATTACGGACCGTTTCGACGCGCAGTTCCCGCTGGATGACTTTATCGATTCTTCCCGCACGATCATGAACATTAACGGCAGGATCTACGGAATTTCTTCCTGCTCGGTATCGCCGGTCATTTATTACAACAAAGACATCTTTGACAAGTACAACGAGCCCTACCCTTCCGCGGACCCCCGCAGGGTGTGGACTATCGATGAATTCCGGGCGGTGGCGAAGCGGCTTACCAGGGACGGAATCTACGGATGTTATGGCCTTGAAACCAACGGCAACATGATTAATGTTCAGGTTATTTCGGGCGGCGGGAGACAGTTCTCCGCGGATTACAATACCAGCACCTACAACAGCCCCGAGACAAAGAAAGTTTTGCAGACCATCAAAGCTATCCGTGTCGAAGACAAGTCCATGCCTTCTTCCGCCACTTTGGAGAGCGTGGGTATGGATGCGACCCAGATGCTCCAGACCGGCAAGATTGCCATGCTCCTGGACGGTTCCTGGGCCTTGCAGCAGCTTTCCACGCTGGATTTCCCCGTAGGTATTGCCCCGGTGCCTTCTTACGGCAGGGCGGTAACTGCCGGTCAGGCCCATCTCCATTCCATTGCCAAAACTTCCAAACACCCTGAGGAAGCCTGGAAATT
>JAITEG010000158.1 GCA_031282145.1 Spirochaetaceae bacterium | reverse complement strand
CGGGTAATCCGCAGCGCCAAGGTGAAGGTTTTGGCGCCGGATCCATCGGCCCCGGCAATAGCCGCGCCGGCGGGATCCCTGGAGGGAACGGCGGATAAAGCCCAAACGGAAGCGGGTGGGGCGGACACGGCGTCGCCCTAGGACCCGCATCCCTAAAGTGCGTAATTTTACGGCGTATCGTAAAATTATACTTTGCAAATTATCCTACGTAAGGAGTTATGTATTATGGGAAAAATTATCGGTATTGACTTGGGAACCACCAATTCCTGCGTGGCCGTCCTTGAGGGGGGCGAGCCGGTGGTCATTCAGAATTCCGAAGGCGGACGTACCACCCCCTCTATTGTCGGGTTTACCAGCAAGGGTGACCGGATTGTGGGCCAGCCCGCGAAAAACCAAATGATTACCAACCCGGAAAATACCGTGTATTCGATAAAACGGTTTATGGGCCGTAGTTACTCCGAGGTCGGGGCCGAAATGAAACGGGTACCCTACCATGTGGCGGAACAGGCCAACGATGTACGGGTCAATATTGAGGGGAAAAAGTATTCCCCCCAGGAGATTTCCGCCTTTGTCCTCCAGAAAATGAAACAAACCGCGGAGGATTACCTAGGCGAGACCGTCACCGAGGCGGTTATCACCGTTCCTGCCTACTTTAACGACGCCCAGCGGCAGGCCACCAAGGACGCGGGGAAAATTGCCGGTCTTGAGGTAAAGCGGATCATCAATGAACCTACCGCCGCCTCGCTGGCCTTCGGTTTCAACAAAGATCAAAAGAAAGAGAAAACCATCGCCGTTTATGACCTGGGAGGCGGTACTTTTGATATTTCGATTCTGGAACTGGGGGAGGGGGTTTTTGAGGTAAAATCCACCAATGGGGATACCCACCTGGGGGGCGATGACTTTGACCTGAAAATTCTGGAATGGCTTATTGAGGAGTTTAAGCGGGACACAGGAATTGACCTGGGGCAGGATCGGATGGCCTTGCAGCGCCTGCGGGAGGCCAGCGAGAAGGCGAAGATCGAGCTTTCCGCCATGCAGACTACGGAGATCAACCTTCCCTTCATTACCGCGGACCAGAGCGGGCCCAAACACCTGCAGAAAAGCCTTACCAGGGCGAAATTCGAGCAAATGGTGGCGGACCTGCTGGAGCGGTCCAAGGAGCCCTGCAAAAAGGCCCTGGCCGACGCGGGGTTGAATGCCGATCAGATTGATGAGGTGATCCTGGTTGGGGGCTCCACCCGGATCCCCGCGGTCCAGCAGATCGTTAAGGATCTTTTCAAGAAAGAGCCCAACAAAGGGGTAAACCCCGATGAGGCGGTGGCCATAGGCGCGGCCATACAGGGCGGCATCCTGGGGGGCGATGTGAAGGACGTACTCCTTTTGGACGTTACTCCCCTGTCCCTGGGCATCGAAACCCTGGGGGGCGTGATGACCAAGCTTATTCCCCGGAACACCACTATCCCCACCCGGAAGAGCCAGATCTTCTCCACCGCCGCGGACGGACAGACCGCGGTTTCCATCCAGGTGCTCCAGGGGGAACGGGAAATGGCCAGCCAAAACCGGGTCCTTGGACGGTTCGACCTGGTGGGAATTCCACCGGCGCCCCGGGGGATACCCCAGATAGAGGTTACCTTCGACATTGACGCCAACGGTATAGTCCATGTATCCGCCAAAGATCTGGGTACCGGCAAGGAACAGAAGATCCGTATCGAGAGTTCCTCAGGGCTCTCGGATAACGATATAGAACGGATGGTCAAGGAGGCTGAACTCCACGCCGAAGAGGACAAACGGGAACGGGAAAAGGCGGAGGTCAAAAACGAAGCGGATTCCATGATCTACAGCACCGAGAAGAACATCAAGGACCTGGGAGACAAGGTAAATCCCGCGGATAAATCCAAGGCAGAAGAGGCCATAGCCGACCTTCGCCGGGCTCTGGAAGGGGGAGACCTCCAGGCCATTAAAGATAAAACCGAAACCCTTAAACAAGTGTCCTACAAGATCGCCGAAGAGGTATACAAACAAACCGGCGCCCAGCCCCAGGGACCTGGTCCCGAAGCGGGTCCCGGCCCGGGGAACCCCCAGGAAGGGGGCGGCAATACCAAAAGCGCGGAAGATGCGGATTATGAGGTAGTGGACGACAAATAAGTGAGGAGTGAGAAAGGAGGAGTGAGAAGTTAGAAGAAGCGTTCTTAACTTCTCATTTCTAACTCCTCTTTTCTAACTATACAAGGGTGTTGATGTGGCCAAACGTGATTATTACGAAGTCCTGGGCTTACAAAAAAATGCGTCCAAGGATGATATAAAAAAGGCATACCGAAAGCTTGCCATTCAATATCATCCAGATAAAAATCCGGGAAACAAAGAAGCGGAAGAAAAATTTAAAGAGGCTACCGAAGCCTACGAAATCCTCTCGGATGATCAAAAAAAAGCCGCCTATGATCAGTTTGGATTTGCCGGAGTTGAAGGAATGGCCGGCGGCTCCCAGGACTTTTCCTCCGCCTTCCACGGGTTTGAGGACATTTTTGGGGATTTTTCCGGTATCTTCGACACCTTTTTCGGAGGAGGTGGCGGCGGAAGCCGTTTCCGCGGGGGGGGTGCTTCCGGCAGAGTCAAACAGGGGTCAAACCTCCGCTATGACATTGAAATACCCTTTAAAGACGCGGTTTTTGGTACCAAGGTGGAGATCCAGTATTCCCGGAATGAAACCTGTGAGACCTGTAAGGGAACGGGAGCGGCCAACGGGGCGGGTAAAAAGGTCTGTCCCACCTGCGCCGGTTCAGGGCAGGTGCGGCAAAGCCAGGGCTTTTTTTCCGTGGCCTCCACCTGCCCTGCCTGCGGCGGAGAAGGGTACATCATCGAACAGCCCTGTAAAGAATGCGGCGGAGCCGGGACCCGGAAAAAACGGCAGAAGATCATGGTCACCATCCCCGCGGGGGTGGAAAACGGGAAACGGGTGGTTATTCCCCGCCAGGGAGACGCCGGTCCCGGGGGCGGTCCGCCGGGGGACCTTTACGTGTTTATCCGGATTAAACCCCACGAATATTTTGAGCGCCAGGACTTTGACCTCTACTGTGCGGTCCCCATATCCATAACCCAGGCGGCCCTGGGGGCGGATATTCAGGTTACTACCCTGGATAATAAAACCATTAAGGTGAAGGTCCCCGCAGGGATCCAAAATGGTAAACTCCTCCGTATCCGGGACGAGGGGGTTCCCTCAGGCGGACGCCGGGGTAATCTCTACATAAAACTGATGATCCAAATTCCCGCTAAATTGACCAGACGCGGCAGAGAGCTTATGGAAGAACTCGCCCGGGTTGAAGGAGAAAACGATTCTCCCAAACCTATTCCATTGTCGGAGATGTCGGGATAAACTAGACTGTCCAAAGGCCCATTTCCCCATAAATTTTTACTAAGAGGATGCTATGAACCACAACCCCGTCGCCGTTTATCTTGCGCAAACCCCTCCGGATAAGGTACATACCGGATTTTTGGCTTATCTGTGTAATCTTCAGAAGGTTTCCGAGAGCGCCCCGGAAATAGCCGCTTCAATTGTGAAGGAATTGGAAAACCAGCGCCGCCGGGTAAAGCTCATTGCCAGTGAAAACTACTGTTCCCTGGGGGTACAGCTCGCCATGGGTAATTTGCTCACCGACAAATACGCCGAGGGCATGCCGAATCACCGGTTTTACGCGGGAAATGAAAATGTGGACGCGGTGGAAACCCTGGCAGCGGGGGAAGCCCGTAAGGTTTTTGGGGCGGAATACGCCAATGTGCAGCCCCATTGCGGGGCGGACGCCAATATCCTGGCCTATTGGGCGATTCTTACCACCCGGATCGAGACTCCGGTCTTAAAAAGATACGGTGAAACTAATCTGTATAAACTCACCCCCCCTCAATGGAAGGAACTCAAGGCTGAATTAGGGAATCAGCGGCTTTTGGGCCTGGATTATTATTCCGGGGGCCACCTTACCCACGGGTACCGCTACAATATTTCTTCCCGGATATTTGACGTGTACGGTTATTCGGTCTCCAAAGAAACAGGGCTTCTGGATTATGATGAGATTGAAAAGCAGGCCCTGGAGATTAAACCCCTGATCCTTTTGGCCGGGTATTCCGCCTATCCCCGAAAGATCAACTTTAAGCGGATGCGGGAGATCGCCGACAAGGCCGGGGCGGTACTGATGGTAGACATGGCCCATTTTGCCGGTCTCGTGGCGGGTAAGGTTTTTACCGGGGATTATGATCCCATCCTCCATGCCCAGGTGGTAACCAGCACCACCCACAAGACGCTCCGGGGGCCCCGGGCCGGTATGGTCCTTTCTACCGCGGAATTTGCCGATGCCCTGGACAAGGGCTGCCCGCTGACCATGGGCGGACCCCTGCCCCATGTTATCGCCGCCAAGGCCGTGGCCTTTCGGGAAGCGGGTAAACCGGAATTTCGGGACTACGCCGCCCGGATCGTGCAGAACTGCCAGGCCCTGGCCGCTTCCTGCATGAAAAACGGCCTGGAAGTCCTCACCGGGGGGACCGACAACCACCTTTTCCTGGTAGATGTCCATCATCTGGGCCTTACCGGACGGCAGGCGGAAAACAGCCTCCACGAATGTCACATTACCCTCAACCGGAACAGCCTCCCCTTTGACCCCAACGGTCCCTGGTATACCTCGGGGCTGCGGATCGGTACCGCCGCGGTAACTACCCTGGGGATGACCCCGGCTGAAATGGAGGAATTAGGCGCCGTTATCGCTCTGGTATTAAAAAACACCGTTGCCGCGGAAAATCCCGGGGAATCCGCCGGGCCCAGTAAAGTCAAATACCATATCAGGGAGACCGTCAAGGCCGAAGCCCTTTCCCGGGTGGAAAAGCTTCTTTCCCGTTTTCCGGTATATCCGGAACTGGATCTGGATCTGCTTAAAAAGGTTTTTTGCCCATAAAAACAGCCGGTTGCCGCGGAATTTTGCCGGTGAAGCGGCTTCCGGTCCCTTAAATTCTAAAAATTCTCTTTGATCCCCCTATCATTATTTTTAAAAAAAATTTATAATAGACTAAGGGAGTGTTGCCAAATCGGGAACCTTCGGTTTGACATTTGGACAAAACTTCCGGAAAATCGGTTTACCGTTTTTTCATGTTAACCCATGGAGCTTTTCCGGAAACTGACGTTTTGAGAAAAGCTCTATAATTATTCTTAATTGGGGGTCTTATGAGACTTAAATTACGGCTCACGCTGATTACGACCGTATTGCTTACCGTAGCGGTAGTTGGAGTATCGGTCGTTTTGCTTATACGGGCCCGATCTTTGCAGACCGAGGC
>JAITEG010000140.1 GCA_031282145.1 Spirochaetaceae bacterium | reverse complement strand
GCGCTCTATTTTGCGATATAGCGTTAAAGAAGAAAGGAGGTAGTGATGAAATTCCGGGACGGCTATTGGGAAATACGGGAAGGGTTTTCGCGCATCAACTTGGTTGACGTGGTGGATACCGAAAAAAGCCGGGATTCCGTCACCGTGTACGCCACGGATAGAAAACTTCCCCATGAACGGATCGTAAGCATCCCACTGATCACCGCGGAATTTTCATCCATAGGGGAAGATGTTATACTGGTAACTATGTGCCATCACCGGGGGTTCGTCGAAAAGGGTCCCCATTTTGAACTTTTCGCGCCTTTATCCGGCGGGCAGGTTGAAGAAGACGAGACCACCATCACCCTCCGTTCGGGCGGCCTCTCCCTGGTGTCGTCCAAGCAACAATGGGATGTCTCTCTATTCCGTGGTGGGAAAAGACTCACGGGAATTTCAGGCAGAAATTCGGCGCATTATACCGATGCGGAGGGGGCTTGTTTTATGGTACAGTATCTCGATCTATCGGTAGGCGAAACGATCTACGGCCTGGGGGAACGGTTCACCCCTTTTGTTAAAAACGGGCAGACGGTGGATATCTGGAACGAAGACGGGGGGACCGCCAGTGAGCAGGCATATAAAAATATTCCCTTTTACCTCAGCAACCGGGGTTATGGCGTTCTGGTAAATGATCCGGGAAAGGTTTCCTTTGAAGTTGCCAGTGAAGTGGTAAGCGCGGTCCAGTTCTCTGTTCCCGGAGAGATAATCAGTTATTACCTTATCGCCGGTGATACCCTAAAAGAGGTGATCCGCAAATACACCGGCATCACCGGCAGACCGGCCCTGCCCCCGGCCTGGTCTTTTGGGCTCTGGCTCTCCACCTCTTTTACCACCGACTATGACGAAAAAACTGTGGGTTCCTTCATCAACGGCATGGCGCAACGGAAGATTCCCCTCTCGGTGTTTCACTTCGACTGCTTTTGGATGAAGGAATGCCGCTGGGTTGATTTTGAATGGGACCAGGAACAGTTTCCCGATCCCCAGGGGATACTACGACGGCTCCACGAAAAAGGGCTCAGGATATGCCTGTGGATCAATCCCTACGTGGCACAAAAATCGCCGCTTTTCGCCGAAGGAATGGACAAAGGGTACCTGGTCAAAAAAGCGTCCGGTGATGTGTGGCAGTGGGATCGCTGGCAGGCAGGGATGGGCCTTGTAGATTTTACCAACCCCACGGCGGCGGCCTGGTACTGCGGTAAATTGAAAAAACTCCTCGACATAGGAGTAGACTGCTTTAAGACCGATTTCGGTGAACGGATCCCCACGGATGTGGTCTGGTACTCAGGGACGGATCCGAATAAGATGCATAATTATTACACCTACCTGTATAACCGGGCGGTATTCACCCTGCTTGAGGAAACCAGGGGAAAGGGTGAAGCCGTAGTTTTTGCCCGATCCGCCACGGTGGGGGGACAGTGTTTTCCGATTCATTGGGGCGGAGATTGTGCGGCCACCTATGAATCTATGGCCGAGACCCTGCGGGGCGGACTATCCCTCGGTCTCACGGGGTTTGGCTTCTGGAGCCACGATATTTCCGGGTTTGAACAGACCGCCACGCCGGATCTTTTCAAGCGGTGGACCGCCTTCGGTCTGCTCTCTTCCCATAGCCGGCTGCACGGAAATCATTCCTACCGGGTACCCTGGAATTTTGGCGACGAAGCTTCGGAGGTTCTCCGCTTCTTTGTGAAACTCAAGTGCCGTCTTATGCCTTACCTGTACGCCGCCGCTGTTGAATCCCACCAAGAAGGCATCCCCATGCTGCGAGCCATGGCACTGGAATTCCCCGAAGATCCCGCCTGCGCCTATTTGGACCGGCAGTACATGCTGGGGCCTTCCCTTCTGGTGGCTCCTGTTTTTTCCGCAGACGGTATCGTTTCCTGGTACCTTCCGGCACCGGCCCAGGGACCGCAGGTACCGGATTCATCGCCGGAAGGACTTTGGACCAATTATCTAACCGGAAAGACCGCCCGTGGAGGTTCATGGCACCGGGAGAAACACGGTTATACCAGCCTTCCCCTTATGGTTATGCCGAATTCAATCATCTGTACCGGTAATAATGACCAACGGCCCGATTACGATTATGCCGCGGGGGTAACCGTGGAGATTTTTGCCATAGACGACGGAAAAGACGCCCGAGCGATGATATACGATACATCCGGGGAAAAGGAGGCGGAAATTTTGGTTTCCCGCCATAATGAGGCATATACCATAGAGCGCCGAATAGTAAAAAACGGCTCCGAAAAAAAAAGCTGGAAGGCGCTCCTTTGGGGACTGCACGGAAAAAACGCCGCTGTTGAGGACGGCAATTTCACCCTCGTGGACACGTCTTTGGGCTTGCTGGTTACCCCGGAACCAGGGGACGATTCGGTGCGGGTACGCGTTCCGGATTAGTCCATCCGTCCCACAGGCTCCCCGAAACAGGTCATTTGGCTGGGGACGAAGCCATCTTTTCGTGAATTTTTTGTCCCGGCAGCCATTTACGTAAGCAATGATTCAGGGAAGTCATATTTATTGGTTTTGATAAAAAACCGTCAAACTGATTTTCTAAAAACATGGCTTCCGCCCCGTTGATAACATTGGCGGTAAGGGCAATAATCGGAATTTTTTTAAAGGGTTCTCCCAATTCCCGGATCCGTTTGGTAGTTTCAATTCCATCCATTTCGGGCATCATGTGATCCATAAAAATAATGTCGTAGGAAAATTTTTGTACCATATCAAGGGCGATTATTCCCTTTTGCGCCACATCCACATTGATATCAAAACTGTCGAGCATCGCCTCGGCAACATCCAGGTTGATCTCAATATCATCCACCACCAGAATCTTTGCGTCGGGGGCGGAAAATTCTTTAACCTCAGCGTAATCAATGTCATCGACAGTTCCCCGGGCCTCATTGTAGGGAATGGCAACGGTAAAGACAGAACCTTTACCGTATTCGCTTTCAAGCCAGAGATCCCCCCCCATAAGCTGACAGAGGCGGTAACAGATCGCCAGGCCCAGGCCGGTACCCACCACATTCCGGTTTTTCCGAGTATCCAATTGTTCAAAAGGCTGAAAAAGTTTTTTTGCATCCTCCTTACGGATCCCTATTCCCGAATCCTTTACGTCAAAGCGGAGAATTCCCTCGGGTAATAACCGTGCGAAAAAATCAACCTGTCCCTCATAGGTATATTTCATCGCGTTGGAAAGAATATTGGTCAATACCTGCCGTAGCCGGTTTTCATCACCATAAACAACAGTGGGGATGTTTTCACCAATATAAAAATTGAAGACCAGTTTTTTTTCTTTAAACATGATATCAAACATCACCTTAAGATTATCTAACAAGGAATGTAGATTGTAATCGGAGTTGATAATCTCCATCTTACCGGCTTCAATTTTGGAAAAATCAAGTACATCGTTTATGATGGTCAGCAGGGATTGGGCTGATTTTCTGATATCCTGCAGGTATTTACGCTGGGTCGTATCCAGGTTACTACGGCTTAAAAGTTCATTGAGTCCCAGGATGGCGTTCATGGGGGTTCTGATTTCATGGGACATAATAGCGAGAAAATTGGATTTGGCGCTATTGGCGGCTTCGGCCCGTTCTTTTTCCCTGAGGAAATCGGTAAAGTCTATAAATACCACCAAAAATCCCGCGGTGATGCCCGCGTCCGCGCCCCGGGCGCTGCCAATCCCCGTAAGCTCAATCGAATAATACCGGGGATCTCCCTGACTCCCAAAATCGATCCATCGGCTTAGGGTAAGGGTTCCCTTGGATGACACCACGGTCTCTATGGCAGCCTTAAGTTCCCGCAGAGAGTTTGCGTCAAAATACGGGGCAAACAACTCACCGTAGGTCTTATTTTTTATAATATCAAAATTATGGGTACCGGTAAGGGTTAAAAAAATTTTGGTACTCAATACCAAACGGCCGGTATCATCAAACAGCATGGTAATATTAGGACTTCTTTCCAAGAGCATGTCGGTGTAAGCCCGCTGCTTTGCGTTTGCCGCAGTGAGCATGGCTCCCAAGGTTTCCTTAGCCTCTACGGTCTTGCTGACCCGGTCCAGAAAGTTCCTGGTTATTCTGAGATCCCTGATTAATTTTGAATTTTGACTCTTGAGCTGTTTTACCTCTTCTTCCAAAAGAGACTCAGATGCCACAAAACTCCCCCCTTAAAAAACACAGAGAATCAAGGTATTGTTGTGGAAACGGTTAATGGCCGCCTTAGGACTAATCTGGGTGGGACACATCTCACCCCCTGAATAGGCAAAGAAGGCCGGTGCTTTTTGGGCGATCTCCCCCAGGACAAGGTCAATCTCCGCAAATAAATCACTCCCCAAGGTCATACTCCGGGATATACAGGAATAACCGATCATAACCGAAGGGGCGGCCGTTTCCTTCAGGGCTTCTTTGATGAGATTTCCCGAGGTAATGAGTACATCCTCCTTGTCAAATACCCCCATATACATAGTAGACCCTTCGGGCATAGCCCCGGCACAGATGGCGTATTTTTGTTCGTTAAGGCCGATAAAAACCTTTGATACCGGCGGGGTACCGTCCCCATAATCCAACATAAAGGGCAGGGATGTCATGGCATAGCTGGTCTCACTGGCCTTGGTAAGCCCCATATCCTGAAAATACTCCACCACGGGCCGGCCATTAACTTCTTTAAGAATATGCCCTTCTGAGGAGGTTACCAAGGCAGCCCGATCCAAGAGTTTATGTTCCGAGATAGTGGCCAAATAAAACTTGGGGGTTATATTACCGTATACCAGGATCAGAGACATCTTATCCTTGTAATGTTCTCCGTTAAAAAGCATATAACATTCCCGAAAATCCGGAGTATCATCCACCGCCAGGGTACCAAAACAGGGCGCATCTCCGGAAACCTCCGAAAGGACCCGGACATACTCATCCCCGGAATTCTCCACCATAAAAGGAGCAAAGGCGAAGATCAGGGCGGGTTTTTCTTTCCGATCCGCGACAGCCGCCTCATAGGCATCGGCGATCTTTTTTCCCGGGGCTCCTCCCTTTAAAGAAGCGGTTAGGGCGGTTTTGAAGCACACCTCATCACTGGTAAGTACCATCAGAATAAAAAGCAGGGTACCCTTGGCATGGTTAACCGCCTGTAAGGATGAGTTGGTACCGGCAATATCAAAGGGGAGACTTTCACTGATAGCCTTTGCGGTTCCGGAAAGTACAAATTCGTAATGACAAGCAACAATACCAACCGAATTTTTAAGCAGCTTATGATCCAGATCAAGCTGTGCCTTTATTTCATCGACTGCGGCGGCCGGATCATCAATGTTTTCCGTGGAAGCCGTCAATATACGTATCATAATATATCCTCCTCAAAAGAGCACGGCGGTTTCAAAACAACAAATTTTAAAACCGTAGCTTTAGATTTACGAAAAACCGGTATTAGAACCGTTTTTTCACTGTCCATTTCAAACCTCAATACATGGTAAAACAAAATTCCTTGATAACATTATCCGAATTTGGCGATGGGTACAAAAGTATCCGCCTTGAGAGCTGCACCACCCACCAGGGCGCCATCGATGTTTTCTTTTGCCATAAGCTGAGCGGCATTTTCCGGTTTTACCGAGCCGCCATATTGGATGATTATGTTCGCGGCTGCGTCGGCACCGTAGAGTTTTCCCACTACCTTCCGTATATACGCATGGATAGCATCGGCATCCTCCGGGGTGGCGGTTTTACCGGTACCTATGGCCCACACGGGCTCATAGGCGATGGTTACCCGAGCCAAATCCGCAAGGGCAACCCCCGCGAGGCCCTTGACGGTTTGGCTCTCGCAGACCGCCTCGGCCTTGCCGGCCTCCCGTTCTTCCAATAATTCCCCCACACAGAGGATCACCTCAAAGCCGTATTTAAGGGCAAGCTTTACTTTTTTGTTGATGAGTTCGTCTTCTTCTTTATAGATATGCCGTCGCTCACTGTGTCCTAAAATCACCGTCTCTACCCCCAGATCCTTGAGCTGTAATACCGAGACCTCTCCGGTATGTGCCCCCTGCTCCTCGGGAGCGCAGTTTTGGGCCCCTAAGAGGATGTTACTCCCCTTAACAATGGCCCCCACGGTCTCAAGGCTGGTAAAGGTCGGGGCCACGAGGTACTTGTGTTTTCCATCCTTGAGTTGAGCCACCAGGGCTTTGGCAAGTTCCGCCGCCTCAGAACGGGTTTTGTGCATTTTCCAGTTACCGGCGATGTAGTAGCTTCTCATACATTCACTCCTATTTTCTTGTAACTTCGATTCCGGGGAGCTTTTTCCCCTCCAACAGTTCCAGAGAGGCGCCGCCACCGGTAGAAACATGACTCATTTTAGCGGCAAGGCCGAATTTATTAACCGCCGCCACTGAATCGCCGCCACCTACCACGGTAATGGCCCCCTTACCAGTAGCTTCCGCCACCAATTTGGCCACTTCTTCGGTACCCTTGGCAAAATTATCAAACTCAAAGACCCCCACCGGACCGTTCCAGACTATAGTTTTGGCTTTAGAAAGAATCTCCTGGTATTGAGAGAGGGTTTTGGGCCCCACATCCATACCCATAAGATTATCGGGAATATCAATACCGTCAATGGGCACCGGCTTTGCCCCGGTGTCAAAGGTCTCGGCCCCCACATGATCCAGGGGCAGGACGATCCGGGCTCCCACTTTTTGAGCGGTTTCCAGGATCTTCTTTGCCGTATCCAACTGATCATCCTCCACCAGAGACTTCCCTACCTTATGGCCCTGGACTTTGAGGAAGGTATAAGCCATACCCCCGCCAATGACTAAGGCAGCGGCATTTTTGAGGAGGCTCTCCAAGACCGCGATTTTAGAAGAAACCTTGGCGCCTCCGATGATAGCCACCAGGGGTTTTTGCGGACTCGTGACGATAGGTTCCAGATAATTCACTTCTTTTTCCATAAGGAACCCCGCCACTGAAACCGGAACAAACTTCGCAATAGACGCAGTGGAAGCGTGATCCCGGTGGGCGGTACCAAAGGCATCGTTAACAAAGATATCGCCGTAGGAGGCAAGCTCCCGGGCAAGTTTATCCCGGTCTTCCGCCTCTTTCGCGGTTTCTTCCTTATGAAACCGGGTGTTTTCCAGCATGATGATGGACCCGTCTTTTTGGGAATCAATAAAAGCTTTTTTGCCGTAATCCGAGTCTTCCCCGGCAAAGATCACGGGTTTCCCCAATTTCTTTTCAAGATAGGCCGCCACCGGGGCAAGCCGGTGTTTGCCCCTGATATAGGCGGCTTCATCAAAGGTCTTTCCGTCTTTTTCAGCCTTCTCCTTAGCTTTTTTCGCATCCTTGGAAGGGTCCCCCAGGTGGCTCATCAGGGTCAGCGTCTTAACCCCCTGATCCAGGATGTATTTTATGGTCGGAATTGCCGCGGTTATCCGGGTATCGTCCTGTACCACCCCGTCTTTCATGGGCACGTTAAAGTCTACCCGCATGATAACCCGTTTGCCCGCCAGATTCACGTCTTTTACGGTTTTTATCATTTAATGCTCCTTCGATCTTTAATTGAGGCTGGCGCAGAACCCACCGGTTTTACGACAGCCGCCGCTTCCAAAGAAAAACCGCAAAAACACAAAGTTTATCATCCGGTCCGCAAAGAAACATCTCTTAATCCCCCTTGCGTATTCCCCTTTTGACGCCGCCAAACGGCTTTAACTTTGCATCCCTGCGGTTTCTCTTTTACTTGAGGCGGTTCCAAGCCTGAAAGTCCGATACCGCCTCAACGCAAAAAAGCCGTTATTTCTTACCCGCCATATATTTGAGAAGATCCACCACCCGGTTGGAATAACCCCACTCATTATCATACCAGGAAACGATCTTGAAGAACCGTTTTTCTCCGGGAAGGTTGTTCTGCAGGGTGGCAAGACTGTCATAAATGGAAGAACGAGGATCATGGAGGAAATCGGTGGAAACCACCTCTTCATTACAGTACCCCAGGATATTTTTAAGGTAAGATTCGGAGGCTTTTTTGAAAAGGCCGTCCAGTTCCTCAATGGAAGTATCCTTGCCGGCGGTAAAGGTCAAGTCCACCACGGAGACCGTGGGACTGGGAACCCGGAAGGACATACCGGTGAGTTTACCCTTGGTTTCGGGAAGGACTTCACCCACGGCTTTGGCGGCGCCGGTGGTGGAGGGAATGATATTTATCGCCGCAGCCCGGCCTCCCCTCCAGTCCTTTTTGGAGACCCCGTCCACGGTTTTCTGGGTAGCCGTGTAGGAATGGATGGTGGTCATGAGGCCCTTCTCAATACCGATGCCTTCTTTCTGAATAACATAGACCACCGGGGCGAGGCAGTTGGTGGTACAACTGGCATTGGATACCACATGATCCTTGGCGGGATCGTATTTGTCCTGGTTTACCCCCATCACAAAGGTGGGGATCTTTTTCTCTTTTCCCTTGGCGGGCGCGGAAATGATCACCTTCTTCGCCCCCGCTTCCAGATGCCCAAAAGCCTTATCATCGGTGAAAAGACCGGTGGATTCGATCACATATTCGACCCCAAGCTTGCCCCAGGGCAGGTTCTTGAGTTCCTTTTCGGCCATAACGCACCGGATCGCGTGGCCGTTTACCACTAAAATATCGTCTTCCGCCTGGGAAGGGTCACTCTTTTTAGTAGCAATATCCGCTTTCATCCGGCCCTGGGTAGAGTCATATTTAAGCTGATAAGCAAAATATTTCGCGTCGGTGGAAATATCGGTTACCGCCACCACGTCAATTTCCTTGCCCAAGAGTCCCTGGTCTACAATAGACTGAAACACAAGGCGGCCGATACGACCAAAACCGTTAATCGCTATTTTCATACAAACCCCCGAAATTGATTGTTTTATACTTATTTTAACAAAAAAAGGGAAAATAGTCAATGTGATAAAACGGGTATGGAGGGAATCCCCGGAAGGATTGAAATATTTTACCTAAAGGTGCTCCAAAGCCAACCGGGGTTGGAACAGCCTCACCCTTACATAAAGGAAAGAAATTTCCTCCGGGATTCTACCAGGGATTGCAGTTCCGAAAACATGGCCTTATCCACTTCCTCGGCAATGGGGAAAATATACTGGACCGTTTCTTCGGTATATCGGTGGATAAATTCCCGGTTTATCACAAAGCCCAGGGATATCATGTTAGATATACGGTCGGCTACTTTCAGGATCTTGGCGGGACGGGAACCGCTTTTATATATCCGGGTAAGAAATTCCCCCTTGGTTTCTTCGGGAAACCGGGTAACTTCCAAAACCAGGTCGTATACTGCGGGGCTTTCAAAATCAATGGACAGGAGCAGGTTGTGGTTGAAATCGGGAACGTCCTCCAGGAGGTCGTGGACTACCGAGGCCTTGAGCAATATGGAATCAATATAGCCGTAATCGATAAGGGTCGCCATAGTGTCAAGCTGATGGCGGAACATATTTCCCCCGCCCTCCCGGACTTTACCGATCAGCGCGGTGGCAAGCTGCATATAGGGGGCGAGAAAGGTTTCTTTTAGCCGGAGCATCTCTTCGGTGGTCATCCCGGAGCCCTATGCCATGTCCCGGATATAGGACACCAGTTTTTCCGTACGCTTTACCGCCTCGTCAAGTTTTATCCGTTCCCCATTCACCAATTCCGGGGGAGCGTTTTTTATAAATTTATCATTCGTCAGTTTTGTTTTGAGGGAAGCAATAAAAAGCCGATCCTTTTCAAGTTCCCGGGTGAATTTTTGTTTGAGAAATGCGGTGTCCACCGCCTCGGCGATAAACACAAAGGCCTCAAAGGCGGAACCGGCCAGGCCGATGGAGCCCCCGGGGGCCCCTATTGCGGGGGGGCCCTGGAGGGCCAGGTCCCCGACCCCCGCAAGGAGTTTTACGAGGCCCGTATTTTCCGTTAAAAATTCTTTATAGCCCTCGTCGGGACGTACTAAAAGGCGTATTTTTTTATCCGGCGGAACCGTACATTCACTCCGCAGGGTCCGTACCGCCCGGACCAGTTCCTGAAGGAAGGCGAACCGCCCCTCCCCTTGGGGGTCCGCCCGTTTCGGGTCGTACCGGGGATAGGGGGCCCTCATTAAGAGTCCTTGGGTATTGGGGAGCCTCTGGTATATTTCTTCGGTAACAAAGGGGAGGAGCGGGTGGAGGAGCGCGAGGGATTCGGAGAGGACTTCGAGGAGTACGGTGGTGGCCCGGTCCTTCTCCGCGTCATCCCCCTCTTTTACGGAGAGCTTGGTGGCTTCCACATACCAGTCGCAGAAGTCGTTCCAGAAGTATTCATAGACCGTCTGGGCCGCGTCGTTATACCGGTATGAAAGCAACGCCTCCTCCATGAGCCGGGCCGCGTTGTTGAGCCGGGATCGGATCCAGGCGTCCACCGGAAGCAGGGAAGGCTCCCGGACCAAATTCCGGCCTTCCAGGTTCATGAGGATATAGCGGCTGGCGTTCCAGATTTTATTGGCGAATTTGGAACCTATTTTAAAGGATTCCTTATCCATAAGGATATCCTGCCCCTGGGCGCATAAAAAGGCCAGGGTAAACTTCAAGGCGTCGGCGCCGTAATCATCCACCAGTTCCAGGGGGTCAAGGCCGTTCCCGAGGCTCTTGCTCATCTTCCGGCCCTGTTTGTCCCGGAGCAGCCCGGTGATATAGATGTCCCGGAAGGGGACCTTTCCGGTGAACTCCAGGGCCGCCATGATCATCCGGGAAACCCAGAAGAAAATGATGTCATACCCCGTCACCAGGGCGGTGGTGGGGTAAAAGGCCGCGAAGTCCCCGGTTTTCTCCGGCCAGCCCAGGGTGCTGAAGGGCCAGAGCCAACTGGAGAACCAGGTGTCCAGCACGTCCGGGTCCTGTTCAAGGGCCCCTCCCCCGCAGTGGGGGCATATCGAAGGGTCCTCCCGGGCAATCGTGGTCTTCCCGCAGGAAGGGCAGGTCCACGCGGGAATCCGGTGGCCCCACCAGAGCTGGCGGCTGATACACCAGTCCCGAATATTACGAAGCCAATGCTGATAGGTGTTCTCCCACTTCCGGGGATAAAAGACAATTTCCCCCCGTTCCCAGGCGGCCAGGGCCTTTTCCGCCAGGGGCTTCATCCGGACAAACCACTGTTCCGAGAGGTAGGGCTCTATCACCGTATGGCAGCGGTAACAGTGGCCCACGGCGTGGGTAATCGCTTCCTCTTTGCTGAAAAATCCCCCGGCCTTGAGATCCTCCAGGACCTTTTCCCGGGCGGCCTCTACCGGGAGGCCCCGGTATTTTTCCGGCACCCCGTCGCCCAGGGTTCCGTCGGGGTTAAGGATATTGATCGCCGGGAGGTCGTGGCGTTTAGCCACTTCCCAGTCGTTGGGATCATGGGCGGGGGTGATCTTCACCACCCCGGTACCGAAGGTCCGGTCCACGTAGGGGTCGGCTACCACCGGAATTGCCCGGTCCGTCAGGGGGAGGAGTACCTTTTTTCCCACCAAATCCCGGTAACGTTCGTCCTCAGGGTGGACCGCCACCGCCGTATCCCCCAGCATGGTTTCGGGGCGGGTGGTGGCCAGTTCCACAAAACCCTCCCCCCCGGCATAGGGATACCGGAGGTGGTACATTTTTCCCGGCGTATCCTCATGCTCCACCTCGTCGTCCGAGAGGGCGGTTCCGCAGGAGGGACACCAATTCACGAGGTAATGCCCTTTATAGAGGAGATCCCGTTCATAGAGGGTAACGAAGACCTCCCGCACCGCCTTGGAGAGCCCCTCGTCCAGGGTAAAGCGTTCCCGGGACCAGTCCACGCTGGCCCCCATCCGCTCAAGCTGCCGGGATATAATCCCGTGGTGTTCCGCTTTTACCCGCCAGGTTTCTTCCACAAATTGTTCCCGGCCCATTTCGCGCCGGCTTTTCCCCTGGGCCTTGAGCCGTTTTTCCACCACGTTCTGGGTCGCGATCCCCGCGTGATCCGTACCCGGAACCCAAAGGGTCGGTTCCCCCCGCATACGGTGGAAGCGGATAATGATATCCTGAAGGGATATATTGAGGCCATGCCCCAGATGAAGGACCCCGGTAACATTCGGGGGGGGGATAACCACCACAAAGGGAGGGAGGGCGGTATTTTCCCCGGTTTCGGGTTTAAAAGCCCCCGCCTCATTCCATTGGGCATAAATCCGGTCTTCAAAACCCTTCGGATCAAAGGCCTTCTCCAGTTCAATCGCCTTCATCGGGTCTCCTTATGTCTGAATCATACCGTATATGAGTAAAGTGTTCAATAATCCCCCGCCCGCTACCGGGAGGTCCCTCGCGTAATGGGGGACCTCCCCCGTTTATCGTGAGGGCGGCGTGAAGACGCGGCGGGCGAAGGAGGGAGCGGCGTGGGCAGGGGGCGCCCTATTCCGTGGGCTAAAAGGCCACTGGTGGCCGGGGGGGAAGGTAGATTCGCAGGGTGGCGATGACTTCCTCGAGGTCCAGGGGTTTACCCACGTGGGCGTTCATCCCGGCGGCGATGCATTTTTCGATGTCCTCGCGGAATACGTTGGCGGTCATGGCGATGATGGGAACCGGGGAGGCGTCCGCCGGCGCCCCGGAAAGCGCGGGGGCCCTCCCACCCCTCCGCTCCTCCTCAAAGGCGCGGATCCGGCGGGTAGCCTCGTAGCCGTCCATTTCGGGCATCTGGACGTCCATAAAAATCAAGTCGTATTTTTCCTGGTCCCGGCTGAAAAGTTCCACCGCCTGGGCGCCGTTTTCGGCGCAGTCTATGACGAGGGACAGCGGCTCAAGGAGGGTAATCACGATTTCCCGGTTGATTTCCACGTCTTCGGCCAGCAATATCCGTCTCCCCGCAAAATCATCGGTCTTTTCAGGTCTTGGTCCGGCATCCAGCACCAGATTATCCTGCCCCAAACACTGGTTAATGCAATCGGCGATGGCGGAAGGGAACAGGGGTTTAGACAAAAATTTGTCCACCCCCGCGGTTTTGGCCGCGGTTTCAATAGTCGTCCACTGGGCGGCGGATATCATAATAACTACGGAAGCGCCGCTTTTTTCTTTAATCCGGCGGGAAAGTTCAATGCCGTCCATGCCGGACATTTTCCAGTCCACAAAATAAATATCGTAGGCCCCGTTTTTTTCGATGAGTTCCAGGGCTTCTTTGCTCGAGGAGGCGGTTTGCAGGGACAGGTCCATGCCCTGGGCAATGTCGTTAAAATATTTCCGGATATCCTCCGCGTCGTCCACCGCGAGGACCCGGATGTTTTTCCAGCCCGCCCCGGGGGCCAGGAGCTTTTGCTGGGGCGTTCCCCGTTTTACTTTTACCCAAAAGGTAAAGGTAGAGCCCTTTCCGGGTTCGGATTCCACGTAGAAGTCGCCACCCATCATGTTCACAATCCGCTTTGAAATCACGAGCCCGAGGCCCGTCCCGCCGAACCTCCGGGAGGTGCTTGAATCGGCTTGTTCAAAAGAGGAAAAGAGCCGCCCGAGCTGGTCCGCGGTGATTCCTATGCCCGTATCGGCCACACTGATCCTGAGGGTGCACGCCCCGTTTTCTTCTTTTTCCGGTTTTTCCAGCTCCGCTTTCAGCCGTATGGAACCCTGTTCCGGCGTAAATTTAACGGCGTTGGAAAGCAGATTGGTAATTACCTGGGCAAGACGCTGATCGTCTCCGTAGAGGTTGACCGGTATATGCTTATCGATAAATACCGAAAAATCGAGCTCCTTCTCGTCCACCCGGAAATTGACGACGTTCACCACTTTCTGAAGCATCTTCTCAAAATTAAAGTCAGTAAAGGAAAGCTCAAACTTATTCGCCTCGATTTTTGACATATCCAAAATATCATTGATCACCCCCAAAAGATGGTTGGAAGCGTCTTCTATTTTTTTAAGGCAGTCTTCTTTTCTTTTAATATCCTGAGTGGATTTTGCGATACTGGTCATGCCGATAATGGCGTTCATGGGGGTGCGGATCTCATGGCTCATATTGGCAAGGAAAACGCTCTTGGCCTGGCTTGCCTGTTCGGCCTGGATACGGGCGGTATCCCGTTCCTTTTCCCTCAAGCCCCGGTTCACCGCGCCGGCGATGAGGCTGCTTAAGGTAATGATAAGTTGCCGGTCGCTTTCCGTCCACTTCCGGGGGGCCTGACATTCCTCCACACTCAGCACCGCCCAAAATTCGCCGTCCACATACAGGGGCGCCATGATGAAGGCCTTGACCCCCACCTTGTCCATGACGTGAAAACGGGGGTGACGGGACACCGCGTCACAGGAGATGAGGGGAATATCATCGGGCTGCTCCAGGGGAAAACTCGTGATAATGCCGTTGAGCCCTTCCATGACCGGGGCGGTGGTAATCGTGGGTATCCGGCACCATACATAGAGCACGCGGCTTTGCCCCGCGCTATCGCCGACGGCGCCGGGATCGGCGATAGCGATGAGCATACGGCCGGTTTTAAGGAATTCACCGCTCACCCGTAGCGCGTCATTGATGACCGACGTGATGTCCTGGGCGGAAATAAAACTCCGCGCCAAAAGGGCCATAAGCTCCTGCTGTTTGAAACGCCGGGAAAAAACAGCTTCCTTTTTTTTATACACAAAAAAATTTAAAAAACCCGAGACAATAACAAAAATTATAGAAACAATCAGCATCAGGGAGAGGTTTGTCGTATGGCTGCGGGTCGACATAAGCTCCGCATCGCTGATATCCACCCCCGCAATGGCAACAACCTTGCCGGTACGGTCAAAAACCGGAGCGAAGGCCGAAAGGATCTGGTCATAACCCGGCGAATAGGTTCCGAGGTCCACCGTAACCGCCCTGCCCTCGTTCAACGCCTGCCGGGGAGCCGCTTCGTCGGCTATGGGGTCGGTAGCAAGGTTTACCGCCTCTTCGCTTTCATCGTTGTCCATGATAAACTGCCACATGCCGTTATCCTGCGGCCGGAGGTAGTACACGAAAAGCAGGTTGGATTCTTTGGCAAAAGCGATAAGCCGGTTTCTGATTTCGCTAAAGAGGGGTTTCTCCATGTCTTCGGGGGTAAGGAGTTCCGCCAATTCCTCGGGGGTAACCAAATGCGCAACGGAACGGCCGGCGGACAAAAGCCGTTCCTCAATACTCTTCCGCAAATATTCCGAAATAGCGTTGATAAGGATACTGGTAGAAATTGAAATTATCAGCACCAAAGCGGCAGCAATAGAAAAAAGAAATACCGCAAGATTACCATATAATAATTTTTTTTCTGCCATTTTTTGCATCTTGGGCCGGTTTCAATAGCTCATCTATTGAAATAACCGCTTTATCTATATTGTAGTTTAAGGCAGGTGTTCTGTATAGTCCAGCCGGTCTTTTATTATCCTTGACAAAACTTTTTTCCCAACGGATAGTAAAATGCCATGCCGTCCCAACTGTTCCATCCTCTTATATGTTCCTGGTTTGCCGAAACCTATGGAAAACCCACGGCGGTGCAGGAAGAAGCCTGGCCCCGGATTGCCCGGGGGGAACATGTATTGGCCCTGGCCCCTACGGGAAGTGGAAAAACCCTCACCGCCTTCCTCGTGGTCATCGACCGCTTCGTCCGGGGATTCTATCCGCCGGAGGGTCTTTCGGTGCTTTACGTTTCCCCCCTCAAGGCCTTGAACGAGGATATCCGGCGAAATCTCCTGGAACCCATCGCCGCCCTCAGCGCCTGGTTTGAAGAGCGGGGCATCCCCTTTCCGGAACTCCGGGTGGAGACCCGGTCCGGGGATACCCCCCCGGGGGAAAGGCGGCGTTTTCTTAAAAATCCCCCGGTCATCCTGGCCGTTACCCCGGAAAGCCTTGCCATCATGCTCCAGAGCCCCCGCAACCGGGGCATCCTCTCGGGAGTACGGTACCTGATCCTCGACGAGATCCACGCGGTTTTGGGGACCAAACGGGGGAGTTTCCTCTTCTGCCAGGTGGACCGTCTGGCCCTCATTGCCAGAGAGTTCCAGCGGGTAGGCCTTTCTGCCACCGTACAGCCCCCGGAAGCGGCCGCGGCGCCCATAGGGGGGATGCTTGGGCCCTCCCAGGGGGTTTTGGGGGAGTACAACAACCGGCCGGTCTCCATCGTGGCGCCCCCCGCGGACAAGCGCATCGACTTGGTTATTGATTTCCCCCGCTCCGATACTGGTGAGAAACGGGCTCCTGGGGAACCGGAGGGCTACGGAAAACGGTATACGGTCCTGGTCAATACCATCCTGGAACGGATAGCGGTAAACCGGGGGGCTGCGGGTTCTCCTCCCTCCCACCCCGAAACCGGTAAGACCCCCCCCTATGGGGGTGGAGCCACGCTGGTATTTACCGATTCCCGCCGCCGGACGGAGCGGATCGCCTTTCTGGTAAACGAGGCCGCCGGAGAGACCGTTGCCTTTACCCATCACGGTTCCCTGTCCCGGGAGGTACGCCGGGAGGTGGAGGCGGGATTAAGCTCGGGACGGTTGCCCTGTGTGGTGGCTACCTCTTCCCTGGAGCTTGGGATAGACATAGGCCGAATCGCGGAGGTGATCCTCGCCGGGAGCCCGGCTTCTTCCACGGCCGCCCTCCAGCGGATCGGGAGATCCGGTCATGGAGTTGGGTTGGTGAGCCGGGGTAGGCTGCTGCCCTTTCACGGCTTGGATCTGCTCACCGCGGCGGCCCTGGGAGCCGCCCTTCGGGATAGGGAAATTGAAGAAATCAGGGCCATAGAAAACCCCCTGGATATATTGGCCCAGATCATCCTCGCCCTCTGTGTAGAAAAAAACCGGAAGGTCGACGACTTGTACCATATCCTCCGGGGTTTTTATGTATTTAAAACCCTTTCCCGTTCCGCCTATGACCGGGTTATCCGGATGCTCCTCGGCCGGTATGAATCCCTCCCTCTTCGGGACGTAAAGCCCCGGCTTTACCTGGACGAAGAGACCGAGGAACTCTCTCCCCGGAAGGGCGCCCTGCTCCTCCTTTACCTGTCCGGAGGGGTTATTACCAATCGGGGGGCCTATTCCCTACGGACGGTTGAAGGAACCAAAATCGGGGAATTGGATGAAGAATTCGTCTGGGAACGCCGAAACGGAGACTGTTTTGACTTCGGCAACCGTTCCTGGCGGATCCTTTCCATAGGCCCTGAAGCGGTGGAGGTAAGCCCCCTTCCCGCCGGGGCCGGCTTTACCCCGTTCTGGAGGGCGGAAGTGGCTTTCCGCAGCCCCGTCCTCGTGAAGCGGATCCTGGAAAATTTCGACCGTTTTAACGCGGAGGATTGGGATTATTTCAAGGACTCCGGGGCCGGTCCCGGCCTCGGCCTTTCCGACGGGGCCCTTCGGGAACTTACCGACTTTGTTTTGTCCCAAAGAGCCGCCCAGGGGGAGCTTCCTTTGCCGGGGAGCGGGTTCATCCCGGTGGAGATTGTCGATGATCCGGTAAACCGGGGGGATTCCTATCAGGTAATCCTCCACAGTTTCCTGGGGGGCATGGTAAATTATCCCCTGGCCCTGGCCCTGGCAGAGGAACTGGAGGAGGCCCTTCATACCCGCATCGCGGCCTTTGCCGACGATAACGCCGTCCTCCTCCTTTTTCCCCGGTCCGTTGCCGGTACACCGGAGGAACTGGTGGCGCGTCTCCTTAGGCGCCTCGGGGAAAACCAGGGGGAAAGGCTCCGGGGAGAGGGGCAGTTTTACCGGCGGTTTGAATCTTCCGGGGTATTCGGGGCCGCTTTCCGGGAAGCGGCGGAACGGTCCCTGCTCCTCCCCCGGGGGGGATTCGGGAAACGGACCCCCCTCTGGGTCATGCGGCAAAGGGCAAAACGGCTTTTCGATGCGGTTGCTTCCTACGGAGATTTTCCGGTGGTGGCCGAAGCGTGGCGGAGCTGCCTCCGGGACCAATTCGACCTGCCGGCCTTTACGGGCCTTCTCCGGGATATTCGGGAGGGGAAGGCGGCGTTTGCCTTTTTCAGGACACAAAAGCCCAGCCCCTTTGCCCGGGACCTGGTCTGGAAGGAAACCAATACCCTGCTTTACGAGGGTGACGAGGCGCCGGAACGGCGGAAAGGGGGGCCCTCCCTTTCCAGCCTGGTAATTGAGGAGGCCCTGGACAACGTCCGCTCCCGCCCTCCCCTCCCCCGCCCCGTCACCGCGGACTTTTGCGCCCGGCTCAGGCGGGAGCTTCCCGGCTGGGCCCCCGAGGACGAGCGGGCCCTCACGGAATGGGTTAAGGAACGGATCGCGATTCCCCCGGACGAATGGGAGGCGCTGCTCGGCGCCCTGCCTGGGGAACTCCGGGAACGCTGCCGGGAAGACCCCACCCTGGAGGGGAAGATCGGCCCGGTTTTGCGGGAAGGGGCGGCGTTTCCCGCCATAGTTCACCGGGAACGGGCGGCCTCCTGGAAGCAGGACGCCCCGGCCTTGCTGGGTTCCTGGCTTCGTTACGAGGGGCCCTGCTCCCTCCCCCTCATCGGGACCTTCTTCGGCCTTTCCCCTGCGGAAACGGCAGGAGTAACGGCGGCCCTCGCCGATGCGGGGTGGTTGGTCCGGGAGGTAACCCTGGGGGAAGAGGCGGGCTTGGTATGTGACCGGGAGAACCTCGACTTCCTCCTCAGGCTCTCCCGGAAACAAAGGCGGCGGGAAGTCAGGGAACGGCCCGCGGCCCTCCTCATCCCCTACCTCGCCCGGCATCAGGGGATAATCTTCAAGGGCATGAACCCAGGTTCCTCCCCAGGGACCGTATCCGGGGAACCCTGGGAAGCCCTCTGGGGATATGCCGCTCCGGCGGCCCTCTGGGAAGGGGACATCCTGCCTATCCGGATTCCCGGCTATTCCGGGGAAACCCTGGACGGGAAGATCCGCTCCGGGGAACTCCTCTGGTACGGCACGGGAACAGAACGGGCCGCCTTTTGCCCCCCCGAAGACATGGACCTCGCCGGGGGGGAAAAACTGGGGACGGCCCCTCCCTTCGAGGGCCGGGGGGTTCCCGCCTTCTTCGATTTTCCCAAGGATTTCTGGGAAATAAAGGAAGCCCTGGCCCTGGACACCCCTTCCTGCGTCCGGGCCCTGTGGGACGAAGTGTGGAAGGGGCGGCTCTCGGCGGATTCCTTTGAGCCGGTCCGCCGGGGCCTGGCCCGAGGCTTCGTCCCCCGGGAAGAAGAAACCCTCCCCGGCCCCCTCCGGGGAAGGAGGAAACGGCTCCCCCGGGCCCTGCGGGATCGCTGGAGAGCCGGCCCCCCCGTACCGGGCAGGTGGTTTTCCCTGGAACCGGACTGGGGGGAGGGTTTATCAAGTAATACCATGGATTTTGATCCTCTGGAGACGGAGGAACTGGAACGGGACCGGGTGAGGCTCCTCCTCAAACGGTGGGGCGTCCTCTGCCGGCCCCTCCTGGAACGGGAACTCCCCCATCTTTCCTGGGCCCGGCTGCTCCCCGCAATCCGGCGGCTTGAGCTGGCCGGGGAAGTAATAGCGGGCCGCTTCTTTGCGGGTATCAATTCCCTCCAATTCGCCTCCCCCCGGCTCCCCGGAGAACTGGAGGAAGCGGAAGGGACCGCTTCGATTTATTGGATGAACGCCGCGGACCCCGCAAGCCCTGCGGGACTTGCCCTGGAAGGACTTGATCCCCGGCTCCCGCCCCGGCAGCGGAGTACCCGGCTCTGTTTTCGGGGCCCGGAACTCCTGGTTGTCGCCGGCCGGGGGGGTAAGGATATCCACCTGGGCCTCGCCCCGGAGGATCCCTCTCTGGGGGAGGCCCTGGCCTTTTTGACGTTTCCCGGGAAGCGGGCGGTTTACCCTGAACGGAAAATCACCATAGAAACCGTTAACTCCCGTCCCGCCGCTTCCGGAGCATACGCGGCGGTCCTGAAATCCCTGGGTTTCTTCCCGGACCGGGGGAAACTCATCCTCTGGTTATAATGCCCCACGCCCGGATCGTGCGGGCTATACACGGGAAGAGCCGCAGCATACTGGGGAAGAGCCTAAAGGGACGGGATATGGATCCCGGCCTTCCAATCAACGTTCAGACGCGGGGCACCGGCTCCGTTTCAGCGCAGGTGCAACCTGTCCCCTACCGTTATACCGGTCCGTTCAAACCAGCCCTGGGGAACCTCCAGGGCATAACGGACCGAACGGCTGGAATGGATGGATCTCAGATCCCGGGGATGCATATCGTATATTTCCCGAATCCGGCCGTCATAACTTATAAAGGCGATGGACAAGGGGATAAGGGTATCTTTCATCCAAAACGAGAGGATCTGGTCCCGCTCGAAGACAAACAACATCCCCTCTCCATCGGGAAGGGAGATACGGTGCATAAGCCCCCGGGCCCGTTCCGCTTCGGTCCGGGCGATCTCGACCGCTATCTGGACCCGGCCGCCCCCGGCCTTTTCCAGGGTAAATTCGGCGGTCTCCAGCTTCTTTTCCGAGGGGGTACAATGCAGGTACCCAACGGAACAGAGGAGGGTGAGGAAAAGGAAATTCCGCCCCCGTTTCAAGAGGCGGAGGGGGGAACCCTTAGAAGCCATCGAGAAATTCCTCCCGCAAAAAGACCTCCGCCGATTCTCTCACCGCCGATTCTCCCATGATTTCGGTAAATACCCGTTTATCAATATATTTGACCGTCAGGGGCCGCTCAATGGCGATCCGGGTATCCTCGGATTCCCATACGGCCTGTCCCGGGTCCAAAAAAAGGGGCTCTCCGTATTTTTTTACAAAGGCGGTGAATACCGAATAATGGTCGATCAGGGCGGGGTCCAGGGAAAAGGCCATGATAAAGAGCTCCCCTTCCCGGAGCTGGAAAAAGGCCCGCCGGATAAAGGAAAAACCCGTGGTTTCCACCAAGCTTTGTTCCCCGACAGGGAGAAAGGACACGTCCCGGTCTCCCCTGAAGTAGAAAAGCCCGTCCCGTTCCAGGGCTTTTTTGAGCGCCTCCAGGTTCATCCCCAGGGAAATCTCCCGGAAAGTCCGGGGAAGGGTCTCCGCTTCGCCGATGCCGGCGGGGGGTATGGTGCCGGGTTCCTCAGGACCATTTTGCCCGTAAACCGGCAGGGTTAAGAGGAGCCAGAGCCACAACAGCAACCCGGGCTGTTTAACCGCGGCCTTTGACCCCTTGCGAAGGGCCCATACCCAAGAACCCCCTTGCGGCGGGGTAGTTACGTTACCAAACTTAAGCCTTTTTATGAATATCATGCGATCCCTCAATTTAATATCGGTGAAAATATACAAAAATACGAGGCGGTTTCAAAATTACCGGTGAAGCCGCGCTATTTTTTTTGTAATTTTTTAAAAAATT
>JAITEG010000112.1 GCA_031282145.1 Spirochaetaceae bacterium | reverse complement strand
CCAAGCCTTGGATCGTTTCCATCGACGTCCCCTCGGGGAACTTCGACGGCTTTGAACCCTCCATGCCCATCATTCAGGCGGATCTTACCCTGGCCATAGAGCCGAAAAAAGCGTGTCTTTACAGCCCGGGGGCCCGCTTTTTTGCCGGAACGATCCGGTCCGTGGGCGGTATTTTCCCCCCGGGCTTGATACAAGGCTTTGAGGGTCCGGAACTCCTCTCCTGGGGGGAGGTCCGGCGCCGGATCCCCTCCATACGGCCCGACGCCTATAAGTATGAACGGGGGGTGGCGGAAATTCGGGCGGGATCTCCGGGAAGCGCCGGGGCCGCCCGGATTGCCGCCCGGGGAGCCCAGGCGGCGGGGGCGGGGATAGTCCGGCTTTTGGTTGACGAAGCGTTGTATCCGATCCTTGCCGCTTCCGCGGGGGGTATCATGGTGGTTCCGGTAAGGTCCCGCGGGGACGAAGACGGCGAAAAAGAAACCGAGCCCAAAGACGGGAGGGGAGGGGAGGGGGATTGCTCCGGGCGTTTTTGTCCCGACGCCCTGCTCCTGGGGCCCGGCTGGGGAAAAACAGCGGACAGGCTGCCGGTTCTGCGCCGGGCCCTGGAAAAGGAGGCGGAGGGGACTCCCCTCATCCTGGATGCGGACGCCATCGCCCTGTCCCGGGACCTCACCTTTCATGGTAATGGGATCCTCACCCCTCACCTGGGGGAATTTGCCGCCTTTACCGGGCTCTCCAAAGAAAAAATTTGCTCGAATACCCTCTCCCTCATCGCCGATACGGCCCGAAGAATACGGGCGGTGATCCTCTTTAAATCCCATGTCCTCATCATTGCCGGGGAAGACGGGCGGGTGGGAATCGTAGACGGGATGGCCCCGGTTTTGGCCGCCGGGGGAAGCGGGGACCTCCTCGCGGGGTTTTGCGTTGCCATCGCCGCCCGAATGAAGCGGGGGGGATATTATGACGGCTATACCTGCGCGGCGGCGGCGGCGGCGTTGCTCTCGGAGTTAGGCAGGGCCTCCGGTAAAGCCCCCCGGTTTGTGGATCCCCTGGACCTGACGGAAAAAGCCGCTTCTCTGGCAGGTAAGGCATGGCTTTAACGGAAGAATCGCAGCCTTCCCCTCCGGAGTCCTGGGAAAAATCTACCGCCGGGAAAGAAAAGGTCGAACCGGAGTTGGTATTTTATTATTCCCGGGCCCATCGCCTGGAACGGGCATCCCCGGCGGTCCGGGCATTAAACGATACAACGGCGGTAAAGCCGCTCTCCCTTTTTAGAACCCTCACCGCGACCAAACCCCTCGCCTTTCTTTTTGTGTCTATGGTGATATTGGTGGTAAGCCTTTTTATCATCTCCTTTTTTTCTTCCCGAACGGACCTTTCCGTTCTCGGGGGGAATTCCCTTACCTTCTCGGCCATGCGGTTTGAGGGATCCTCCTATATTGTTATCAAAAAAACTATTTCCGATACGACCGCGGCTTATACCGGGATAGTGGATATGGCCATCTCCATCTATATAAGCTCCGGTGAGGAACACTCAGGAGAGCTTCCCTTGGCAAACCGCAGGATATATTTTTCCCCGGAACCGGAAGAAGAATACCGGATAACGGTTCCCTTTGAAGGGCCGGAATTACTGTTCCTCATGAGGGCAGGAGAAGAATATCTTCGATTACGGGTGAAAACCGAATAAGTTTTTTCTGTATTCCCATCCGGTATGTTTTTTGGCAAGAATAAGTATTGACCCGAAATACGTAATGGAGTATTCTCAAAATATAGATGTAAGAGGTTGTTCAAAAATTTCAGTTTTGGAAAGCCTCAACGGTTTCCGGCAATGGGGAATTTGCATGATCCAATTTTATTTTTTGTCCATCCTTTTTAACGCGGTTTCAGGATATGCCTTGGCCATGGAGGATAAGGATCGGGAAGGGCTTAAAGAAACCGGTCCGTATTTCTCCTTAGATAACGAGACTACCCGTCTCATTCTGGGAATTCTAACCCTGGTCAGCGGTTTATTAAAATTGCTTTCTTCAACCCAGGGAGATATTCCGGTAATCGGGGACCTGTTACCGGCGATACTGGGTTTAGTTGCCGGTTTTATCCTTATTTTTGACTATTACCATACCAAAACCAGTATCGAATCGGAAAAATCCGAGCTTCTGGAACGGATTATCGCAAAAAACAAAAGATGGATAGGGTTTGCCGCTATCGCATCGGCCATACTTCACTTTCTTTTTCCCACGGTATTGTTTCTTTAAGTGATGGTTCGAAGATCCGTCGCAGGGATAGCGCGGGAAGGGGAAAAATTTTTTATTGCCCGGCGTTTACCCGGCGGAGATTTAGGAGAGAAATGGGAATTTCCTGGAGGCAAGGCCGAGGCGGGAGAATCCGATGAGGATGCCCTTATTCGTGAATACGATGAGGAATTCCAGGTTCCCATTAGCATCGGCAGTCTTTTGGGAACCGTTTCCTTTGATCACCGGGGGGTTCCCCATATCTTAAATGCCTACCGGATTTATTTCCGCAGCAGGGCCTTTACCCTCAAGGAGCATACCGAATGGCGTTGGGCTGATCTTGAGGAGATGGAAAAATTGGATTTTGCCGATTCGGACCGTAAACTTTTTTGTTATCTCCGCATTTCCCCACCGTAACCGGATTTTGGAATCATCTAATTTGTATCTTCAATGAAAGCCCAGCGCCTAGGGCGGAATAGGCTGCCCCCGCTTTATTGCTATCCCTGACGGTAATATTGTTCGCCATATTTTTTATCATGGTTAATCCCCGGGGACCTTTAATTAACCGGTAAGAAACATATGCGGAGAGAGATATTCTTTCATGGAAGGAAAGGGTAAATTCTCCCGTAGGTTCAAGAAAAAGACCCCAAAACATATAATCGTTAAACTGCAGCGGCGGGTTCCTCAAAGGGTGATTATCCTGATCCAAACAAATGATGAGGGGGCTTATCTGAAAGTCCAGGTTGACGGAAAAAAAACGGTACGGAATATACAAAGAAAACCCCGGGGTGAGGATAAACCAATATTGGATATAGGAAATCACCGTTCCGGATTGGTAAACTTTAGGAATATTTTCATTCCAGGGGGAAAAAACACCCGGGGAAAGTTCCTTTCCGTATTGGGCATACCCATTCTGGGCGGTCCAATTAAAATACATATAGTCAAAACCGGCATGAAATTTAAACACCAGCCTGGATATCACGGGGACAGAAATCCCCGCGCTCAGATCCATGAGGGTTGCCCAGTTGGTGTAATTATCATGGGAAGAAAAATGGGACAACCGGTCCTCCGCTGCTTGCCAATCCCGGTCTTCCATAGTCCCGGTATTTGTAGGAAAGGAGAATTGAGTGGTTAGGTTCATAAAAAAACCCGGCTTTTCCATGGGGTAACGGCGGTATATATCCGCAGAAAAACCCCACAAAAAGAGAGGTTTTATATCCCAGATAAGCTGACTTAATAAGGTATCGCTATCGGCCTTTTTATATACCAGTTCTTCGGCGTGTCCGTATAAAAAACCGAAAACCGGAGCAACCGAAAAGACATAGGCCCCCTCGGACTGGGGGGATTTTCTCGTTTGCCCTTCTAAAGGAAGGATAGTGAAAAAAATATATAAAAGGCTGACTAATATTTTAAAAACGTATATATTTTTCATTAGATGAGCATATATGTACCGGTCATAATCGGTCAAGAGCGCCGGCTCCAAATCCCGGCTGCCGCGGCATGGCCCCGGGGGAGTATATTTCTGAAAAGACTTAATTTTTTAATTTTATGTATCCTTATGTTCCTCATGGGTCTTGATTCCTGTACCCGCGGCACCGAGGATATCGCTCTTATCCCCCCTCCTACCCCGCCCCTGTCCCGCTCTTTTCTGGGTTATGGGGTTATCAGCGTTTCCTATATTCAGGTATTACAAGAACCGGTTCCGGGCGCGGAATCGTTAGGTTACCTCCGAAGAGGTTCCCTGGTACGGGTTCTGGAACGGAGGAAGGTGAATAGCCAGGGAACCTTTGAATCTTGGGTTCTGGTGGAGGGGAATTATCGGGGATGGTTACGGGAAGATACGGTCCGGATTTACGGGAATGAAGAGCGGGCAAAAACCGCTGCGGAGTCTATGCCCCTATGAGACCCCTCTTGGGATGGCTGCTTCCTCCGCTGGTAGGCGCCTTAATCGGGTATATCACCAACGCGGTGGCAATCAAAATGCTCTTCCGCCCCCTCCGGGCGATAGTGGTTTTGGGGATTCGTCTGCCTTTTACCCCGGGGATACTGCCCCGGCAGCGGCATAAACTCGCGGACAGCATAGGGGCCATGGTTGAACGGGAACTCTTTACCGCGGAAATCCTCAAGGCCCGGCTCCATCACCACGATGTTCGGGAGCATATCCGGAAATCCCTGGCCCTTTATACGGAAAAAATTCTCAGCTCCCCCTTGGAACAGATCGCCCAGGTCCCGGTAGCCCTGACCAATAAAGAACCGCCGACTGAGGAGGAGTTTAGGACGCTGCTTGTCCGGCTTGCCCGGGGATTTATTACTTCCCCGGTGTTTGATTCGGTCATGGACAAACTCTTTACTTCCCTGGCGGATACCTATGGAAACCGTACCGTCCGGGATATTTTGGGTAATGACGGGGTACTGGAAAATAAATTGGAAGGAATAATATGGGAAGGTATCCGTTTTTCGACCCCGGAGTTTGAGCATACCCTTTTCCGGAAGGTCGAACAGGCCGGCCCGGCTTTAATCAATACCGTTATACAATTTTTAAAAAAAGACGATATCCATAGAGAACTGGAAATCCACGGCCGAATTTTTCTCAATAAAACCATCCTGAAATTAAACGTGGTTCAGCGCTTTTTTATTTCCGCCGGCCAATATGACCGGACCCTTCACGAGCGGATGCCCGAAATAATTGACGATCTTATCCTGGAATTGGAAAACCTGGCCTATGCCGAGGACATAAACCGGCGTATTATAACGTTCCTCCGGGAAAAGGTCCGGATTTTTGTTTGCGGACCGGAATTCTCCAGAGAATTTGCCCGGATAATTACCAAACTCATTTTGGCCTATCTGGATCATCCCCTGGGAGAGTTGATCCAGCAATGGACCGCTTCCGATTTTTCCGGCTTGGGACAAAAAATTCTTTTTCTGATAAAAGAGAAAGAAGGGTTAGACGAAAAAATAAGGTCTGCCCTGGACCATTTTTTTGAAAACCACCGGGGGATGAGCCTCGGGGAGCTTTTCTCTGTAGAGAAAGCCTATAAGGAAAAAATCGATACCCGGTTATGTCAAAAAATTCTTTTGATCATGGATGAACAAATAGAAGCCCTCCTTAAATCCATCAATATACAGGTCCTGGTTTCCGACCGGATAAATTCTCTGGATATGATCCGGGTTGAACGGATAATTCTCGATGTAATGGCCAATCAGCTTAAATGGATAAATTTTTTCGGCGCGGTTTTAGGCGCCCTCATTGGGGTATTCCAGTCATTTTTTTCCTGGCTCCTTAAGTAATGTTATGAGGGAAGTACAAAACGGACAAGCCCCTGATCCAGACGCCATCTCATGGGGCTGTTTTTGGGCGGAAGCTCCATCCTGAGTCCCCCAGGGGCCCGGAATAAAGTCTTACCGGGGACCTCCGCCTCCAGGATCATCCTATCCCCCTCAAAAAAACTTTGTTTAAAAAGAGCGGTAAACAGGACCGGGTTTTCTCCCTTCCCGGCAAGGGATTCCGGGGAAAGGGCATCCTGGGGGATAAAGATCAGGGGTTTTTCGGAATCATACCGGGATCCCCGGGAAACCAGGATCTTTCCCAAGGGGGATCTGATCCTCCACCCTTCCGGGGTTTCCCCGATGATATCGCAGGGAAAAACCAGACCGGCCCCAAAAAACCGGGCGCCAAATTCGGTTTTGGGGGTAAGGAACAATTCCCGGGCCCCTCCGGTCTCCAGGATCCGGCCGTTGGACATGAGGGCGATCCGGTCCCCCAGGACTGCCGCTTCTTCCCGGTCATGGGTCACAAAAATTCGGGGGACTGGGCTTTGAGTCCCTATTTCCCGGAATTCTTTTCGCAATTCCCGCCGCAGGGGAGCGTCCAGGCTGGAAAAAGGTTCATCCAGGAGCAGCGCCCGGACTTCCGCAGCCAAAGCCCGCCCTATGGCTACCCGCTGCCGTTCCCCTCCGGATAGGGTGTGGATCCGCCTTTTCCCGTACCCTGAAAGCCGGACGGTTTTGAGAGCCGCTTCTACCCGGGCTTTACATTCCCTGCGGGATACTCCCCGGATAAAGGGACCGTAACCAATATTATTTCCCACGTTAAGGTGAGGAAAAAGCGCTAAATCCTGAAAAACAACCGAAACGTATCTTTCCCAGGGGGGAAGCTGATTAACCGGTTTTCCGTTGATGAGGATGAGCCCGGCATCTTCCGTAACAAAACCGGCAATAAGGTTGAGGACCGTGGTTTTGCCGCATCCCGAGGGACCGGCGAGGACTAAGGTTTCCCCATCGGCCACCAGCAGATCAAGGTCCACCAAAAAATCGCCGTATTTTTTTTGCAGTCCCCGTACTTCAAGCGCCATGACCATTCCTTCCGGAACCCGCTTCCGATAAAAGCAAGGCCCCGGCACAACATAAAATTAACAGGGTCCCCGCGGCGCACGCCGTACCGTACCGGTAGGCCCCCGCGGCCCGGTAAATGAGCAGGGGGAGGGTTTCCCATTCCTCCATCCCCAACATAAGTACCGCGTTGAGTTCCCCTAAACTTAAAACCGCGGAAAAGGCCCAGGCAGACCGAATCCGCCTGAAAAAGAGGGGGAGGGCTACGGTGAGGATCCGTTTTACCGGTCCCCCACCGAAGGCCGAAGCGGCGTTCGAGAGGTTTTCCGGAAGCCCACTGAAACCTTGATTTAGGGAATTAAAGGCAAAGGGAAGGGCGGTAACCCCATGGATCAAAACTACCGCCCAGAGGGAACGGGCATGGTCCCTGCCGTAGAGGATAAGCCACCCCAGGCTCAGCACTATTCCCGAAGAGCAGAGGGGGGCGGTAACCCCTATTCTGACGAGGGTCCCCCAGAAAGCGCTTCTTCCGGGTCCCGCGCTTTCAACGGTTTTTACCGCGCCGGCGGCCAAAACCGCTAAGAGGCTCGCCAGAGTAGCCGCAAAAGCCGCGAGGATCAGGGAACGGCCCAGGGCAGGGAATAGGGTTCTCGCGGTTTCCAGGGATCGCCAAAAGTGGAGAGACAATCCCCGGGAAGCGGCCCGGGAAGGCTTATATAAAAAGGATTCCACCGGAATTGATATCAGGGGCCCCAGGACAAAAAAAGCCGTCACCAGGCCGTAGAGGGTTAGACTTAAAATGACCGGAATACCCCGGTTTTGTTTTTCCATAATCCGGTACCGCAGTTCTGTCCCGGCGGTCAAGGCTCGTCCCCGGCGTTCAAAAAAAAGAAACGCAAAAAAAGCGCTTAAGGAGATAAGGGTTTCCGCCAGGGCGAGAAGCCCCGCGCGGTGATAATCCAGGGATATCCTCGCGTACCGGTATATCTCTACCGCCAGGGTGGTTGCCTTCGGCCCCCCCCCAGGACCAGAACCACGGAAAAACTGGTAAAACTGTAAAGAAAGGTAAGGAGAGACGCCGAGGCCACCGCGGGGAGGCTTAAGGGGAGGAGTATCGTCAGGGTTGTCTTGAATCCCGAAGCCCCCAGAGAGGCCGCCGCGGCTCCATAGGTGTTTTTCGTCTGGCTCAAACCGTCTCCTACGAGGCGTATCACCAGGGGAAAATTATAAAACCCATGGGCCAGGACGATCGCGGCCGGCCGGTAGAGGAGCCGCAGGGGCCCTTCTTCCGTGCCGAGGGCGGTCATAAAAAACCGGTTTACCCAGCCTGAGTTCCCGAAAAAAAGCACAAATCCCAAAACCACCAGTATCGGGGGCATGGCAAAGGGGATGCCGGTGAGGGCCCTTAAAAAAGCGGCCCCCCGGAAACGGCCCCGCCCCGGGTTTTCCCCGGACCCTCCCAGGAGCCATGCCCCGGGAAGTCCCAGGGCCAGGGCGACGAGGGTACTGAGCCCTGCCTGCTTGACCGTAAAGGCCAGAACCGGCAGCAAGGTCCCCCCGGGCAGTGCGGCCCCCTTCGGCCCTATTCCCCCGGCCAGGGCCGAAGCGTAGGGCAGGATAAAGGCCGCCCCCACCGCTCCCAGGGGCAGCAAAGCGAAGGCCCAGGAAACCATCCGTTCGTACCGGTAATAACTTGACTTCCCCACGGGTTCGGCTCACCCTCCCAGGGAAGGAGACAGGGCGGTCCACTCGTCCAATTCCCGGTCGTTTATGGGCCGGGGCCGCAGGGGTTTATCGCTTTTGGGGTTGATCCTAAAGGAGGCGGGCAGGGGGATGTCTATCACCGGATACATCCAGTTGGTCAGGGGGATCACCTCCTGAAAAGCGGGACTCAGCATAAAGTCCAGAAACCGCTTGGCGTTTTCCTTGTTTTTTCCCGCCGCCAAAAGCCCCGCCAGCTCAATCTGAATCGGGTGGCCGTCGGTAAAAAGGGCGGCCTTAAATTGTTCTGAGTCTTCATACTCCAGATGATACCCCGGAGAGGTGGTATAGGACAAAACCAGCGGGGCTTCCCCGGCGGTAAAGAGGCCGTATCCGGAACTCCACCCCTCGGCAATGGTCAGGATCGAGGGGCTAAGCCGTCGCCAATAATCTTTCCAGCCCTCTCCATAGACCTCCCTGGTCCAGGCTAAAAAACCCAATCCCGGTGAGGAAGTCCGGGGATCCATCAGGATGAGGCGTCTGGAGTAAATCCCCTGGGTTAAATCCTCCAGGCTCCGGGGAGGATTGGGAATGCGCTGGGAATCGTAGACTATCGCAAAATAGCTGTAATCCCAGGGAATCAAACGGTAACTCCCGTCAATGATAAGTTCCGGCAACAGGGCTTCCGCCCCCCGGGGCTTATAGGCCTCAAGAAGCCCCGATCCCAAAGCCCTGTCCGCCATATTTTGATCCAGTCCAAGGATAATATCCGCGCCTGAGTTTTTTCCTTCCAAAAGAAGCCGGGATAAAACCTCTCCGGCATCCCCATGAACCACCCATTTAATGGTGATCCCGGTTTCCGCTTCAAAGCGTTTGCTTATTTCCGGGCCGGGCCCCCATTCGGAATCAAAGGAATCATAGGTCCAGATAACGACTTCTCTGGCCGTATCCTGCCCGGTGGAAGGCTTTTGCTGGGACGATGACATTCCCCTCCCAAAAACAGGGGAGGGAAAAAACGAAACCCCGGCGAGGGCTAAAACGAGGAAAAGGCCAATGGAAGCATATTTTTTTCTCATTTGATGCTCCTTACACTGACCGGAGGGAGGATGCGGGATCGTGCCGTAGAGCCGCGTTCCTAAACTTAAAAGATGTTCAGGCGGGCTTTTTCCCTTCGCCGGCATTATCCGGATCAGGTTCAGCGGGTGTGATCTCAGGCATCACGTTTTGCCGGGACGGCAAACCCTTTCAGGATTACGGCCCCTCTTAAAACGATCAACCACCCCGATATCGGTGTGCGATAAAATAGGTCTGACAAAAAATCAAACCATCAATACTTTATCAGATCCGAAACATATCGTCAAGTATGCATTTTCCCGCAATTTCTTTACACTTTACCGATAAATTTACTATACTGTGCCTGTCCCAAGGAGTAACCTAATGAAGATAACCGTTATTGGCGGAGGGGGAATACGGTCGCTGTTTCTTGCCTCGAGCATTGCGCGGCGCGCGGAGGAACTGGGTATATCGGAAGTGGCGTTTATGGATAATGACGGGGAGAAACTCCGTGTTTTCGGCGCCCTTGCGGCGCGGGTAGCGGGGCGGATAAAACCGAACCTTGGTTTTTCCCTCACTACCGACGCAAAGGCCGCGGTTAAGGACGCCGACTATGTCATCACGACCATACGGCCGGGGGGAGACGCGGCCAGGGTCGAGGACGAGCGGATTGCCCTCTCCGCCGGGGTAATAGGGCAGGAGACCACCGGGGCGGCGGGATTTTCCTTCGCGATGCGCACGATTCCCGTTCTTGAGCGCTATTGCCGTCTTATCAGGGAACAGGCAAAAAAGACCGTCAAGGTATTCAATTTTACCAATCCCGCCGGGCTCGTATCACAGGCGCTTTTCGATATGGGTTTTGATTTTACCTATGGCATTTGCGACGCCCCAAGCGGGATGCTCCGGCAGATCGCCGGAGTCTATGCCCCCGGGGAGCCCTCCGCC
>JAITEG010000064.1 GCA_031282145.1 Spirochaetaceae bacterium | reverse complement strand
ATAATATGACGGCGAATATCATCGGGAGCGATAAGCGTACTGGTTTTAAAGCCCAGATCATCCCCAAAGCGCAGGACGCAGTAAATATCGCCGTAGAGTTCCATAAAGCGTTTCCAGATTGCCAGGGAAACGTCCCCCATTTTCCTGAAAAGCGCCGCGTAGAGTTCGGGATCGTCGCTGGAAATATAACAGAGATTCATATAGCCGATTATGTCCTCCACGCACTCGAAGACGCCGTTCCCAACGCCGCCTATGGCCTTCATCCCGGTGGGCATGGCGCTTCGGAGGGCCTCGAAACATTCACCGTACATGGCGAAATAAGCGTCCGGAACACTGTCCCAGGGGTATCTTTCAAAGTCCGCATAATCGTGGATAACCGATTCTTTATGCGCGCCCAGGCAGCCGCTGTGGGGCAGGGCAAGCCCGACGCAGCCCTCAAAGGAAACGCTGTCGTATCCCATGTCCCTAAAGAAGCCGCAGTAGTGTTTAAAATACTCAATTTTATCCCGCATGTCCCCGTTGTATAAATGCCGGAATTTCTTTCCCGACAACTGTTCCATGATCGTATCGGAAATGATATGCTCGTAGAGGGGCATCCTGTCGGGGATACGGTTATACGCTGCCTTTTGGATATTCGTATAGTCGGGATTGAATTCCGATAACTTGCCGTTAATTTTCAACCTTTTACCGCTCCGCCGGTAAGCCCCCTGATAAGGTAGCGCTGGCAAAAAATATAGATGATTAAAATCGGTATACAGGTAATAACGCCCGTAGCGGTCATTTGCCCCCAGCGCACCCCGGCCTTGGTTATGGCCGCGCTGACCCCGGCCATAAGGGGACGGTAGGCGTCGAGGCTGGTGAGAGTCATGGCAAGGATCAGTTCCTGCCAGACCGTAATGGCTATGTTAAGGCCCACGGCCATAAGACCCGGTTTTGAAAGGGGAACGATGATCCTAAAGAGGATCATCAGATTTGTACAGCCGTCGATCCGGGCGGCTTCGTCAATCTCCCGGGGTATGGTGTTGATATAACCCAGAAAGAGCCAGGTTGAGATCGGAATCAACAGGGCCGAATAAACAAAAATCAGAACCAGCCGGTTATTAAACATCTTCAAGTTACCCAGGATGATATAAAGGGGAACTATCAGAGTGATAAGGGGCAGCATCTGGGATATCAGAATTATCCCAAGGTAGGGGAGTTTTAGCCTGAACTTAAAACGGCTGATGGCGTAAGCCGCCATGGACGCGCAGACAAGGGAAATAACCAGGGTACCGGCGACATTTATTGCCGTATTGAAAAAGAACGCCGGTATGGGAGTTTTGGTCAGAGCGGTGCCGTAATTTTCCCAGGTAAATTTTGACGGGATAATTTCGGGCGGCAATTTGAAAATGTCCGATTCGTTTTTAAAAGAAGTACAAGCCATCCAGTAGATCGGAAAAAGAACCACGATTGTCGTAATAAGGATTACAACAACACCGGATATAATGCGGGGCACGTTTTTTATTCGTTTTATCACAACTCTTCCTTGGATAAACCACTGAACATGCGGCGCACATAGGGAATACAAACCAGGGCAACGATGATAAGGGAAACCATAGCCAACGCCGCGGATCTGCCGAAGTCGCTGAATTCAAAGGCCAGGCGGTAGGTATATATGGGAAGCGTCGATGTTGCATCGGCCGGCCCCCCTTTGGTAGTTGTCCAGATAAGGTCGAAATAATTCAAGGTCCAAATGGTAGTAAGTACCCCGGTAGAGGCGATAACCGGTGAAAGGTGGGGCAGGATAACATGCCACAAAATTACCGGATAACGCGCCCCGTCCATCCGGGCGGATTCGATCTGATCCAGCGGCTTATCCTGAAGCGCGGCGGTAATCATAAGAAACCAAAACGGGACAGCCCTCCATGAATTGACAAATATCAGCGAAGGCAGAGATGTGGCGGGACTTGATATAAACAAAATATTGTTTTTGGTGATCCCAAGATGCATAAGGAGAAAGTTTATAATACCCACATCGGCCTGGAACATCCACTTCCACATGAGGGCGGTAACCACACCGGGAATAAGCCAGGGAAGGAGTATGATAGTACGCATGTATTTTTGCGGTCTGTACAGGCTGTCCGCAAACAGGGCCAGGGTTATGCCGAAAACCATCTGCGAGGCGACCCCCGCGCCCGCCCACAAAAGGGTATTCCGCAGTATAACGGGGAATTTCCCGTCACTTAAAACGCTGAAGTAATTGGAAAGCCCGGCAAAGGGTCTGTCGGGCCTTCTGAGGTTCCACTGAAAAAAACTGATTACCAGATTGTAAATAATGGGATACCCAAGAAACAATGCCATTATCACCATTGACGGGAGAAGATACACGTAGGGTTCTATTTCTTTCCCAAGCTTCATCTGTCTGTCTTCTCCCGCGTGATAGAGATACCGGCTCAGTTGCTTACAATCTGAATTACTTTTCTGTCCAGATCCGCGACCGCCGCGTCTATGCCCCTGCCGTTGACCAGTACGTCCACCACCGTATCCCTGATCGCCGCCTCAACCTCGTTGTAATACATAGTAGTCGGCTGGGCCCGGCGGCCGGTCTTCATCTGCTCCATGAAAACCGCGAGACGGGGATCTTTCGCGTACTCCCAAGCCGCCAGGGCCGCGTTGCTGGCCGGCGGATCGGAAATACTGGCAGCGTTATACTTGGGGGAGCACAGCAGCTGGGCAAATTCCACCGCCTCTTTCGGGGCCTTCGTCTGCTTTGAAACGGCAAGGCAGAAGCCGCCGGCGTAGGAAGCGGTCTGACCCGAAGCGGTCTGCTTGGGGATCAGCGCCTGGCCGTAGGGGAAGTTCCTGGTGTAAATATCGGTCTCAAGCAGGGTGCCGTGGAATATTATACCTACCTGGCCCTCTCTGAAAAGTCTTGACGCGTCATGGTATTCGGTAACGGCAAAATCCGGTTGAAATGAAGGCTTAAGATCCAAAAGGCACTGAAGATAGGCTTTAAACGTCGGGGTATTTACATTTGATGTTACCTTGCCGCTGCTGTCCACTTTCAGGACATAGTCACCGGTGGTATCGTAAAGGGATTCCGTGGGGAAATACTGCAATGCCAAATCCATACCGAAACCGTACTTTCCGGTTTTTTGCGTAATGGCGGTGGCATAACTCACCAGTTCCGCCCAAGTAGTGGGGGGTTTTTCGGGATCAAGGCCTGCCTGGCGGAACAGATCCTTGTTGTACCAGAGGATTTTTACGCCGGTACTGTTGGGGAACCCGAGGTACTTTCCCCGCCAGGTGTACATCTCAAGAACGCCGGGGAAAAAATCCTTGAAATAGCCTGAATCAACATAATTTTCCAGTTCAAGAAGATAACCGCTGTTGGCAAAACCCGGAAAATCCGGATTGTTCACCAGCATGATATCCGCCGGGTTGCCTGCGGCAAACATAGTCTTGCACTTGGCCTGCCAGTCATTCCAGGGATCGGACTGCAATTCAATTCTAAAACCAGGATGGGTCCGCTCGAATTCCGCCTTCGCGGCATCGTAGGCCGCCTTGTACGGCTCCGACGCGACCCATTCGGCAAGGCTGTAAAAAGTCAGGGTTGTGGTTCCGCCGCTTCCGGAAGCGGACTGGCTTTTACCGCCCGCAAATACCGGCAGGGCGATAAGGCAAAACACCAGGCAGAACGCCCCGATGAACCGTAATGTGTTCTTCATAATACTCCTCCAAATCAAACAAGTTTAGGCGGACCTATATCCGCACCGGTTTGTTACAACCAAGCGGCTGGAATGATTAATAATAACATGGGTATAATTTGTAGTCAATAAAAATTTTTATATCATTAAAAACATAATGATATATCATTTTATGATGTAATACTACGTGTTCCACGCGGCGAACATGGCCCTGGCGTTTTCGAGCGGTACATCGGGTAAAACAGAACCCAGGCCGATAAAGCCACCGCCATTGACGGCAAAACAGTCTTTCAGCAGCCGCGCTTCCCGGTGTACGTCTTCAGGGCTTCCCGCGGGCATGGTATACTGCCGGTTCAGTTCGCCCCAGGCGGTTATTTTCCCGGCCAGTTTTCCCCTGACTTTTTCTATGCCCATACACCAAACCTGCGTATTTATCGCGTCTATCCCCAGATCCAGAAAATCATCGTAAAGATCGTAGATCCAGCCGTCACTGTGGAAAAAGATCTTTTTCCCGGCCTTCTTTACCCGGGTGAACAACTCCCGGTAACGGGGTTTGAAAATTTCCCTAAAATCCGAGGGGGAGATCAGGGTGGAAATCTGCGAACCCCAGTCATCGCCAAAGCCGACGCCGTCAATATCGCACTCAAGCCACCGGTCCAGATAGACGTGGTAAAATTCCATAACAATGGCAAGTAGTTTTTCCGTATTTCCCTCTTTGGAGGCAATGTCGATGAACAGTTCCTGTGTTCCCCGGAGGAACTGCATCCGCTCGAAAAGGCTTACCCAGCCTCCCAGGATAAACTGGCCTCGTTTTCGCGCCTGGGAAATATTTTCCCGAATCTCCGGTTTTGCCTCTTCCCACCATTTCAAAAATGGTTCGACCGGCGGCCGGTAGCTGTCCAGCCGTTCATCATCGGCAAGGATGTGGTCCTTTACCTCCCCGATAAGCCCCGGCTGGACGTTGACCCAGGGACAGCCCCAAAGATCGACGTAAGTTCCCCGCTGGTAGTATTCGGGGGTAAAACCGTGATCCGAAGGCCCGGGAATCGGCATAATGTCCGGGGGATTCTGTTCCGCCAGCCGGCAGAGTTCCTCGCCGTACTTTGAGAAGGCTCCCGGCATGATCCATGCGTCCAACGGTATGCGATCCGGGTTTCTGAATTCCAGCGCGCGTAAAACCCTTTCCCTGCCTGTCATGTTTATCTCCGCTTGAAAATTTGTCTCACCGGACTCATGTTAATAATATCAGGCCACCAATAGTATGTCAATAATGATTTATTGTACCATTAAGATATATTGATATATCAACTATAAGAAACGAGGGGATGGCGGGGCGGTGGACGCGCCTTCCACAAACTGAGCCGGAACCAGAATGTCCCCGGCCGGGACAGGGTTTTCCGGCGCAATAAGCTTGTGCAGCAGATCCACCGCTATTTTGGCAAGCGTTTTTTCATCCTGGCAGAGGCTGGTAAAGGAAGGCCGGGGCGAAATTCCCCGGGGGGCGTCGAAACAAACAATGGAAATATCCCCGGGAACCGCCAGCCCAAGTTGGTTTGCCGCTTCCTGCAGCAACAGGGCGCTGGGGTACTCCGCGGCAAACACGGCGCTGATCTCCGGGTGAGATTTCAGGTGATCCTTTACGACGGCGGTATTTTCCGCGATTACGCCATCGTCCAGGAAGGGGTACTGCCAGATGAGCAATTCATGGCAGAAAAGGGCCGGATCCGGGACAATGCCCGCCTTGAGCAGCGCCCCGATAAACCCCTGTTTGCGATCCTCGACGGTGGAGACATCGCTGATGGGCCCCGAATAAAAGGCGATTTTCCGGTGTCCCAGGCCCAGGAGGTAGTTCGTCCCGGTTTCCGCGGCCTGCACATTATCCGTGGAAACGGAAGGCACCGCCAGACCGTGCATTTTCCGGTCCACAAGAACCAGGGGCTTTTTTCGCAATACCAGCTTAAGAATATCGGCGTTGTAGTATTCCCCAAGCACCGGCATAAGAAGAATTCCCGCCGTGTTAAGTTCCGTCAGGGCATTTATCGCATCGGATTCCTCGGAAACCGAATCGCGGGTATGTTTGACAAGCAGATGGTAGCCCAGACCGCCGCAGTTCTTTATCGCCTCGCAGACAAAAGTCGCGCCAAAGAAGTCGCGGAAACTCGGTATTAAGAGACCGATAAGGCCGGAAACGCCCGAAATAGCGCCGGTTTCCACATCGTCCTTTATAAAAGAACCTTTCCCGCGAAAACGGATGATGTAGCCGTTTGCCGCGAGCATTTCCAGCGCCCGTTTGCTGGTTATGCGGCTTACGCCGAACTGCTGACACAACTCTTTCTCGGTCGGCGCCCTGTCCCCGCCCTTCAATCTGCCCGAGTTAATCTCTTCCAGCAGATAATCGTATATATACCGATAAAAAGGGCCCGTCTGCATTACCGCCATATTATCCCCAGCCAGAAAATATTATGTTATAAATGATATATCCTTTTGATAGAGATTGTCAACCGCAGGGCCTCAAAACAAAACCTACTGGATTGAGAAGGCTCATCCTGGTCAAAGGCCGTTCTTTTCCATTTGACGGATCAGGGCGGCGAGGTCCCGGGGCGGGGGGGCTTCCAGGAGGAGGGGCTCCGCTGAGTCAGGGCGGCAGGGGGGCAGGATCAATTTAGCCGCATGCAGGCCCAGCCGGGCGAGGAGGGGCTTTTCGTCCAGGGGATCGCCCTGCCAGCCCCGTTTAAAGGAGGAAAGGAACACCGGCTTACCGGAACCGTAGAGGGGATCGTTGACGACGGGATGGCCCAGGCTTGCCAGGTGTACCCGGATCTGGTGGGTGCGTCCGGTGGCGGGCAGGGCCTCCACCAGGCTGTAGTTTCCGGCGCTTAAAAGCAGGCGGAACCAGGTTTGAGATTTTTTTCCCCGGTACTTGTCGATGATGGTCCGGTGCCGTTTATCCCCATCGGGGACAAGGGGGAGCTCACAGCCGGTTTCGGTCCAGGAAGGCCGCCCGTGAATCACCGCGAGGTATTGCTTGGTAACCTGCCGGGTTTCAAAGGCCGCGGAAAGCCGCTTATGGGTTTCGCCGTCCCGGGCAAACACGACGAGCCCTGAGGTCTCCCGGTCGATACGGTGAACCGTAAAGATCCGGGGAAGCGGGATTTTAGGGTCCTGAGCTTTTTCCGCGTAATAGGCGGCAAGAAGTTTGTCCAGCCGGTCCCGCTCATCATCCCAGCGGTCGGCCCCCACACTGATCCCCGGGGCCTTATCCACCACGGTGATAAAATCATCCTCGTAAACAAGGGTAAAGGGCGGTTTTTGTTTCATCCTGGTTAAGCCCGCTTATACCCTGAACCGGTCCGCATCAAAATCATTCACCAATGGTAAACTATTTAAAAGCAGTACACAAGAGAGTCGTTTTACGTGCCAGGGAAGGGCCGGATGTTGGATACAAAAAAAAGCTTGACTTCTTCGGTAAAATGCAGATATAATTTCTTTAATAATTTGTTCAACCAACGAACAAATAATATTATCCATAACGTTTTTGGGGAGCTTATATGGTCAATTTTCAGGATACGAAAGCGGGAACCCTGCTGGAACATTTTTATCCCGCAGGGTGGGATTTTGAAAAAATAGATAAATGTATCGGCGCCCCGGAAACGGTATTGGAACGCCAGCCGGGCTGGCATAAGGACTACCAGCCGGTTATGTGTGATAATCTTAATGAGTTTGAAGTCAAAATGGGCCATGAAATCGCCCTCAAAATAAAGGAAGCCGGGGAAAAAGGACAGCCCCTTGCCCTAATCCTCCCGGCAGGGCCCATGGGTATGTACAAATGGACCGCGTACTTCCTCAATGAATGGGGGGTCGATTGTTCCCGGGTGAGTACCTTTAATATGGATGAATACGCCGATGCCGGGGGTAATACCATAGGCGGCGGGGATAAGGCAAGTTTTGAATACGCCATGACATCCCAATTCTTTGACTGTCTTAAAAAATCCATCCCGAAAAAACAGCGGAACTTTGCCGACAAAGAAAATCTTCCCCGCTATGAGGAAAAAATAAACGAAATCCGCAAAGCCGGGGGCAAACTCATCCTGATATACGGCATAGGCCGGATGTGCCACATTGCCTTCTGGGAACCTACCTTTGCGGCGGAATTCAAAACCGAGGCGGAGTGGATGGAGGTCCCCTACCGCCTGGGCGCAAAACTCCACCCCCTTACGGTAGAGCAAAACGCCTTGACCAGTTTTAAATCCAGAACTCCCCTGGTTCCCGCAACCGCCAACACCCTGGGGCCCAAGCTCCTTTTCTCCGCCGATTACGCCATTGGCGGCTGTGACGGGGTTTTAAGCCGGGGCATGCAATGGCAGGGACTCTCGTTTTGGATGACCCTGCGTTATGGCAAAACGCCCTGGGTACCTTCAACGTATACCACCACCCTGCCGGGCAGACTCTTTTTCGTTAAGGAATTAGCCGGACC
>JAITEG010000001.1 GCA_031282145.1 Spirochaetaceae bacterium | reverse complement strand
GGTCTTCAAAACCCTTCGGATCAAAGGCCTTCTCCAGTTCAATCGCCTTCATCGGGTCTCCTTATGTCTGAATCATACCGTATATGAGTAAAGTGTTCAATAATCCCCCGCCCGCTACTGGGGGGCCCAGGCCCCCTGGACCCCCGTTAGCAGGCTAGGTATCACCGAGCTGAAGAGGGGGCCGAAGGGGCCTTCGCTGCCGGGGCCGCCTTTCTTGTTTTCGTAGCGGAGGCAGAACCACACCGTCTTGCCCGAATCGCCGTCAAAGTCGAAGCGGTATCTCCGCCTGCCCGTGAAGACCGAATGGGGCAGGTCGTACCCCGACCGGGGGGGCGCGGAAAGCCGGAGCCGGTCCCCCTCGGTGTTCTCCCCCATGATGCCCCAGAAAATCCTCACCCCCCAGCCCGGGCGCTCCCGCTCCTCCCCATGGGCAATGGTGCGGATGTTCCGGAGCTCCACGAGGTGTATCCCCGGATAGTAAAGGTCCCCGCGGCACTGCAGGCCGGGCGCGGCCGGTTTCGTACGCACCCGGTCCCGGACATGGGCGCCAATCTCCTCGCGCCCGGCGTCGGTCACCTCCCGGGCGTAGAGCACGTACTGGTTGTTGAAGTCCCGCAGGGCGCGCCTGCCCGCGGCGGCGGCCTCCCGCTTCGCCAGGTAATCGGCGCTGCTGCGGGGCCCCTGGACCTTGAGGTACGCCTCGTGCCAGGCGAGGTAGTGCCGGTGGAGCTCCCCGGCCCGCTCCGGCGGCACGTGGGGCCACTCGGGCGGATTGCCGCTCACCTTCCGCGCGGCGACCTGGTCATAATTTTCGAAAAAGGAATCAAACTCCCGGTCGGTGGCCGGAATAAAATCAGGATAGTGCAAAACTTTTCCTCCCTGGTACGCAAATCTTCCCGATGATACCATTACGGGCGGATAATTGCAATGAAAAAATTAATAAAGTAACTCCCGATTATGAATTGGTAATCCCTGATTATGAATTAGTAACTCCTAATTATAAATTAGTAACTCCTAATTATAAACTAGTAACTCCCAATTTTAAATTAGTAACCCCTGATTATAAATCGGTAACTCCTAATTACGAATTAGTAACTCCTAATAATGAATTAGTAACTACGGATTTATAAATGGTAACCCCGAATTTCGATTACACTCCCCTCCCCCGGGAAAAAGGAACTGCCCCGGTGAAAGAGCGGGCTGCATTCGGGAAAAAGAGGGCTGCGCCGGTGAAAAGGAGGACTGCCCCCGGTCGGAGGCGCCCCGCTCCAGATATACCCCGGCCCCCGCCAAAGGGGAGCCGGGGGGGCCCTAGGCCCCCCAGCGGGGTCGTAGGGGCGGAGCCCCTACATCTAAAAAACCCTCCCCATCTTGGGGAGGGTTTTTTAAGAAGGGGGTTTCACCCCCACACCCCCAGGCCACCCTTTAGCGGGGCTAGCCGTAGATGTGGGTGAACTCGTGGAGGAGTTCGAGGGCTTTTTCTTTGCAGGAGCCGCAGGCGGTGCCTATTTTGGTGGCCTGCTGGAGTTCTTCCCAGGAGCGGGCGCCCTGATTGAAGGCGGCTTCGATATCCTTATCGGTTATCCCCAGGCAATGGCAGATCTCGGTGGTCTCTTCTTTGAGCATACCCGCCCTTCCAGTCTTGGCCAGGTAATCGTCTATGGCTGCCCGCAGGGCCTTATCCCCCAACACGGAGCAGTGGATCTTGTACGCCGGGAGGCCCCCCAGTTTTTCCACGAGGTCCTGGGGCTTAATTTTGTAGGCCTCCTGGATAGGCATGCCCCGGATGATTTCCGAGAGCATACTGGTGGAAGCGATGGCGCTGGCGCAGCCATAGGTTTTCCACCGCACGTCGGTGATGACGTCGTCCTTGATCCGCAGGAGCATCAGCATCTGGTCCCCACAGCGGATATTCCCCGTCTGCCCCCGGGCATCCGCGGGGAAGCTGGATTCGTCCTCGAAAAGGACGTTCCGGGGGTTGGTAAAATGGTCTTTTACCGTATCGGAATATAACCAATCAGCCATACAATTCCTCCTCTCAGGCTCCTAAACCCGCACCGACGAAATAGCGCGGAGCCGGGCGACAATGGGCGCCACGGCGTCAACGGTATAGCGCACGTCCGCTTCGGTAATCCCCCAGCCGAGGCTGAAGCGGATGGAACCATGGGCCCATTCCGGTTCCGACCCGATGGCCATAAGCACATGGGACGGTTCAAGGCTCCCGGAGGCGCAGGCGGAGCCGGTGGAAGCCGCTATGCCCATCATATCCATGGAGAGGAGGATCGATTCCCCCTCCGCCCCGGGAAAGGAAACGTTGAGGGTATTGGGCAAAACGTCCCGGGGGTGCCCGTTGATCCTGATGTTGGGAACCTGCTCCAAAAGGCCGTCCCGGAGCAGCGCCCGCAAGGGGGCGATGGTCTTTCCGTAGGCGTCAAGGTCTGCCCGGGCATACTCCGCGGCCTTGCCGAAACCGAAGATACCGATGTTGTTGTAGGTGCCCGCCCGGAACCCGTCCTCCTGGTGGCCGCCGTGGATAAGCGGAAAGAGGGGGGCCTTCTCCCGGACATACAGGGCCCCGATGCCCTTGGGGCCGTAGATCTTATGGGCCGACATGGTAAGGTAATCCACCCCCAACGCGTCCACCTGCACGGGAATTTTGCCCACCGCCTGGACCGCGTCGGTGTGCATCCACGCGCCGGCGGCCTTGACCTTTTGGGAAATGGCGGCAATGTCCTGGATGGTCCCGATTTCATTGTTCGCCATCATCACCGATACGAGGAGGGTCCGTTCGCTCAAGGCCGCATCCAGGGCCTCCATCCTGACCTTACCGTATTCATCCACCGGTAAAAAGGTTACCGTGAATCCCAGGGACTGTAAAAAGGCCGCGGAATTAAGCACGCAGGGATGCTCAATGGCGGTGGTAATAATCTCGGTCCGCCCCGAGGGAAGCACCTTTCCCGAGGGATCCGAGCCCAAACGCCGCATGGTCTGGAAAACCGTATTGTTTGATTCGGAGCCCCCGGAAGTAAAGATGATCCCCCGGGGAGGCGCTCCCAAAAGGCGGGCCACGGCATTCCGGGCATCTTCAACCCTGCCGTGGGCCAGCCGTCCCGCGGCGTGCATGCTTGAGGCGTTTCCAAATATTTCAAGATCCTCTATCATCGCGGCCTTAACCTCCGGTTTCAGGGGGGTTGTCGCGTTGTAATCCATATAAATGTGTTTATCCGGCATATTTCTCTCCTTTTTAGTAATGTATTTCCCCAATAAAATTCCCTACCTTTCCTATAAATATACCAAGAAGACTTTCTTTATGCTATACGAAGGGGGTTTCAAATTTTCATTTTTTGGAAGCATCTTACTACGATTGAAGCCGTTCGGGCGGATTAACCAGCTTCCCCCGTCAACGGGACTTCCTGCCGGCGCAACAGGAACAGTTCCGCAAAAAAGTCTCCTTTCTTTGCGTGGGTCAGGCCGGGGGAATTGAGCAGGAGCCCCCCCCGCATGAGTTCATCCCCGCCCCGGAGGCCGCAATTAGCCTCCCGGTCCCCGGGGTCAACCCCTCCCGCTTCCCAAACCGAAACCTCGTATACCGCGGAAGGATCCAGATCCCGCAAACGAAGGATCACCGGTTTTTGATTGGGCTGGGACAGGAGTTTATAAACCCCCACTATCCCCTGGTCGGCGGAACTTACCATCCAGGCAGCATGAGCGGCTCCGGCGGGACTCAAGAGTCTTGAAAAACGCCCCTGCTGAAACAGGGACCGATGGGCTTTATAGAATTCGATATATTTCGTAATTTCCTTTTTTTCTTCAGCACTGAGGGCAGCGGGATCTAATTCAAAACCCAACACCCCAAAAAAAGCGGTCATGGCCCGGAAGGCCAGAGAACAGTGCCGTCCGGTCTGATGGTTCGGGACCGCCGAAATATGAGCCCCCATGGAACTGAGAGGATAACAGAGGGAGGCCCCCCCCTGGATGCGGAGCCGTTCCAGGGCGTCGGTATCGTCGCTTAACCAGCCCTGGGGGGCAAAGGCGAGGAGTCCCGGGTCAAACCGTCCCCCGCCACCGGCGCAGGACTCAAAGAGAATATGGGGAAACGCCTCGGTGAGCTGGTTGTAGAGGTCATATACCCCCAAACAATAGCGGTGAAAAAATTCCCCCTGCCGGTTGCCCGGTAACGACGGAGTCCAGGGTTCGGTTAATGAACGGTTCATGTCCCACTTGATATAGGAAATCGGGGCGGACCCAATAAGATTCGAAAAAACGGAAAAAAGATGGTCCACGATTTCTTTTCGGGACATATCCAACACGTATTGCTGCCGCTCCTCGGTCCGCGGACGGTTGGGGAGCCCCACGGCCCAATCGGGATGGGTTTCAAAGAGCCGGCTTTTGGGGCTGACCATTTCCGGTTCAATCCAAAGGCCGAATTGAAGCCCCCGGGCGTTTACGGCTTGGGCCAGGGCGGAGATACCCCGGGGGAGCTTACGGGTATCGGGGATCCAGTCCCCGAGGGAAGTGGTATCGTCATCCCGAGAGCCGAACCAGCCGTCATCCAGCACAAAAAGTTCTATCCCTAGCTCGGCCGCGGTATCCGCCATCGCGAGGAGCTTTTCTTCGGTAAAATTGAAATACGTAGCCTCCCAATTGTTGAGGAGTATCGGCCGCTCCTTATCCCGCCATTCCCCCTGGACAAGCCGGGTACGGTATAAGCGGTGGTAGTCTTGGGAGAGCCGGTTGATCCCGTGGGCGGAATAGGCAAGAATCGCCTCCGGGGTGTCAAAGCTTTTCCCGGGGGCCAGTTCCCAGGAAAAGGTTTCCGGGTTGATCCCCATCCGGAGCCGGGTGAGGTTATACGCGTCAACTTCGGCGGAGGCAAGGAAATTACCCGAATAGAGGAGGCTCAGGCCCAGGGCTTCTCCCTGAAATTCATCGGTTTTGGGCCGCTTCAGGAGGAGAAAGGGATTCTGCTCATGCCCGGATATACCCCGCAGGCTGCCGACCCCCTGAAAGCCCGGCGAGAGGGGGCGTTCGGAGGCCTCGAACTCCCGGGCCCAGGCGCCGGTAAGGGTAACCAGGTTCCAATCCGAATCGGGAAGATCCAGGTTGAGGCTCATGACGTTTTTGAGGGTTATCCGCCGCTTTCCCCCGTTGAT
>JAITEG010000261.1 GCA_031282145.1 Spirochaetaceae bacterium | reverse complement strand
CGGGGAAACATACCGGGGGAACCGGCACAACGCCGGGCGGCTTTTGGCGGAGGCTCTCCCTTTTTTCCCTGCCCTGGACTGGAAAAAAAAATACCGCGGCCTCTATGCCGCCCTGGAAGGGGGCCGTCTCCGTTCCTATGCCGGAACAGGACCGGAAACCAAGGAAGATCCCGGTGTCCCCGCGGAAAAGGTCCACCTGCTTTTACCTGAAACCTATATGAACCTCTCCGGGGATTCGGTGTTTGCGGCGGCGGCTTTTTTTAAGATCAAACCGGAACAGATCCTCGTGGTCCATGATGAATTGGAATTATCCCTGGGCCAGGTTTCCCTTAAATTTTCCGGCGGCCTGGGAGGGCATAACGGCCTCCGGTCCATGAAGGCCCGGTTCGGAACCGCTGATTTCTGGCGGCTCAGGATAGGTATCGGCCGGCCCAATCACGACGACATTTCCGGCTGGGTGTTGTCGGATTTTTCCCCCCCGGAGCGGGTGATCCTGGAGCCGGTCCTGGAGGCCGCCGCCGCCGTCCTTAGCCACGCCCTGGTTTTTGGGCCCCAGAGCTTGCTGCCCGAGTGGAATAAAAAAAACATAGATGGGACTGTTCTAAAACCGATTGGTTTTGGGAAGACCTCAGATCTTTAATTGGTCGATATGGTGTTGGATCCGCCTTTTAATGTAGTGGTGGATGGCTAATTTGTCCTGGTGGCTCATTCGGTGGCTAAAAAGGATAACCCGCACATGGCGATCCCCTGGCCGGGGGCCCATCAGGACCCCATCGGTCATAATCAGGCTGGACCTGAGTTTAAGCTGGATCCCCCGCAGCAGGGTATTGGCGGGCATGGTGATTGGTTGCTCGAATCTAACGGCTACTCCCGCGGAGCTGATGTCCAGGAGTTTGCCGTAATACATAGCGTCCGGGCCCTTGTAGTTCATGGTGGCATATTCGTCATCTATGCAGAAGGCCCGGATGCATTTTCTGCGGCCCTTGGCCTCGTTTGCCTTGAGCGCCGCCAGCAGGATCTCGGTACTGGCCTGGAGCCCCAATTTCAGCTGAACATACCCGCAGGGGATGGCCAGGTCTATGAGGTATTTCTGCATCAACTTCTGGTCCGTGTTGTAGGACAGGATCCCCAGCCGGCTTTCTTTGGCCACCGGATCTTCCTGAATACTCCGGATATAGGCCTCCCATTCCCTTTCCTGAAGTCCCTGATCGATATTAATGAACAAGATGGACCCGGCAAAATGGGTCAAAAGGAGCCGGGCCCGTTGATGATCATGCAGAGTATAGACCTCAAAACCACTCATGATGAGGGTGTCAAGTACGGAGTCTTGGATAACACTTTGCGGGTACAGAAAAAAAACCTTTTTTCCCAGAAAATCATTTTGCTCCAAAAGACTTCCCTTTATTCGATGGGGGTTTAATACCCTCTGCACGCTCCCGCGTGCGAGCCTTGGGGCGGTTCAATTCCCTCTCGATGATGGCGGGGTAGTAAACCCCCAGTACGATAAATTTCCTATCGAACCAACCATACCCCGTCCGCTCTGCGGCGGGGTTGGTTGATTTTAAGGTATCGGCTATATAAAATACATATAGGACTCATCGGGGTCCACCGTCCCCACCACCGAAGCCAGGGTTTTCCGGTCTATTACCTGGGCAATCCGGTCGTTGAGACGGTCAAAGACCGTGAGGCGGATACAGCGCTGGAGTTTGGTTTCCTGGGAAGCAGGCAGGGGGGGATCCACCACCAGCATATCCCCTTCCAATTCCCGCAGGGCATCACCGATGATAATATCCTGGGGACGCAGGGCCAGGGCATAGCCCCCGGAAGCGCCCTTGACGGAACGGATGAACCCGGCCCGCCGGAGGATAACCGCCACCTGTTCCAGGTAACGGACGGATATGTTCTGCCGTTCCGCCACGCTGGCCAGGGCCACATGGTCTTCCCCGCTATGTTCCGCGAGGTCGATGAGGAGCCGCATTCCATAACGCCCCCGGGTAGAAATCTTCATATTGCGTACTCCAGTTTATCCATGGCATAGTAGGCTTCCACGAGATCCGTGAGGGTGATGGAATCCACGCAATCGCTTATTTCATGGTAAAGCTCGCTCCAGGTATGCCGGCTGATACAATACGCCTCCGCGGGACAGATCCGGGAATTCACCACGCAGGATACCGGCTCCAGGGGGCCCTCCACAGCCCGCAAAATATCCCCCACCGTGATCTTGTCCGGATCGTTCCCCAGGAGATATCCTCCCTGAGGTCCCCGGATACCCCGGATAATTCCGGCCTTTCTGAGAGGGATAAAAAGCTGTTCCAAATAGCCGTCGGAAATACCGGTATGTTCCGCGATGGTCCGGGTGCTGCAATATTCCCCCCCAGGAAGCAGGGCCATATACAAAAGGGCCTCCAGGGAATATCGGCCTTTCGTTGAAATTCTCATATACCGCTCCTTTTTTAATTATATGCACCTATCAAACGCCGCATCCAAATCGGCGATTATATCCTCAGGGGCTTCGATCCCCACGGAAAGCCGCATAAGCCGGTCATTGACCCCGGTGGAAAGCCGCATGGCCTCGGGGATCGCCCCGTGGGTTTGAACCAACGGATACGTTAATAGGGATTCCACCCCTCCCAGGCTTTCGGCAAAAAGGATCAGGGATATCTCCCGCAAAAGGACCGCCACGTCATCCTGGTTTTTAAGGTAAAAGGAAATCATTCCCCCATGCCCCCGGGCCTGAGCGCAGGATAGCCCATACTGGGGATGATCCGGAAAACCCGGATAAAAGACCTGCTCCACCCGAGGATGTTCCCGGAGCCACCGGGCGACCCGGAGGGCGTTTGTATTGTGCCGTTCCATCCGCAGGGCCAGGGTCTTGATCCCCCGGAGTACCAGCCACGCGTCAAAGGGCGCGAGGACGGCGCCCTCACTTTTCTGGGCGGTCCTGAGGGGTTCCTCAAGCCTATCGTTATCATGGACAATAAACCCCGAAAGGGTATCATTATGGCCGGCCAGGTATTTGGTACCGCTGTGGACCACGAGGTCCGCCCCCAGCTTGAGGGGATTCTGAAAATAGGGGGAGAGGAAGGTGTTGTCTACGATAAGATAGCCCCCATGGTTATGGATAAGCTCCCCACAGCGCCGGATATCGGTAACCTTCATCATGGGGTTGGAGGGGGTTTCAATAAAAACGGCCTTGGTTTCCCGGCGGAGCTTTGCCTCCACCAGGCCGAGATTGCTGGAATCCACCCATGAAAAGGAAAGGCCGTAGGATTCATAATACTCATGGAAGAGGCGGTAGGTTCCCCCGTAAAGATCCTCGGACACGATAAGGTGATCCCCGGGTTTGAAGAGTTTTATAATAGAAGAAATCGCCCCCATGCCGGAGGCAAAGGCCAAGCAGGATCTGCCCCCCTCGATCAGGGCCATGGTACGCTCCAGCTCAGTCCTGGTGGGATTGATGCTCCGGGAATAGTCATACCCCGTGGACTCATACAGCCCCGGGTGCCTAAAGGTAGAACTTTGGTATATGGGGGTAGTCACCGCCCCGGTGACCGGATCAAAGGGGGTTCTTCCATGTACCAGGAGCGTTTCCAAGGCCATGGGGCCGGTACAATGGGTGTCTTCTTTCACAACAGACTCCTGTCATATAAGCTTGTCCAAAACCAACCGGATTTTGGAACCGTTTCCCTCATTTAAAATCAACAACCCCGCCCTGAAGTCCGCACGCGAAAGCGTGCAGAGGGTATTAAACCCCCATCGAATGGGGGCTATGCATTTTATTTATATGCAATTCCTCATCATCCCAGGGCCCGATCAAAATCGGCGATGAGGTCCTCCACATCCTCAAGTCCCACGGAGATCCGGATCAGGGTATCGGTGATCCCCAGCCGCCGCCGCTCCTCCGCCGGCATAGCGGCATGGCTCATCCTGACGGGGTATGAGGCGATGGTCTCCACCCCTCCCAGGCTTACCGCGGCTGCGGCGTATTCAACCTGGGCTAAAAATTTGCGGGCGTCTTCGGCGGTTTGGGTCCTGAAGGAGAGGACCGCCCCCGCCCCGGAGGCCTGGGCCTCGTGAATGTCCCTTCCGGGATGATCCGCAAGACCGGGATAGAATACGGCGCTTACCTTCTTATGGTCAAGAAGCCATTGGGCAAGCCGCCGGGCGGAGGCCTCCTCCGCCTCGAGCCGTGCCTTGAGGGTTTTGATCCCCCGCATCACGAGCCACACGTCCCAAGGACCGGGGATCGCGCCGAACCCGTTTTGGACCGAGTACACCCGTTTACCCAACTCCCGGGTCCGGGTAACCGCCAGGCCCAACACCACGTCACTGTGCCCGCCCAAAAATTTGGTCGCTGAATGGACCACTACATCCGCCCCCAACTCTATGGGCCGCTGAAAGTAGGGGGTCATAAAGGTATTATCCACCACGGAGATAAGTCCCGCATCCCGGGCTATACCCAAACAAGCCTTCAGATCGATGATTTTAAGCAGGGGATTGGAGGGGGTTTCCAGGAACAGCGCCTTGGTGTTGGGCCGGAGAGCCCGCCGGATATTGTCCGGATCCGAGGCATCCACCGCCGTACATTCCAGGCCCCAGCGCCGGTAAAAGGTGTTGAGGATCCGCCAACTCCCCCCATAGATATCCTCCGCGGTGATGATATGGTCCCCGCCGGAGAGGATCCCCAGGACTGAGGATACCGCGGCGATACCACTTCCAAAAGCGTAACCCCCCTCCCCCCCCTCCAAAGCGGCGATAATCTCCTCCAGGGCTTTTCTGGTGGGATTCCCCGACCGGGCATAATCAAATTCCCGGTCCTCCGACAGATCCCCCTGATCAAAGGTGGAGGTCTGAACAATGGGTACCCCCAGGGCTCCGGTTACCGGATCCATTTCATGGCCGTTATGTATTAATAGGGTTCCCCTTTTCATTCAAAATCCTTTTTGAGTTTAATTTAAATCCTATATTAATTGTAGGAGATTTATCAAAAAAAAGCAACATCCCTAAACTACAAGCCCTGGTGTCCCTTCGGCGAACTCCTCTTGCATTATTATGGGGGAAGGGTTACAGTTAAAAGATATTTGAGTTTGTTCCAAAAATCGGTAGTTTAGAACAGCCTCATATTATTATTTCAATATCTTTACAAAGGAATAGTGTATGGCAAAGATCGTATTAATCGGGGCAAATCATGCGGGAACGGCGGCGGCTAATACCATTTTAGATAATTATCCGGAAAATCAACTGGTGATTTTTGATGGTAACAGTAATATCAGTTATCTGGGTTGCGGTACCGCCCTATGGGTGGGCCGGCAAATCGACGGATCCGAGGGCCTTTTTTATTCTTCCAAGGATATCCTGGCTGCTAAAAAAGCGGTGGTTCATATGGAGACCCTGGTGGAAAGGATAGATTTTGGGGCTAAAAAGGTTTTTGCCAAGGACAAGGGGGGGAAAGAAATCACCGAATCCTATGATAAGCTCATCCTCGCTACGGGTTCCCTGCCTATCATTCCCAAGATCAAGGGCCTGGACCTGCCTCAGGTGGCGTATGCCAAACTTTTCCAGGACGGCCAGAAGATCAACAGCCTCCTGGACCAGGGGGATATTAAGAACATCGCCGTGGTGGGGGCGGGTTATATCGGGGTGGAGTTGGCCGAAGCGGCACGCCGCCGGGGTAAAAAGGTCCTGCTCTTCGAGGCGGCCAAGACCAGCCTTTCCACCTATTACGACGATTGGTTTACCCAGGATATGGACCGGATTTTGAAGGACCATGACATAGACCTCCATTTCGGCGAATTGGTACAGGAGGTAAAGGGATCGGCCAAGGTAACGGGTATCGTTACCGACAAGGGGGAATATGCCGTGGATATGGTGATTATGGCCATTGGGTTCCGGCCGAATACCGCCCTGGCCGCGGGGGCCCTGGAGACCTTTGCCAACGGTGCCTACAAGGTTAACCTCAAGCAGGAAACCAGCAAAAGCGGGGTATATGCCATCGGGGACTGCGCCACGGTATACAGTAATGCCATCGAAAATACCACCTACATCGCCCTGGCGACCAACGCGGTCCGTAGCGGAGTGGTGGCGGGTCACAATGCCGGAGGCACTCCCCTGGAATCCATCGGGGTACAAGGCTCCAACGGGATCTGTATCTACGGGTACAAAATGGTGTCCACCGGGCTCAACCTCCAGGCCGCGGAAAAAGCGGGGTATACCCCCCTTTACACCCAATTTGAGGACACCCAAAAACCGGCGTTTATTAAAGAAGACAACCACAAGGTAAAAATCCGCATTGTCTATGACAAAAAGACCCGGCGGGTATTGGGCGCGCAAATGGCATCTTATCAGGATATTTCCATGGGGATCCATCTCTTCTCCCTGGCAATAGAGGAAAAGGTGACCATTGATAAACTCAAATTATTGGATATTTTTTTCCTGCCCCACTTTAACCAGCCGTACAACTATATCACCATGGCGGCGCTCACCGCCCCTTGATCCGCTCTTGAGACCGTTTCGGTAAGCCTTTCCCAAAAACCAAGCGGCTTTGGGAAAGGCCCATTGCCGGGGCGATTCATACTGTACTTTTTTTCCGTTTTTTTATACTATTCCTCTATGCCTATTAGAATACCCATAACCCTGCCGGCTTATAACGCCCTGAGGGAAGAAAATGTATTTGTTATGACCGAAGCCCGGGCGGAACATCAGGATATACGCCCCCTTAAGGTCGCCATTGTAAACCTTATGCCCACCACGGTGGATACGGAGATTCAGCTCTTACGGCTCCTGGGAAATACCCCCCTACAGGTAGATATCAGTTTCCTCAGGATGGGAAGCCACGAATCCCGGAATGCCCCTCCGGGGCATCTGGAACGGTTTTACGTGAATTCCAAAAAAATAGTCCGGGAGCGGATCCGTTTTGACGGCATCATCATCACCGGAGCGCCGGTAGAGACCCTGGACTTTGAGGAAGTCGATTATTGGGATGAATTGGTGGAAGTGTTGGATTATTCCGTGTCCAATGTCTGGTCCAGTCTGCACATCTGCTGGGGGGCCCAGGCAGGGCTGTACCGGCGTTACGAAATACCCAAAAAAATCCTCCCCCGGAAGCTCTTCGGTATCTTTCCCCACCGGGTCAAGGAACAGTACACCACCCTGTTCCGGGGTTTTGACGATGAATTTCCGGCTCCCCAGTCCCGGCATACCGAATGTTCCCGGGAGGCAATAGCCGCGGAACCGGCCCTGACCATCCAGTCCGAAAGCGACGAGGCGGGAGTATTTATCGTAACCGCCCGCAACGGCAGGGAAGTTTACGTTACCGGCCATCTGGAATACGATCCCCTGACCCTGGACCGGGAGTACCGCCGGGACATAGGCAAGGGTCTTACCATCGACATTCCCAAAAACTACTATCCCGGGGATGATCCCGGAAAAACTCCGGTGGTCCGCTGGCGGGCCCATGCGCATCTCTTTTTTTCCAACTGGCTCAATTACGTATACCAGGAGACCCCCTATAACCTGGATGAATTGGAGTGAAAAATCGCTTTTTTTACCCCAAAAAGTAAAAAAAGCGATTTTTTTTGTTTTTTTACTTGACAAATATTTTTTTTGGGTTTATATTCCTAGTATATTTATAATCTTAATAAGTTATAAAGAGAGTTAAAAATAGGGATTAGGCGTCTCCCAGACGCAGCCTTGGGAACTCAGTTCCGCTTCCTCCTCCAGGGCGGCAGAAAAGTTTTTTCTGCCGCCCACCTTTTTTATGAATAGATCTGCCGACTTTGAATTTCGTGTTCAGGGACATGATTTTTCCACCCTAAATAGTGGAAATTTGGGGGAATCCATGGTATAGTAAAAAAGCGACGAAAATTTACCAGGGAGGTAACACATGAAGGAACTAAAAGGTTCAAAAACCGAGGCCAATTTGCAGGCGGCCTTTTCCGGGGAATCCCAAGCCCGAAACAAATATACCTATTACGCCTCAAAGGCGGAAAAAGAAGGATACCATCAAATAGGGGCCATATTCCGGGAAACCGCGGAAAATGAAAAGGAACACGCCAAAATTTGGTTCAAACTGCTCCACGGGGACGACGTACCCGATACGGTGACCAACCTCAAAGATGCCGCGGCGGGCGAACACTACGAATGGACCGATATGTACGCGGGGTTCGCCAAAACCGCCAAAGAAGAGGGCTTTGATCTCATCGCCAAATTGTTTGAAATGGTGGGGGCCATCGAAAAGGAACATGAAGAACGGTACCGCAAGCTGCTGGCAAATATCACCGGAGGCTTGGTCTTCTCCCGGGACGGAGATACGGTATGGCAATGCGCCAACTGCGGCCACATCATCATCGGCAAAAAAGCCCCGGAAATCTGCCCGGTCTGTAAACATCCCCAGGGGTATTTCCAGATAAAAGCGAACAATTATTAGCCCCGAAGGGGGGTTTCATTATTGAACCCCCCCCGACGGCTCAACCATCCGCCGGGTCCTTACAGGGTTGCCAGCATTATGGCCTTAATCGTATGTTTCCGGTTTTCCGCCTCGTCCCAGGCCCGGCTTTGGGGGCCGTCAATCACTTCGGGGGTAACTTCCTCCCCCTTAACCGCGGGCAGACAGTGGAGGAAAATGCTGTCCCTCCGGCCGGTGCTTTCCATCAGGGCTTGGTTTACCTGGTAGGGAAGCAGCAGGCGGAGCCGTTCTTCCCGTTTTGCCTCCTCCCCCATGGAGACCCACACGTCGGTATATACGGCATCGGCGCCGGCAACTTTCCCGAGGTCCGTGGTGATGGTAATCGCCGTCCCCTTAGCCTCGGCCAGAGCCCGGCAGGTTTCCACCAAATCCACGGCGGGGTTAAGGGCGGCGGGGGTAATCACGGTAAAATGGATCCCCAATTTGGCGCATATCACCATGAGGGAACGGGCCACGTTGTTCCGGCCGTCCCCCACAAACACGAGCTTTTTTCCCGGGGCCTTTCCAAAATTTTCCTCCAGGGTCATAATATCCGCCAGGGCTTGGGTAGGGTGAAAACTGTCGGTGAGGCCGTTATACACCGGCACCCCCGAATATAGGGCCAGGGCCTCTACCGTGGACTGCTTAAAGCCCCGAAACTGGATGGCGCTGAACATACGGCCCAGGACCCGGGCGGTATCTTCGATAGATTCTTTGGCCCCCAATTGAATATCCTGGGTTGAAAGAAACACCGGGTGGCCCCCCTCTTCCCCAAAGGCGGTTTCAAAGGCACAGCGGGTCCGGGTGGAACGTTTTTCAAAAATGAGGGCGATGGTTTTTCCGGTAAAACGCCGGTGGCTCTCCCCGTTCTGTTTTTCCGCCTTGACCTGTTCGGCCAGATCCAGCAGGAAACGGATCTCCTCTTCCCGGTAATCCAGCCAGGTTAAGAGGGATCGGCCTTTGAGGGCACTGGTATCCATAGATGCCTCCGCATACATTTTTATATCGGCGAATTGGACGCCTCTATAAGAAATACCCTTTCGTTTATGTTTTGGCAAGACCAGCGGCAATGACGGAAGTACCCCGCAGGGAAAAAGCATTGCCTTTACCAGGTTTCACCTAATGGTATATACTTTTAACAGAGTAATCCCTATGCTGCAGATGTTTTTTTGTATCCGATTTCAAACCCAGCTTCAACGTACCAAGCCGGAGCTTATCGCGACTCTGGAGCATACGGTTTCCGAGGCCATAAAAACCGCCGGAGGCGAGGTTATGTGGGAGGGCCACCGGATTTCCGCGCTTTTTAAGGAAGACAGTCCCGGATTTTGGCTGGATATACTGGTCATGCTGGAGACTATCCTCGCCATCCTGGAAAAAGTTTCCCCGGAACTGTACGGGTATACCGTCATCCTGGGACAGGACCTATCCGGGGAGATGGACTCCTACCTGCTCAACGCTATGCCGGCCAATTCCCCGGGAACGGAAATTTGGTGTTCTCCTCCGGTTCAGAAAGTCCTCACCCCCTATATGGTTTTTGACGCCCCGCTGAACGGAACCGATTCCCTTGAGGAGGGGTATGCGCAGGTAAACCATATCAGGACCTTTTCAGATACCAATGGCGAGCGGACCTATCCCTTACAGAAAAAGATAGAAGCGGGTCTTAAAGAAGGGAGCGCCCGGAATGTGTTATTGACGGGTCCTGAATATATGGGAAAAGGGGACGGCCTTTATAGGTTTTGTCTTTCCAAATTTAAGAACCCCCTGGTCATCCGTTTCGGTTTGGGGGGAACCGGATTGTGCTGTTTCAGCGATGCCGTAAATTCCGGTATCCGTTCCTGGCTGAGTAACCATATCGAAGACCCCATCCTTGAAGAGTTGGATTGGCTGGGGGCGCTCCTCTTCCGGGAGCGGTTTCAGCATGAATATCCGAATTATATCATACAAAAAGGCCGCCGGTTTCTTAATTTGCTCTCGGATGTGTATATTAAGGCGGCGGAGGCCGATGGGGGTACCCCGGTCTTTATTTTAGAGAACCTTCAGGCAGTGGACGCCGTGGTGGGGAACCTGTTTATCGATCTGTACCAGAGCTTTCCCCATAAAAAAGCCCTCCGGGTATATGGAACCTGGTCGCTCGGAACGCAGGACGATTATCATGCGATAAAACTATGGGAACCGATTTTTCCCCGAATCCTATCCTTGGAACCGGAGTTAATACCGGAGGGTATATCCTCCGGTATTAACTCCGGTATACCGGTTCCTCTGCTTTCGGAAATGCCCTTGGATCTATGGGAACTCGCCTATGCCATGGGACTTTTCTTGCACTATTTCCCCGCCTCCCTTTTGATGAGTTTATTTGAAGAGGCGGGAAAAAACGCCCCGGTGATCCGCCGGGCTTTTTCCCTGTTGTCTTATTTCGGAATTATCGATTTTATTGACGAGCCCCGGATGCGGATGAGGGACCTTATTAAAAAGGCGGAAACAATACTGGGAGAACGGAAGAACCCCATTTGTTTGCTGGTAAGAAAGCGCCTGCTGGACTGGGTACAGGCGGAAAAGCTCCGGCCCAGCTTTACTATGCTCAAGGCCCTTTTTAACCTGGGCTGGGAGGGGACCGATGCGTTTATTCTCAGGGCCCTGCAAATGGATATTATCCACGAAACCTTTGGGGAAATAGAAAAAGCCCTGGAAGACGGTTCTTTTGACCGGATTGCCGGGAAAGCGCGGGCACCGATCCTGAGGCCCCTCTACAAAACTTCTAAGGTCCTTATCTATGGGGGGGAAAAGGAAATACGGGAAGCATTTTTTGAGCCTGACCCGGAAGAAGTATCAATTCCGGAGTATGAAACCCAAATTCAGCTGAACCGGGCCAATTACCTGCTGTCGGTTAAAGACCTCCCCGCCGCTGTCACCATGGTAAAAAAATCCATCATCCTTATCCAAGGACAGCGGGATCAATTAGGTCTTGCCCAGGCGTACCGGTTGTTTACCCTGGCAAGCTTTTCAAGCCAGCGGATGAGTGACGCGGTGGATTATTCTTTTTTTGCCATAGAAAACGCGAAAAGAAACCAGGATTCCCGAGAACTGGCGTTGATATACTTTTACGCCGCGGAGGTTCAATTTCTTATCGGTAATATTTTTAAGGCGGAATTCTTTGTCCGCGAGGCGGAAGAGGCCGCCTTAAACGCCGGAAGGCTTGAATGGGTGGAACGGATCCGGTTTTTTGCGGGAAGGCTGCGGTTTGAAACCGGCCTCTATCAGGAGGCGCTGACTATCTTTGAATCCATACAAAATAACCTTTCCGGCTATAAACGGGCCGCGGCAGGGGAGGCCCTGGCCGTATGGATCTACCGGACGAATATGTACCTGCAAAATTATGCCGCGGAAAAGCCCGAAATTCTCCTGGGGGAAGGGCTGTTTTTTCAACTTGAGGCCGCTTATTTGATCGGGGACTATGAGCGGGCGGTGAAATATTCAGAGCTTCTCCTGGATGTTTTGGAGGATCAAAAATTCCTTTTCACCGAACAGCCTGATTGGGATGGCGCCTACGCCCAAGGTGAATTATTTATGATCCCAAAATCGGAGTTCTTTTCCCGCATCGGTTCGGTTTTCCGGGCCCTGGCCCTGTGCCGCCTTAAGCCGGCCGGCGAGGAAAACAAACAAGAGGCGATCCGGATTATCCGGCGGGTCATTCAAGACGAACGGCTGTTCTCTACGGATCCTAACGACGCCTTTTATTTTTACGCCTATTACCTTATCTTAAAGGAATCCGGCGCTGCGGAAATTGACATGAACACGGCCATCAGCATCGCGTTTAAACGCTTGCAGCGCAGGGCTAATCAAATAGACAATATAGAAACCAAGCGTTCGTTTTTATCTTTGCATTATTGGAATAATGCCCTATACTTGGCCGCCAGGGAACACAAATTAATCTAGGGGGATGGGATGGAGCTGTTTAAGAAGGTAAAAACCGCGGTGGTGGGCTGCGGCGTGATCAGTGATATTTATCTGCAAAACATGAAAACGAATTTTGAGATCCTGGAGCTGGCGGGCTGCTGTGACGTGATACCGGAACGCATGGAAGCGCGGGCCAAAAAATATGGGATCAAGCCCATGACCATGGAAGCGATTCTTTCGGATAAATCCATAGAACTGGTGGTTAACCTCACCACCCCCGCCTCCCATCACCAGGTAACCAAACAGGCCCTGGAGGCGGGCAAAAACGTCTATTCCGAGAAGCCCATGGACCTCTCCATAGACGCGGCCCGGGAATTGGTACAACTGGCGGATGAACGGGGGGTGCTTTACGGGAGCGCGCCGGACACCTTTATGGGTTCCGCCGTGCAAACCGCGCGGTTTGCCCTGGACAGCGGCCTCATCGGGGAAATCAGTTCCTGTTACGCCGCGTTGAACCGGGATTCCCTGTTATTGGCGGAACGGTTTCCCTTCACCGCCCTGCCCGGCGGGGGCATCGGCCTTGACGTGGGGGTATATTACCTCACCGCCCTCCTCAGCATCCTCGGCCCGGTAACGGAGGTCGCGGGCTTTGTCAAAACCCTGCATCCCCGGCGGCGGCACGTCCTTATGTCCCGGCCCGATTTCGGCGAATCCTTCACCCTCGAGGCGGAAAACCTGGTGGCCGGCAGCTTCCTGCTTGCCGACGGGGCCCTGGGGACCATCCATTTTAATTCCAACTGCATCCAAAACGAAAAGCCCCAGATGGTCCTCTACGGTTCCGAAGGCATCCTGTATATGCCCGATCCCAACCGGTTCGGCGGGGAAGTAACGGTACTCCTCAAGGGCCAGAGTGAACCCTTTACCCTTCCCCCCACCCATGCCTACGCCGAGGACTGCCGGGGCATCGGGCCCGCGGAACTGGCCTGGTCCCTCAGGAAGGGGCGGAAGCCCCGGACCAGCAAGGAAATGGCCTTCCATGTCCTGGAGCTGCTCCTGGGGCTTTACCAAAGCTGCGAGACCAAAACCTTTTATACCATGACCTCAACCTTTGAACGCCCGGCGGCGATTCCCCGGGGCCACCTGGGAAACAACTACGGCGGCATGGAAGCGGAAGCCGGCCTGGCCTTATAATTCCTTCACCTTCCCTGGGGAGTCTCCGACCGCGTTGGGCCTTATCCTGGCCGGAAAGAAACGGTCCGGTACAAGTACGGAACGGTTCCGGAATCGTCCGGGAGTGTTCCCGGGCTGCCGGGGTCCGGAGGACTCGTCCCCCGGACCCCCGTTATACGGGTGACCCGATGTCCGGGGCGTTTTCCAGCAGGTACTTTTCCGCCTCCCGGTTCCACAATCCCTGATAACGGGCGCAGATTTCCGCGAGTTTCCCGTAGAAGGGGTCTTTCTTGCCTTTTTCCGCAAAATCGCTTATGGCGGTAAGCTCCAGCTTCTTGTGGGTGTAGATGAGTTTTTTCCCCCCGGGGATCTTGTCGAGGCCGATGGTGGTCCCCGCCACCGCGTCCAGCCCTCCCACATGGGTGATCATAAAAACCGGGTTGAGTTCCCCCCGGGCCATCATGGACAGGGATTCGATGAGGTCGTCGGTATTTCCCCCGGAGGTTCCCACGATATGGTGGGATTCGTAATGCACGTTATAGAAGTTAAAGGACGCGGAAAAGGCCGTGTCCGTGGGGCCCGCGAAGAAGTTAAGGCAGCCGTCTTTCCCGAGGAGCCTGTCCCCCAGTTCCAGCACCGGCCCCACCGGGGCGAAAACAAACACGTCGTCGTAGAGTTTGTCCCCGTTCAGGGCCTTAAGGTGGGCCGCGGGGTCCGCCGCGTCCCTGGTGTTTACATAGATGAGCTCCACCCCGTTCTTTTTCGCCTCCTCCACGGTGAGGAGCCCCGCGGCCCGGGCCAAACGGGTTTCGTCAATGTCGGTCACCACGAGGCGCGAGGGCTTACGGGGATTGTGGACGGCGTAATCGATGGCGGCCAATCCCATGGGGCCCACCCCCGCGAGGAGCGCCAGGGAGCCCCCCTCGGCAATCCCCATGGAGTGGACGTAGGAGCCGCCTTTGGTGTGGTACTGGGCATGGAAGGCCCCCACCACGCAGGAGACCGGTTCCGCGAGGGACCCCAGGTAGAAGTTGTCCCCCTCGTAGGAGAGGAGGCAGCCCATTTCCATCACCTCCCGGGGGATAATGACGTAGGTGGCGTCCCCGCCTATGTATTCGTAGGAATACCCCGGGGCCCAGAGGGTCCCCCCCCCGTCGGGGCCGGGGTAATTCAGGGCCGGCTGGATGGCGAACTTGGAGCCGGCCTTAAAGGAGCCGGCCCACTTGGCCCCCACCTTTTCGATAACGCCGCAGAACTCGTGGCCGATGATGACGGGCCTTTTGGTGAGATCGTACCGGACCCGTTTGTGTTTTTCCCCCTGCATAGCCAGTTTGTGGCTGGACATACAGACGGAATCGGAGACCACCCGGGCGAGGATCTCGTCGTCCCCGACGGGGGGAAGCTCGAATTCCTCGAGCCGGAGGTCGTTCACGCCGTAAAGGCGCACCGCTAAAGTTTTCATAGGTTTATTCACTCCTCAAAACGTTAATCGGACCGTCACCCGAAGGGTTACGGGGTTTTATGGCCGGCCGGTATAGCTTAGCCAGGCTTCCCGGTAGGGGAATAATGCGGGGATGTTACTTTTCGCCACCTCTTTATATTCTACATCAAAATCGGCAGAGAGAGCGGAGAGCCCCTTTCCCGTCAGGGCCATCTTGGCGGTCATGGCCGCCCCCAGGGCGGTAGCCTCGGCTATATCGGTAAGAAACACCCGGTTGTCCCTGAGGCTGGCCGAAAGGAGGGCGTTGTAGGCCTCGTTCTTGCGGAACCCCCCTTCGGTGAAGACCTCCACCCCCGGTACGAGGCCCGTCCGTTCCAGGGCGGTGAGGGTCTGCATCACGAGGGAGATCCGCAACGCCGCGAAGCCCGCTTCGTAATCGGTAAAACAGGGGGGAAGGGCCCTGCCCCGGTTTATGTCTTCAAAGGAATACTCCTTGCCGTCTTCCACGACCCGGGGCTTTGAAAGGGGAAACTGGCCGGTGCCGGCGGTGAGTTCCGGCAAAAGGAAACAATTTTTCTTTTCCAGGAGGGAAAGGTACCGGGCCTGGTCATAGGGGGGAAGGTCCTCCCGTTTATGGAGGGCCTTGAGGACCCCGGACCAGGTCTCGAACTCCTGGCCCCCGAGGAATATGGCGGTTTTTACCGGCCCCCGGAAGGCGGAAATATTAAAAAAGACCACCTTGCCCAATTCCTCCGGGGCAAAGCCGTAATGTTTTACCGGGTTCATGATCACGCACCAGGTTCCGGTGGAATTGAGGACAAACCCGGTCTCCCCCTTCTTGGCGAAATGGGGGAGCAGGGAAGAATTGGAATCGTGGATCCCCAGGGTAACGACGGTTTCCGCGGGGAGGCCGGTCTTTCGGGCCACTTCTCCGGTAATGGTCCCGAGGACGTCCCAGGAGTTGTTCAGGGTCCCCGGCATAAGGGACGCGATGCCGAGGCCCTCCGCCACGGTGGAGAGGCGCCCCTCAAGCTGGTCCCAAAGGTAACTATGGCAGCCCATATAGGTACCCTCCGCCCCGGTTTTACCGGTAAAACGGTACCCCCAATACTGGGGGTATAAGAGCAGATGGGCCGTCTTTTGAAAGCCTTCGGCAAATTTTTCTTTGGCGAAAAAGATACCCTTGGCGGTGTTGATCATGGCCTTGAGATTGGGGGTCCCGGTCCGCTCCTGCAGCGCCTCGGGACTTCCGAATTGTTCGTAAAACCGCCGGTGGAATTCTTCCCCCGGTTCGTGGGTATAATAAATGCAGGGGATCGAGGGTTTTCCGTCCCCACCCACGGCGGTAAAGGTGGCCCCATGGGTGGTAACCGCTATGGTCTTAATGGGATAGCGCTTGGCCGCTTCCGCGAGCCGGGTAATGAACCACGCTTCCATGGCTTCCAGGTCATGGGCTTCGAGGCCGTCGATCTCCTTGGGCGGAAAAACCCGGTATTGGGCATCTACCTGGGTAAGGGCGTCGTCGTAAACGGCGACTTTTTTATTGGTCATTCCGATATCTATTACCGCGATAGCGTATTCCATCTTCTCCCCCCTTAGTGCAGCATGACCTGACCGCCGGTTACCGGAACCGCCTGACCGGTTTCATACTCCTGTTCCACGATATAATAAATGGCCCGCATCACATCGGCGCCGGTACAACCCCGCTTCATAGGTACCTTGGATTCATAAAAGACCTTTACGTCCTCGATAGTCCGCGCCCCCGGAACCTTACCGGCCCGTAAATATTGGACAAAAAGCCCCTTTTCCGGATCCGACCAGAGGGGGCCGTCGAAAAAATTACCCGGACAGATAGCGTTTACCTTGATATTATATTCCACCAGTTCCAGGGCAAAACTCTCCGTCAGTCCCAATCCGCCGAATTTACCCCCCGCATAGGCCCCGTTTTTATTGGAACCCTCAAGTCCTGATTTGGAATTGATCTGGATAATATCGGTTTTCCAATCCGAGGCGGTACGGTGCTGGAGTCGTAAAAGCCGGCCCGCGTGTTTTGAAATAAGGAAAAACCCCGTATAGTTTACATCGGTAACAAACTTAAAGTTCCCCAGGTCCTGTTCCAGGAGGCTTGCCGCCTTGAGGACCCCGGCATTGCTGATACAGAGGTCCAGCCCCCCCACGGTTTCCGCGATCCGGCGGAACATCTCCTCCACCGAGGCTTCGTCGGCAACATTCACCGCCACCGCCAGGGCGGCGGTGCGCTTTTCCGCGGCGTTTATCCGGGCGGCGAGCTTTTCCGCCCCTTCCAGATTGAGGTCGGCGATAAAAACCAGGGCCCCCGAAGCGGCGAGGCCCCGAACGATTTCCTCCCCAAAACCCTGGGCGCCGCCGGTCACCAGGGCTATCTTGTTTTTAACCACTTCATTCCGGTTTTTGGCGCTTGCCCCGGGAGCGCTGATCCCTTCCTGCCGGGATATCCGTTCCTCCAGAACGGAAACGTCTTCCCCCCCGGCCCGTTTCCGGACGGCATCCAGATCCCGGTCAATCCAAAACACCGCCTCGACTTTATCCGCAATATGAATAACCATACAAGCGGGGTATTTTTTGACCGTCTCTTTTTTAGTAACCGCTTCCGCCCCGGAGGGGGCCATTTCAAATTCCCAAGCGGCATAGGCTTCCTGCAGGATCAGAGCGGCGGCATTTTCATCCATCCGATCTTCCTTGAAAGCGGGGCCTAATTCAACGGTAAGGACCTGAGCGGACTCTGCCTGGCTAATCGACCCGCAAATAACTACCCGAGGCTGTTTGGAAATCCCGACAGAAAGTCCCCGGACAAGGGACGCTAACACCGTACAATCACTCGAATTCATAAAATCTGCCTCACGAGATAAAATAAGAACAAGGGAGCTATCCGAATGATTTTTCAAACTTTTCGAATAATCCCCTATTTCAAACTAACCGAGTTTTGAAATTGCCTCAAGACCCTATTTGCGCAGGGCGGCCGTCCCACCCGGTCCCGGCTAAAGCCTATAGCCTAATCTCCCATAAGGCGGGCTGCGATTTCCGCCGCCGATTCCTCCGGCCGCCGGAGGTCCAGGGACCGTCCCAGGGCGGCATACCGGGCCAGCCGTTCCTCCAGGGGGCAAGTCCCGGGACCGGCCGGCGAAAAAAGCCCCAAGGCGGGGTTTACCGAAGAAAGCCGCTCATGGGCGATGAGGGCCCAGGTCGTGTCCAGGAGGTGCCGGAATTCGGGGAGCAGCACCTCGGGACAGTTAAAGGACTGGCGGGAACTGTTGATATCCACCCCGGAGATCTCCATAAGGCCCCGCTCCCGGCAGAGACGCTGGACGCGGAGGAGCTGCTCCCAGGTGTTCCGGGGAGGCATATAGGTAACCGCCTCGAACCCCCGCCGGACCAATTCATCAAAGAGTTCCTCAATATAAGCATCCTCGAATTTTTCCGCCCGTTTGTCCCCGGTGGGGGATTCCCCCACGTCCCCGAGGTAGGCATAGGCGGGAATGGCCCCGATGGAACGGGCGAATTCCGTCACTTTTTCCGCGGGGATACACTCCCTTTCCCCAGGCTGAATAAAAATCCGGGGAAGCAAGGCCGATTTCAGGACCCCGATGAGATCAAAGAGGTAGTGGGGATTGTCCGCTTCCCCCAGGAGTCCCATGATTTTGGGGGAGGGCTCAAGACCGAACCGGGTTTTGAGTTTTTCCGTCAGGGCCGGTCCCTTTCCGTCGGTTTGGATGAGCTTTTCCGCCATGGCCGCGAGGAGGTGCCGCTCGGTAATGCCCCCCCCCTCGGCGGCCTTGGACCGGCCCCAAATATCCGCCTCAAAATCCAGCAAGGGAAGCAGGGCCTCCCCGGGAAGGGCCGCGTCCCGGAAGAGGTCGTTGGCGGCGGCGGTCATGGCCCGGGTGCGGAGGATCCGTTCCTCCTGGAGGGGCGCGAGAAAATCCCGGACCCGATTAATAGCGGGCCGAGGTATACCCTGCACGGTCATGTACACCAGTCCCGCCGAATCGGGATTGTTGATCTTCCGGCCGGCAAAGGGCCCCGGTTTCCCGTCCGGACCGGTCTTGAAACTTACCCGGACCTCAAACCCCACACAGCCCCCGATTCCCAGCAGGGCGCAGGCGGAGAGCATCTCCTCCGCGGCGGCTATGGAGTCGTGATCCACGGAACCCGCCGCTTCAAGCCCCGCGTCCCGGGCCTTCCGGGCCGCCATTGAGGGGGTATAGGGGCTAAAACTGTAGATAGTGTGGATGTGGTTGTTGATCTCCCCGGTCTTCCGGAGGTTCTCCCGGTTTTTAAGACCGGACTCCCGTTCCGCTTCGGAGAGGGCGGCCAGACGCTCCTCCCCGCTTATCAAGGGATCATTGATAGGGTTTACCGGATCTTTCATAACAAACCTATCCCCATCTTATACCCCCAACCGGTTCCGCCTGAGTAAGTCCAAGGTGGTCTGTACCGTTACCGGGGTATGCCCCGGCAGGGGCAGGATCCGCTCATGCACCGCGTCGATGATCCACTCCGCCTGGGGGAAATAGAGCTGTTCCATCTCCGCCGCCGGGGTGATCCAGTTGCGGCTTCCTACCACCGCCACCGGGGCGTCCAGGTAATCAAAGGCAAAGGTCTGGATATTGCTGGCCAGGGTGTGGAGGAAAGAACCCCGTTCCGCCGCGTCGCTTGCCAAGAGGATCTTCCCGGTTTTTTTCACCGATTGGATGATCCCGTCGTAATTGAGGGGGTTGATGAACCGGAGGTCGATCACCTCCACCGAGAGACCGTAGGAAGCTTCCAGCTTTTTCGCCGCTTCCATGGCCTTGTAGAGGGTCGCCCCCACAGTGGCGATGGTGAGGTCCGTCCCCTGCTTCCGGAGGGCCGGCTCTCCTTCGGGAACCTCGTAGTAGCCTTCGGGAACCCCGCCTTTTTCAAACTGCTCGCTCATATCGTAGAGGAGCTGGCTTTCAAAGAAGATCACCGGGTCCGTACCCCGCAGGGCCAGGTTGAGCATCCCCTTGGCGTCGTAGGGGGTGGCGGGAAAATAGGCCTTGAGCCCCGGGATATGGGCGGTGAGGGCCGACCAGTCCTGACTATGCTGGGCACCGTATTTGTTCCCCACCGAAACCCGGACCACGAGGGGCATCTTGAGGAGCCCCGCGGACATGGACTGCCATTTGGAAGCCTGGTTGAAGATTTCGTCCCCCGCCCGGCCCATAAAGTCGCAGTACATGAGTTCCACCACCGCCCGGCCCCCGGACAGGGCGTACCCCACTCCGGACCCCACGATGGCCCCCTCGGAAATGGGGCTGTTGAAAAGCCGGTGGTAGGGCAAAAGTTCCGTGAGCCCCCGGTACACCGCAAAGGCCCCTCCCCAATCCCGGTTTTCTTCTCCCCAGGCAGCCATGGTAGGATCGATGGCGAAGCGGTGGAGGAGGGCCTCGAAAAGGGCGTCCCGGTACTGGAAGGCCTTGTTTTTGGACACCGGCTTCCCCTCGGCGTCAAAGCCGTACCGGGCCTTTCCCGCCAGGGCCTTTACCCGGGGATTTTCCGGGAGGCTCTGGGACAGTTCCGGCACGCGGTCATCCAGTTTTTCCACCTTACCGTTGGAGAACATCACCGATTCGATAAAAGCGCCCCCCAGCCGGGGAGAAAGGTCGTCGTTGACCGCCAGCTTTACCACCGCGAGGAGCTTCTCCGTGATTTTTTCCCGCAGGGAGTCCAGTTCTCCCTGGGCGGTGATTTTGTTTTCGATAAGGTAATTTCCATAGGCTTCGATGGCATCCGCGTCCTGCCAAAGTTTTATTTCCTCGGGACTCCGGTAACTGGAGGCGTCCGACGGGGAGTGGCCC
>JAITEG010000126.1 GCA_031282145.1 Spirochaetaceae bacterium | reverse complement strand
CCGGTCCAGTCGATGAGTTTCCCCGGGGCGTCGTAGCCGATTCCCTCCCACCAGACGTTTTTGTCCTCGGTGAGGGCCACATTGGTGTAGATGGTGTTCTTCTTGATGGTCTCCATGGCGTTCCGGTTGGAGTCGTTGTTGGTCCCCGGGGCCACCCCGAAGAATCCCGCCTCGGGGTTGATGGCGTAGAGCCTGCCGTCGGCGCCGAATTTCATCCAGGCGATGTCGTCCCCCACGGTCTGGACCTTCCAGCCCGGCAGGGTGGGGATCAGCATGGCGAGGTTCGTCTTGCCGCAGGCCGAGGGGAAGGCACCGGTGATGTATTTGACCTCCCCCGCCGGGTTCGTGATCTTGAGGATCAGCATATGCTCCGCGAGCCAGCCCTCGTCCCGGGCGAGGACGCTGGCGATCCTGAGGGCCAGGCACTTCTTCCCCAAAAGGGCGTTGCCGCCGTACCCCGAACCGTAGGACCAGATCTCCCGGGTTTCGGGGAAGTGGGAGATGTATTTTTTATCCAGGGGTGCGCAGGGCCACTTGCCCGCGTCCGCCTCGCCGGGTCCCAGGGGCTTACCCACGGAATGGAAACAAGGCACGTAGTAACCGTTACTCCCCAACACCTCCAACACTCGAGTTCCCACCCGGGTCATGATGTGCATATTCGCCACTACATAGGGGGAATCGGTGATCTCCACTCCGATTTTGGCGATATCCGAACCCACCGGCCCCATGGAGAAGGGGATCACATACATGGTCCGTCCCTTCATGCTTCCCCGATAGAGCCCGGTCATGGTCTTCTTCAGCTCCGCCGGGTCTATCCAGTTGTTGGTGGGCCCCGCATCCTCCTCCTTTTCCGAGGCAATGTAGGTCCGGTTTTCTACCCGGGCCACGTCCGAGGGGTCGGACCGGAAGAGCACACAGCCCGGCAGTTTCTGGGGGTTGAGGGGGGTCGCGAGCCCCGTGTCAATGGTGATTTTAATCATCCGGTCGTATTCAGCCTGGCTGCCGTCACAGACCTCCACCGAATCGGGGGTCATGAGGGCCGCCGCGTCTTCCACCCATTTCTTAAGGCCTGGGTGTTTAAGTTCTTGTACTTTCATGGATACTCCTTACGTATTTTACGCTTAAAAAATTATCTCTTACTTATAAAATATAAAAAAAAGAGATAAAACTCAAGGGGAGCGGTTTCCAGGCAGGGCCAACGCATATAAAATCTCTCGGGTCCTTATTTTATCGGTGTTCGCCTTGGTTGAAAGGCCTTGCCTAATTCGGCGTTCCGGATAATAATTAAAGAATTAGTTTGTTTCAAAACCCGCTCGGCTTTGAACAACCCGTTGGAGGCGGTTTCCATGATCTTTAATCCCGGCCTGTTGGCTGATTTTGCCCGGCATTACGGGTTTCACCATGATATATGCGATCCCGAGGTTTTGATCCGGGATGTACTCATCGATATGGAACGGGGACTGCGGGGGCAGAGTTCGAATCTTCCCATGATCCCCGCGTATATAAGTCCGGTTACCCGGGTGCCGCCGGGAAAAACCGTGCTTGCCCTGGACGCCGGGGGGACCAACCTCCGGGCTGCCCTGGTCTCTTTTGACGGGGAGGGAAAGGCCCGGCCGGAGAACAGCCGGAAGGTTCCCATGCCCGGTACCCAAGGCCGGGTGGATCCGGAGACCTTTTTTAACGAGATCGCCGGCGTGACTATCCCCCTGTTTGAGGAGGCCCGGCGGGCCGGTAAAACCATACTGGGGATAGGTTTTTGTTTTTCCTATCCCATGGAGATCACCGCAGACTCCGACGGGATCCTATTGGCCTTTAGTAAGGAGGTGGACGCTCCGGAAGTGATTGGCAAGGCCATAGGAGCGGGGCTTCGGGATGCCCTGACCCGGCGGGGAGTTAAACCCCCGGAGCGAATCGTCCTCTTAAACGATACCGTGGCGGCCCTCCTCTCGGGGCTCGCGGAGATACCCGCCAACGGCGGGAAGTGGCAGGGGGCGGATAGGTACGGCAAAACCGGGGGGCCGGTGATCGGTTTTATTTTGGGCACCGGCTTTAATATCGCCTACCCGGAAAAAAATATCCCCAAGATAGGGTTTGCCTCGGAAACTTCCCCCCAGATCGTGGTCTGTGAGGCCGGGAATTTTCATCCCCGGTACCTGGGTATTTTGGACCGGGAGTACGACGCCACCACGAAAAATCCCGGGGTGTACACTCTGGAAAAGGCCTGCGCCGGGGCGTACCTCGGGCCCCTGACCCTGCATATCCTCAAGCAGGCGGTACGGGACGGGGTACTGCAATTCAAAAAATCCGAAGAGCTGCTTTCCTGGCCGAGCCTGCAAACCAAGGATCTCAACGCCTTTATGCACGCTCCCCTTGCGGGGGAAGGGCCCCTGGGGGAACTTTTCGGCCCCGATGAGGGGGATGCCCTGGCCTCCCTGGTATATCTCACCGCGATGGTCACCGAACGGGCGGCCCTTTTTTCCGCCGCCCTGGTTGCCGCCGCGGTTGAACGGACCGCTCAGGGCTACGACCCCTTTGTCCCGGTCCGCGTTGCGGTGGAGGGGACCACCTACGTGATTTACAAGGGGATGCGGGAAGCCCTGGAGTCCTATCTCCATACCATGCTGTTTTCCCGGATGCCCCGATCCTATATCATTTCTCCGGTAGAACAGGCCTCCCTTTTCGGCGCCGCCGTGGCGGCTTTGCATTAGGCCCTCAGTTATCGTCTACTCCCGTATGGAGAAGGAAATTACTTCCTGGGTGGTTTCCAGGGCGTAGGCCGGCAGTCCCCGATCCTCGTATTCCAGTTCGCCGCACTGGCTGTCCACCGGGTCCGCCCGGGGATGTTTTTTGGGAGGGGAAAAGTCCGCCATAATGGCGCTGTTCGCGGGCATACGGAACAGGTCGAGGTTGCCGAAGTAGTAATCCCCGCGTTCCCGGTCCCCCTTGCGCCAGGCGCTGCCCCCAAAGGAGGGGTCGGCGAAAAGCCAGCCCCAGGGTTCCACATAAAACCGCGCCCAATCATGGCAGCCCGCGTGATCCGGGGTAACATAGAGCCCGGACTGCCAGGCCGCGGGGATCCCCGCCATACGGCAGAGGGTAATAAACAGGATGGCCTGAACTCCGCAGTCCCCCTTGAGGTTGACCGCCGCGTATTGGGAAATGTTCTCAATGGCGGCGTATTCCCGCATATACGCATACCCCACCCGGGTGGTGATAAAGTCGTAGATCCGGCGGGCCCTTTGCAGGGGCGCCGTTTCCCCTTCGAGGATTTCCTCCAAAAGGAGCCGGAGATAGGGGGTAAAGCGGATGTGGGGAAGCTGCTCCCCCAGGAAAAGCGGCCCCGAAGGAGGCGGGCGATTCTCTATGGAAATCGCTTGGGCGGCATAGGCCGCGGCCTTTTCCGGCGCGGCCAGGTCGGCATAGCGGATCCGGTTTACAAAGGAATATTCCAGGGAAAAAACTTCGCCTTCCCCCAGGGGGGCCGTAAAAAAGACGGTCCGATGCGGGGCCCCGGGTGGGGCGATGTGCGGTCCCGCAAGGGGACCGCTTGGTTCCACCGGGGAATCAGGCGGTCCCGCAAGGGGATCGCTTGGTCCCGCAATGGAAGCACGGAGCAGCTTAAATTCCGTTGCGGGGGAACCTTCCTGGGGAATGGGAAGATGGGCAAAAACGGTCCGTCCCGGTTCGGCAAATTCCTTTTTTACCCCCAGGGTAACCCGCAGCCGGATCTCCGCGCTCCCTTCCCCCCGGGTTTTTATCCGCCGGATATGGCCGTCCAGCAGCTCGTCATTGCGTGAATCGCCCCCGGCCGGGGCGGGCTTGATAAGCCGGGCCGCGTAATCCGCTTGGGTCTTGAGCAGGTTTTCAAAAAACCGGCGCTGAAAATGAAGGCGGCCGTTCACATAGGCCCAGTCCGCCCGGCCCGTTTCCTTTATACGGAGCAGCTCCTCGGGATGGTAGTCCCGAAAATGTTCCGCCATGATCCGCTGGGCCGCTTCCAGGGTATGGGGATACTCGTTATGGGCAAGCAGGTCCAGGACCCCCCTTTCCATTTCCAGGCGGCGGCGAAGCGCGGCGGGGATCTCCCGGCCCAGCCAAAGGGTTATGGCTTTTTGGGCTCCCTCAAAATCTCCGTGGAACTTTAACTTTTCCAGATCCTCCGGCAGCGGGGTGCTTTGATAGGACAGATCCGGAAGGGGGGAATCGGTGCACATACGCCCATCCTGGAGGATTTCCCCCAAAATAACAAGCCACGCACCCCTCAGTAAGTTCATCTTACAAAAATGATCCTTCTTTACTTTACCGGAAATAGAGCAACCCATACCCGTATGGGTTGATTGGAAGGCCGGGGTCCATACCCCGGAGCTTGTTCCGGAAAATTTATTCCCCTACGGTTTTCGGCCGTCCGGGAGTGTTCCCGAACAGCCGGGAACAGGTTCCCAGCCGTTCCCTTCCGGTATACAATGGCTGAATATCGGTATGCGATGAACCATGAATCGCAGGCTTTGCTCATGGTTCATTCGTGCCGAAGGGGTTTGATACCCTCTGTACGCTCCCGCGTACGAGCTTCAGGGCGGTTAAAAAGGTATTAAACCCCTGAGTGCAACCACCTTTCGAGAACAACATACCTCGC
>JAITEG010000102.1 GCA_031282145.1 Spirochaetaceae bacterium | reverse complement strand
GCCCCGTCTCCGACAATGGCCGCCACCTCCGCATCAGGACGGGCGATCTTTACTCCCAGGGCCGCGGCGATCTCGTAGCCCATACAGGAGAAGCCATACTCCATGTGGTAGGTGTCCCGCACCCGCACCCGCCAGACCCGCTGCATATCGCTGGGAATGGATCCCGATCCGGATACGGCAATAGTTTCCGGGGGAAGGAGCCGATCGTTGAGTTCCCCCAGGACCCGGGCTTGGGAGAGCAGGGGGCCGTCCGGTCCCGCCGGGACGGTTTCACCGTAGAGACGGTCCACCTCGGCCTTCCACTCGTCCCGTACCGCCCGGATCCGGTCTCCCCAGTGGGACCGGTAGCCCGCCGCCGCTTTGGTCAGGGCCTCCAGGGTCAGTTTGGCGTCGGCGATGATCGGTTCCCCGTTCATCTTGTAGGCGTCGAAGGGGGCGATGTTGATCCCCACGATCCGGGCGTCGGGATTTTGGAAGAGCCACTTGGAACAGGTGGTAAAGTCCCCGAGGCGTGTTCCCAGGGCGATGACGAGATCCGCCTCCTTGGCGAGCCTATTGGCGGCGAGGCTTCCGGTGTTACCGATACCGGAAAGGTTATAGGGGTTATCCCAAAGGATCGTCCCTTTTCCGGCCTGGGTTTCTCCAAAGGGAATATGACAGGTTTCACAGAATTTTTCCAGTTCCGTCCCGGCCCCGGAGAAGCGCACCCCTCCGCCGCAGATCACCAGGGGCTTTTTGGAGGCCTTGAGCATAGCCGTTACCCGGTTTATCTGACCGGCGGTGGGGATCCGCCGTTCCAGGTGGTGGATCCGCTTGGTCAGGAATTCCTCAGGATAATCGTAGGCCTCCCCCTGCACATCCTGGGGCAGGGACACGGTTACCGCCCCGGTTTCCGCGGGATCCGTGAGGACCCGGAAGGCGTTGATCAGGGCGGTCATGAGCTGTTCCGGCCGGTTAACCCGGTCCCAGTAACGGCTTACCGCCCGGAAGGCGTCGCTGGCGGTGTTGGTATAGTCATGGGGAATTTCTACCTGCTGGAGTACCGGGTCGGGTTGGCGGCAGGCAAAGGCATCCCCCGGGAGAAACAACACGGGGATCCGGTTCACCGTGGCGGTTGCCGCGGCGGGAACCATGTTCAAGGCCCCGGGACCTATGGAGCTGCACACCGCCATCATTCTTTTACGGTTGTTCTGTTTCGCGTAGCCCATGGCCGCGTGCCCCGCTCCCTGTTCGTTTTTCGCCTGATAGAACCGCAGGGTATGGTCTTTGGCCGCCAGGGCTTCCCCCAGACCCACCACCACCCCATGGCCAAAGATGCCGAAGACCCCGGTGACGAATTTGATCTCCTCCCCATCCGTCTCCAAGTATTGATTATCCAGAAACCGCAGTAAAGCCTGCGCCATCGTCAGCCGTATTGTTTTTCCCATACAAATCTCCTCATATAATTAGTGAGAAGTTAGAAAGGAAAAGTCAGAAGTTGAATTGGAGAAGGGAGAAGCGGCAGGATCTATTTTGGCATTTCCCTGCTTACTCCTCACCCGCACCATTCCTCACTTCCAACTCCTCACTTCTCACTTTTTTTTCGGTTGCCAAATTTTATTTTCGTCCCCCATGACCCAGGTATGCTCATCAATAAAGATAGGGGTGTGGGTAGCCGGGCCGTAATGGGCGCCATCCAGGTGGCGGATGATCCAGAGGTACCACATGGCATAACCCGGGGCGGTTACCTGGGGATGAACTTCCCCTTCCCGGATCAGTATTGTGTCTTGGTCCCGGATGATATGGGGAGTATCCCCAATGGCGGTAAGGCCGAAACCCTGTTCCGGTTTAAACCGGTAATGGTAGATCTCCGGCTGGGGATGGTGATGGGGGGGGTAACTGGACCACTTCCCCGGTACTCCGATGACTTCCCCGATGACCAGGTTGGATTCGGGGCGGTTGGTATCGTCGAAGATAGTTCTGACGATCCGGGTGGAAGTTTCCCGCATGGTCCCTTCCCCCCGAAACTCGCTCCGGCATTCTTCGGGGGTATAGTGTTTTGCCGTGAAGGATTGGGGATTGTCCGTGGCGGTATAAAACCATTCGGCCCCCGCAGATCCCGCTTGAATAACCACCCTGGTTCCCCGGGGAACGGAAAGACACCAGGGAGAATGGTCAAACAGATCGGGCCGGGAGACATTCTCCCGTTGAGGACCCCCTCCCCCGTTATGGACCGTCCAACTGATGGTTCCGCTCCCCCGGGAGAGGAGTAAACATTGTTCATCGGTTTCGCTCGCCTGTTCCCAAGTTTCCCCAGGCAGAAGGCTTATTACCCCAAAATCCATAAGCATATCCGCGGTAACGCCGCTCCGGGTAACCAGGGGAGTGTAACCCCGGCTGAAGGGGGTTTTATGATGGAATTGCATCCTGTTTCTCCTTATACCCGGACTTCGTCTACTAAAACGGGCCGTTTTTCCTTAAGGGATTTTCCTGCCGCCAGGGCGGCATACATATTTTCAAGCCCGTCCTCCCCGGTCACCGCCACGGGTTTGTTTTGGAGGACCGCCTCGGTAAAAGAAACCATCTCGTCTACAAAGGCCCCTTTGTACCGTTCCAGGAAAAAATAGAGGGGCTTTTCCCCGATCACCGCTTGTTCGGTGTAGAGTTTCACCGTATTGGGGAGGTCATTTTCCGCCTGGGCCGCCCCCCGGGAACCGAAAACTTCCACCCGCTGATCATAGCCGTAAACCGCTTTTCGGGAGTTGTCGATAACCCCGATGGCCCCATTGGCGAAGCGCAGGGTAACCATGGCGGTATCCACATCCCCAGCCTTGCCAATTTCCGGATCTACCAGGACTGCCCCGGCGGCGTAAACCTCGGTGATCTCGCTCCCCGCCTGGAACCGGGCCATATCAAAGTCGTGGATCATCATGTCAATGAAGATCCCCCCGGAGACCGCTACATAGGCCGGGGAGGGCGGCGCCGGATCCCGGGAAGTGATCTTGACCAGCTGCACCTGACCGATTTCCCCGGTCAGGGTATATTCCCGGATCCGCCGGAAGTTATGATCAAAGCGGCGGTTAAAGCCGATCTGGAGTTTCACCCCCGCCTTTTGCGCCGCCTCCAGGGCAGCCTTGACTTTGGGCACCGAGAGGTCTATGGGTTTTTCACAGAAGATCTGCTTTCCCGCCTTGGCGGCGGCGATAATGAGGTCCGCATGGGTATCGGTGGAACTGCATATGATCACCGCGTCTATGGCAGGATCGGCCAAAAGATCCCCGCTTTCTTGGGAAACGATCCGCGCCCCTAAACCCCGGGCCCAGGCTTCCTGTTCGGCGGTGAGCTTAATATCCGTAAGCCCTTCCAAGCGGGCCTGGGGGATAAAGCGGGCTATGTTTTCCCCATGAATTTTTCCTATCCGTCCTGCGCCGATAACGCCGATTCGTAATGGTCCCATACCGGTTCCTCCTCATTTTTGAAAACGTTTTTAGTGCCGGTTATATCATAACAGCGAGTTGACGGTTTGTAAAGGGTTTTTAAAAAACCTGAAAAAATTGTATACCTATTATTTCTTTATAATATAAGGAAATATAAATATATTAAATTTTTATTTTTTTTCTTGACAAATCTTCAAAGTGGGGTATACTATGATAGAAATCGTTTGCAAGAAATATGATTGGAAAAGGGATATGGTAAGTATCAAGGATATAGCTCGACAGGCCGGAATGTCGCCCTCTACGGTTTCCAGGGTCGCGAACGGAAAAAAACACGTGAGTTCGGCCAAGCGGAAGCGTATCCTTCAGTTGATAGAAGAAACCGGCTATGTTCCCAACAAAGCGGCCAGGGCGATGGTGCTTAAAAAGACCTCCTCGGTGGGCCTTGTGATGCCGGATACCTTCAATATTTTTCAGCGGGAACTTTTTTCTATCATTGAGCGGAGCCTTGAGTCCTTTGGTTATTATACCATGTTTTTTTTCTCGAAATTTGAGGATATCAGTGAGGAGCATTGCCTGAATAAGCTTAAGGCTGAAAATCTTGACGGCATTATTATGATTCATGAGATGAAGAACACCGCTTTTTATGAATATCTCAATAAAACCGGGATACCGGCAATCACCGCCACCTTCAGATTTCCGGGTATTCCCGCCATCCATGTAAATGAGGAACAGGCCGCTGCTGATGCGGTTAATCATCTTGTTTCCCTGGGACACCGGGAAATGGTTATGATTTCCGGGGACGGCTTTACCTTCGGACGTCAGCGGGCGGAAGGTTTTTTTCAGGCCATGACCGCGGCGGACATTGATTGGGATGTTAACCGGGTGGTTTTTGTCCGCAACTATACCGCCGAATTCGGCATGTACGGTATGCGGGAGCTTTTACTCAGGCGGGGAGGGGGGCAGAATTTCACCGCCCTTTTTGCCGCCACCGACGAGTTGGCTATCGGGGCCATCCGGGTGCTTCGGGACGCGGGCTTGCGGGTCCCCGAGGATGTTTCCGTGGTGGGGTTTGACGATATTGATATTTCCAATTATATGATTCCCCGGCTGACCACGATACGGCAGCCCATTAAGGAAATAGGAGAGCAAACCGCTTTGGCCCTGCACCGGAGCATAATCGGGGGCGGCGCGGTCCAGGAAGACCAGATTCTGCCCTACCGGCTGATTATCAGGGAATCAACCCGGGCGATTTAATAGAGCGGCTGTTTCAAAACGAACCGGGTTTTGAAACAAGTTTTGATGGTAAGGAAATTGAAGTGGAAGAGCATACGTTATTACAGGTCATGAAGGTCACCAAGACATTCCCCGGTGTCACCGCCCTCAAGGCGGTCAGTTTTGATGTCCGTTCCGGTGAGGTTCACGGTCTTTGCGGGGAAAACGGCGCGGGAAAGTCTACCATTATCAAGGTTATTACCGGGGCCCATCCCCCCTCGGAGGGGGAAGTCTTTTTTAACGGTCAAAAAATGGAAAATATCACTCCCCATTATTCCATGTCCCTGGGGATTGCCTGTATCTATCAGGAACTGAATCTGGTGCCCCATATGACCGTAGCCGAGAACATATACCTGGGCAGGGAAGTGCTTAAACAGAAGACCATAGGGCTCCTGGACCGGGAAGGCATGAAAAAGGAATCCCGCCGGGTACTCCAGAGCCTTGGTCTGGATATCGATCCCGCCATAAATGTCGGAATTCTGGGGGTAGGCAAACAACAGATGGTGGAAATTGCCCGGGCGGTACGGGCCGAGGCGAAGCTTATCATTATGGATGAACCCACCTCATCATTGAGCGCCCATGAAGCCCACGAGCTGCTGGAAATCGTCAAGTATCTAAGAGAAAAAGGGGTGGCCGTTATCTATATTTCCCACCGTCTGGACGAGGTAAAGGAGATCAGTGACCGGGTAACGATTTTGCGGGACGGTCAGAGCGTCGGTACCTTCGAGAATAAAAACCTCAGCATTGACGATATGGTGAAATACATGGTAGGACGGGACATTACCCAGAAGTATCCCAAGGTGAAAGCCCCTATCGGGAAGGAAATGCTCCGGGTGGAAGGTCTTACCCGTAAAGGGGTGGTGGAAAACATTTCCTTCGCGGTACATGCCGGGGAGGTCCTTGGGTTCGCCGGCCTCATCGGCGCGGGCCGGACTGAGGCGGCGCGGGCCCTCACCGGGGCAGACCCCATCGACGGCGGCGAGATTTTTGTGGAAGGGAAATCGGTCCAAATCAAAACTCCCCGGGATTCGATAAAAGCGGGGATCGCCTTTCTTACGGAGGACCGTAAAGGCCAGGGGTTGATCCTTATCCAAAACATCGAATTCAATTCCACCCTGGTAAACCTGGGGTATTATAAGAAATATGTACTTCTCAATTTGCGGAATGCGAAAAAAGACGCGGAGCGCATGGTAAAGGAACTCCGCATCATTGCCCCAGGGGTATCCATGCCGGCGGGTAATCTCAGCGGCGGCAATCAACAGAAGGTCGTTATCGCAAAGTGGATGCTCTCCAAGGCAAGGATCTTTATTTTTGATGAGCCCACCAGGGGTATAGACGTTGGTGCGAAGATAGAAGTGTATAATCTTATCAACGCATTGGTGAAGGAAGGGGCCGCGGTTATCATGATAAGTTCGGAAATGGACGAGTGCATGGGGATGTCCGACCGGATTATTGTCATGCATGAGGGAAAAATTATCACCGAATTGGAAGGCGGTGACGTGACCCAGGAGAAGATCATGTACGCCGCTTCGGGTTTAATGGTAACGGAGGGAGCTTAAATTATGGCTTGTTTACGATGCGGGGTAATCGGTTTGGGAAGGCTGGGCTTCAAGCATGCCCAAAATCTTGCCGGCCGTATAGAAAACGCCCGGCTTGTGGCCGTGTCCGACCCTTCGGAGGAGGCACGGAATCATTTCAGCAGTCGTTTTTCCGGGATTGACCTATTCGCCGATCACCAGGATTTGCTTCGCCGCAAGGACCTGGACGCGGTGGTTATCGCTTCGGCGACCAATACCCATGGCGGGATCATTCTGGATGCCCTCAAGGCGGGCAAGCCGGTTTTTTGTGAAAAACCGGTAACCCTGGATAGGCTTGAGGGGGCGAAACTCAGAAAGACTCTGGCTGAGGTCAAGGGTTACCTGATGGTCGGTTTTATGCGGCGTTTTGACGACGCTTACCTGATGGGTAAAAAGCAGATCGATTCCGGCAGGCTCGGGGAGCCGGTTTATGTGCGCGGCATAAGCAGGGATCCCGGCTCGCCGCCCATCGAATTCGCCAAAGCCAGCGGCGGCTTGGTTCTGGATATGTGCGTCCATGATATCGACCTCTCCCGCTGGTTTATCGGTAGTGAGGTAAGCCGGGTATCCGGTGAAGGGGCCGTGCTGATGTGGCCCGAGTTGGGCGAGATCGGCGATATCGACCATGTGGACATAGAATTCCGTTTTAAAAACGGCCGGCTTGCCCACCTAGAGGGAAGCAGAAATGCCCGGTATGGATACGATATTCGGACGGAAGTCATCTGTACCAAGGGTTCGGTGTTTATTGGGGATCTCCGGCAGACCGCCTGCCTGGTATTAAACGATCAAGGCTCCCTTACGGATATTATTCCGGAATTCCGCACCCGTTTTGACAAGGCGTACCTGACCGAGTTGGAGGCCTTTGTGGAGGATGTGTTAAACGAGCGGGAACCCTCGGTTACCCTGGAAGATGGCATCACGGCGGTGGAGCTGTGTTTCGCGGTTAATGAGTCATTAAAACAGCGAAAAGTTATCGAACTTTAATTTGGAGAAGGAAAACATACATGGCAGAAATTACGGCGACGGCAATAAATGTAAATAAAAGGAATTTCAAAGAATACGTGAATACCTTTGGGGTTGTGTTAAGTCTTTTACTGCTTTGCATTATCCTCTCAATCGTTTCTCCCCGCTTCTTAACCGTTGATAACCTGATGAATGTCGCGGGGCAGGCGGCAATCAACTCTATCCTTTCGGTGGGGATGTTCCTGGCGATCCTTACCTCGGGTATTGATCTTTCGGTTGGGTCAATTCTCGCCCTTTCCACCATGTTCATGGGGCTTTTCGCCACCAAATATAACCTGAATCCTTATCTGGCGCTTTTTAGCTGCCTGGCTATCGGAACCCTCCTTGGTTTAATAAACGGCTTTATGCTTACCAAAATGAGACTGCCCCATCCCTTTATCTCGACCATGGGTACCAAGCAAATGGCCCGGGGGTTGTGCCTGGTAATAACCGCGACAAAACCGGTCTACGGTTTTAAGCCCCCGATTCTGTTTCTTGGAAGCCAGCGGCTTGGTCCGGTACCGGTCTCAATTCTGCTGGTGCTGCTGCTCTACGTGGTCATGTATATATTTCTCAGCCGTACCCAGACGGGACGGCATATTTACGCCGTAGGTGGAAATAAGGAGGCCGCCCGCTTGAGCGGTATTAATGTAAACGGGGTACTCAACCTGGTCTATGCCTCGAGCGGTTTTATGGCGGCCCTGGCGGGGATCGTCATGGTGGGCCGGGTGGATGCCTCATTCCCCCTGGCCGGTCAGGACTATGAGACCGACGCCATCGCGGCGGTTATCATTGGGGGGGCGAGTTTCTTTGGCGGGATCGGTAAAATCGGCAATACTATTGTCGGGGTCCTGCTCATCGCGGTACTGCGTAACGGGCTTAATCTGCTGGGGGTTTCCTCGGCATGGCAGGCTTTTACCATCGGCGCGGTTATCATTATCGCGGTATTTATCGATGTGCTTCGCCAGAATGTCATGAAGAAGTCTTAAGAAATCTTCTGAAAGCAAAAATTTTCGGGAGGTTCCTTTAATGAGGGATGAAACACGGATACCAGCCTTGGTATGAGCGCTTGGTCCGGTTTAATATATCACGCATGGAGGCATGGAATGAAGAGAAACGCGCGTTTGATTTCGATTTTGGTATGCATACTGATGATGTTCGTATGCGTAACCGGTGTTTTCGCCGGCGCAAGGCAGCAGCAACAGCAGGCCGGCGGCGGTAAATTGAGGGTCGCGGTGATCCTGAAAACCCTCAGTTCCACGTACTGGCAAACCGTTCTTTCGGGAGCGGAAAAGGCCGCCGCGGAATTGGGGGTCGAGCTGATTCCCCTGGGACCGCCCACGGAAGACGACGCTATCGCCCAGACCAATATGGTGGAAGACGTAGTCACCCAGAAAGTGGATGCGATTGTGTTTTCCCCCTGCCAGCCGGAAGGGGCCGTAACGGTTCTTAACAAGGCCCGGGACGCGGGAGTTCCCGTGGTGGTTATCGACACTCCGATGCCGGCCGCCTATACCAGCGCCGTTACCTACATCGGAAGCAATAACTATCAGATTGGGGTTCTTGGCGCGAAGGAGATGCTCAAGGTCCTTAAATCCGGAAACAAGGTGCTGGTGCTTGAAGGCGCACCGGGCAACGTCGCGATGACCGAGCGGGCGGACGGAGCGGAAAAAACCTTCAAAGACGCGGGGATCAACATCGTTTCCCGGCAGCCCGCCTATTCGGATCGGGAACGGGCCTATAGCATTACCCAGAACGTACTGCAGACCACCGATCTGGACGGCGTTTTTGCCGCCAACGATGAGCAGGCCCTCGGCGCGTACCGAGCGATTGTTCAGACCGGAAAAAAGGCGGTGGTATGCGGTGTAGACGGCAACCCCGACGCGAAAGAATCCGTGGATAAGGGCGAGCTTTTCGCCACCGTCGCCCAATCGGCGGATCAGATGGGTTATCTTGGCGTAAAATATGCGGTCCAGTATGCCAAAGGCGACCGGAACATCGAAAAGATGATTGACGCCCCCACTCCGGTTTATACAAAATAACTTAGCGCCCTTATTACCGGAAACCCCGCGAGGTTTCCGGTAATTCGTTTTTTCAAACAGCTTCCCACTTCTCCGATTAAGTAGTATACTTTCTTTATGAGGAAGGTATACTGTTTATGGAAAAAAAATTATTAGCGGACCTCCAGTCCAAGGCCAAAGAAATCCGAAAGTTGACCATCGAAGAGATCGGTACTCTGGGATCCGGTCATATCGGTGGGGCCATGTCTATCGTGGATGTCCTCGCCTTGTTGTACTTTCACCGGATGAAGGTGGACCCCGCCAATCCCCGCTGGGAGGACCGGGATCAACTGGTGGTTTCCAAGGGCCACGCGGGGCCGGCGGTTTACGCCGCCCTGGCCCTCAAGGGCTTTTTCCCCAAGGAATGGCTCGGTACCCTTAACCAGGGGGGTACGAGGCTCCCCAGCCATTGCGACCGGAACCTCACCCCAGGCATCGACATGACCGCGGGCTCCCTGGGGCAGGGTTTTTCCGCGGCCCTGGGTATAGCCCTGGGCCTCAGAATGGATAACAAAAGCTCCCGGGTGTATACCATTATCGGGGACGGTGAATCCGACGAAGGCCAAATCTGGGAGGGGGCCCTCTTTGCCGCGGCCCAGGGCATTTCAAACCTCACCGCCTTTACCGATTACAACAAACAGCAGCTTGACGGTTATACCAAGGATATTCTGGATTTGGGGGATCTTCGGGCCAAATGGACCGCCTTCGGCTGGTACACCCAGGAAGTGGACGGCCACGACCTGGAAGCCCTGGACGAGGCTATTGAAAAGAGCCTCGCCCAAAAGGACGCTCCTTCCATGATCATCATGAATACCCTTAAGGGTAAGGGTTGTTTTTTTGCCGAGGGGATCGAAAAAAACCACAGCATGGCCTTTAACCTGGAAAAAGCCCGGGAAGCGATTGCCTTTTTGGACGGGCAGCAATGAGGGCATTCATGCCGTATTAAGGAGAAGATTAGTATGGAAACAAAAGAAATGCGCGCCGCCTATGTGGAAACCATCACTGCCCTGGCGGAAAAAAATAAAAATATCGTGGTCCTGGAAGCGGATCTGATGAGCTGTACCAACACGGGGAGCTTTAAAAAGGCCTATCCCGGCCGGTTTTTTAACGTGGGTATTGCCGAGGCAAACATGATCGGCGTGGCGGCGGGGCTTTCCTCGGTGGGAAAGATCCCCTTTGCCTCCACCTTCGGCTGTTTCGCCTCCCGCCGGGTCTTTGATCAGTTTTTTATCTCCGCCAATTACGCCCGGCTCAATGTAAAACTCATCGGTATGGATCCCGGGGTAACCGCGGCCTTTAACGGCGGTACCCACATGCCCTTTGAGGACCTCGCCCTGATGCGATCTATCCCTAAGCTCACTATTGTGGAGCCCTCTGACCCCTGGAATTGCGCCGCCTTTGTCCGGGAGGCCGCAGAGCGCTACGGTTCGGTATACCTGCGGCTGCCCCGTAAGGCCGTCCCGATCCTGTATACCGGGGAGGACCAATTCCCCTTTGGCAAGGCCCGGGTGTTTAAAGAAGGGAAGGACCTCTGTTTCATCGCCCTGGGCAGCCTTATGGTGAACGAAGCCCTCAAAGCCCGGGAAATCCTGGCATCCGAGGGGATCGACGCCGGTATTTTGGATGTCCTTACCCTTAAGCCCATCGACCGGGAGGCGATAATAGAAGCGGCTTCCAAGGTTAAAGCAGTGATCAGCGCCGAGAACCACCAGATCAACGGAGGGCTGGGCAGCGCCGTAGCGGAGATCCTCGCGGAATCGGGCTTCCGGGGTCGCTTCGCCCGGATAGGCGTCATGGACGAGTTCGGCGAAGTGGGCACCCAGGATTATCTAACCAAGCGCTTCGGCCTGGACGGGGAAACCCTGGCCAGAAAAGGGCGGGACTTGCTTCGTGAGAAGTAGTCCCGCCAGGTAAAATCCATGAAAAAATCTTCTGTCGGGGGCTTTCCCAAAACTTCAGTTTTTGGGAAAGCCCCCTTAGCTTTCATCGGTATGGGTATGCTGCTTTTATGCATGGGGCCCCTTCAGAATGGTTTTGCGCAAAATGAAGAACCTCATGCTGCGGGGGTGATCGTGGGCTTTGAAGTCGTGGGACTTAAAAGGACCAAAAACTCGGTAGTGCAAAAAGCCCTTGAGAAATTTATCGGACAAAAATCAGACGAGATTGATTTGCCTGCTGTCCATGCGGCGCTGATGGAAACCGGCATCCTTGACCCTGAAAACGTAGAGATCCGGGATGGCGGGGGCGATAAAATTCTCTTCGTGGAGGTAGTTGAAAAATGGACGATTTTACCGCTTCCGATGTTTATGGCGGATACCAATGGATATATTTCCGGCGGTTTGTTTGTTATGGACATGAATGTTTTCGGGATAAACGATAAGTTTTCTCTGGGAGGAATATACGGTACCGGCGGCGGTATGGCGATGCTTTTTTATGCTCATAGCGGCCGGAAAACAACTCTGCCGGATTGGAGTATTGCCGCCGTTTATACCTTTGGAGAAAATAAAATCACCGACCAAAAAAGCAACATCCTTTGCCGCTGGAACGCTCATGTCATACGGGGGGCCGCGAGTCTCGGTTATTCTTTTTTGGGTGATCGGTTTAAAACTTCTTTGGACTTTGGATTTAATGATAACATTCCGGCCGGCCCGGAATCGGGTTTTTTACCTCCGGAAAAACCGGTGATGCGCATTTCCTTATCCCCGGGTTTAGATTATTACCAAAGCTCTTTTGACGGGTTCCTTATGGAGTCCCAGTCCTTTTCCCTCTCGTATACCACTGCCCTTGGGATAGGTGGTGATACCGTTCAAAGCATTGAGTTCAAAGGGCTTTTTGAAAAATCTATGCTGCCGGGGTTTAAGCTAATCTTTTCATTTGCCGCGGGTCATACCTTTCATGCCGATAGGTTTACCTTGCTGCATCCTTCTTTTGTTGTTCCCATCCTTCCCGCTTCTTATGGAGCAAAAACGTTTTTCGCCGCCCAGGACGGCATTGAAAAATATCTATTCCGGTGGAAGTACGGTACCCTTTCAGTTAAAGCAAATTATCAAATAGTGGAAAGTGAAAGCCCCGGCCTCGGTTGGAATTTTGATCACGGCCCCGGCGCGGCGATTTCTTTTTTTCTTTCCCGTATCGCCTTACCCGCCGTATCCATTACTTTCAACTATAACATTCCAAAACAGCATTTTGTCTCGGGTTTTTCAATGGGCATGAGTTTTTGAAAGGTGGGATGAGCCGGGTTTTGAGCCGGAGGCGGGGAGCTTTTTTTCGCCGCCCGCAGAGAGGGTGGCGAGGAGATCCTCCCGTCCGGCCCGGTGGAGGGCCTTGAAGACCAGGGCCCGGTATTCCGGGCGGTGGAACTGGAGCAGGGCCCGTTGGAGCCGCTTTTCCCCTTCACCCCGGGCGGTATAAATGGGTTCCATGGTCCGGGGATCCAGGCCGGTACGGTACATCACCGTGGAAAGGGTCCCCGGGGTGGGGTAAAAATCCTGAACCTGGTCGGGGATAAACCGGCCCTTTTGTAAGTATCGGGCCAACTCCACCCCTTCGGTGAGGCTTGAACCGGGGTGGCTCGACATAAAGTAGGGGATAAGGTACTGTTTGAGTCCCCAGCGGCGGTTTGTCTCGGCATAATCCGCTTTGAATCGTTCGTAAGCCTCCGGTTCTCCCTTGCCCATGGCCGCGAGGACCCGGGGGGAAATATGTTCCGGGGCGACCTTGAGCTGGCCGCTTACATGAAAACGGCAGAGGGTTTCAAGAAATTCCTTCCCCCGGGCCTTGTCCAGTTCCAGGTAGTCAAAACGGATTCCTGAACGGATAAAAACTTTTTTGATTCCTACGGAGGGGTCCCGGGCGGCTTTGTTGATTCCCCCCTGATCCGGGGCAGTCATTTCCCGCAGGGCCTTGAGGACCCCAAGATAGGGCCCGTGGTTCGCCTTGAGCTGCGGGCAGGGCTGGGGATAGAGACATTCCCGGCCGGAACAAAAGCCGCCCCGCTCTTGTTTTTCGCAGGCCCCGCCGTAAAAGTTGGCTGTGGGCCCCCCCACGTCATGGATATACCCCTTAAAGTCAGGACGCTCCGTGAGAGAGCGGGCCTCCCGGAGGAGGCTCTCCCGGCTCCGGGAACTTATAGCCCGGCCCTGGTGAAAGGTAATGGCGCAGAAGGAACAGCCCCCAAAACACCCCCGGCTTGCGGTCAGGGAAAAGGTAAGTTCCCCCATGGCCGGGATCCCCCCCGCGGAATCGTACAGGGGATGGGCCCGGCGGAGGTAGGGGAGTTCGTAGATCCGGTCCAGTTCATCCTGCTTCAGAGGGAAAGCCGGGGGATTTTGAATCACCCAGCGCGTATGATCCGACCGTTCCGCCAGGGGCCTCCCGCTTAAGGGATCGGCGTTTTGCTGCTGGATTCTGAAATGTTCCGCGTAGGCCCGTAAGGATCCGGGATCTTCTCCCCTTACCTCCTCATAATCCGGAAGCCTTACCCAGCCAGGCCCATGGCCGTCTGTTCGCTCATCCTCGTCCGCGATATCCGGTCCGTGAAAATGGACACAGGTTCCCCGGACGTCCCGAATGCTCCTCACCTCCTCGCCCTTTTCCAGGCGCCGGGCGATTTCCCGGATGGCCCGTTCCCCCATACCGTATACCAGGATATCCGCCTTGGAATCCAGGAGGATGGAACGCCGCACCGTATTGGACCAATAATCGTAATGAGAAAAACGGCGGAGGCTCGCTTCGATCCCGCCGATGATGAGGGGTATATTTTTATAACACCGCCGGATCCCTTCGGCGTATTTGAGGATCGCCCGATCCGGCCGGAGGCCCGCTTTTCCCCCGGGAGAATAGGCGTCTTGGGAGCGTTTTTTTTTGGCGGCGGTATAGTGGGCCACCATAGAATCCATATTTCCCGCCCCGGCTAAAAAACCCAGCCGGGGCCGGCCTAAAACCGTATACGCTCCGGGGTCCCGCCAATCCGGCTGGGGTATAATACCAACCCGGAATCCCGCATCCTCAAGCACCCGGGATACCACCGCCAGGGCAAAAGAAGGATGATCCCCATACGCGTCCCCGGAGACAAAAATAAAATCACAATAATCCCAACCCCGCTTTTCCATGTCCCGGCGGGTTACGGGAAGGAAATCCTCAGGTGGTGAAATAAGCTATACACCCACGACGGAAGTAACCTGGGGAATTTCCTTTTTCAAATAATTCTCAATGCCCATCTTGAGGGTCATCTGGGCCATGGGACATCCCCCGCAGGCACCGGTGAGTTTTACCGAAACGGTGCCGTCATCGGCTACAGACACCAATTCCACATCGCCGCCATCCGCCTGAAGGGAGGGCCGGACATTATCAAGGGCGCTTTTTACCTGTTCTTCAAACATGATAAACTCCTCTTTTTCTATAATAATACCTTTTTTTTGGAATAACAACTCCCCGATCCGGGGCGAAAGTAATTTCTTAAAGCCTTGCAAAGCCCGCCGCAAACTACCTATACTGACGAAAGATTTTACCATACACGGTGTGGCCGTTATACGTTAATTTGAGGGGGAACCGCCATGGATAGAGAGGAACGGATTAAAGCACTGGTCGCCCAAATGACCCTTGAGGAAAAGGTATCCCAGTTGAGTTATACCAGCGCCGCTATTCCGCGCTTGGATATCCCTGAGTATAATTGGTGGAACGAATGTCTCCATGGGATAGCCCGGGCGGGACCGGCCACGGTATTTCCCCAGGCGATAGCTTTGGCGGCAACCTTCGACGAGGATTATGTTTGCCGGGCGGCTTCGGCTATCGCCGACGAGGGACGGGCTAAGTATAACGAGGCGGTTAAGCGGGGAAACCGGGGGCAATATTGGGGGCTTACCTTTTGGACCCCGAATATCAATATTTTTCGGGACCCCCGCTGGGGCAGGGGCCAGGAAACCTATGGGGAAGATCCCTACCTTACCGGGCGGATAGGGCTGGCTTTTGTGCGGGGACTCCAGGGAGATGATCCCGAGCGGCTTAAAGCCGCGGCCTGTGCCAAACATTACGCGGTTCATTCGGGGCCGGAAAAACTGCGGCATACCTTCGACGCCCGGGTTTCGAAAAAGGACCTTTTTGAGACCTACCTTCCCGCCTTCCGCCTCCTCGTGGAAAATGGCGTGGAAGCCGTCATGGGGGCCTATAACCGGACGCTGGGGGAACCCTGTGGGGGCAGTAAGTACCTGCTTCGGGAACTGCTTCGGGGACGCTGGGCCTTCAAGGGGCATGTAGTCTCCGATTGCTGGGCTATCCGGGATTTCCACGAACATCACCGGGTAACTTCTTCGCCGGAAGAATCGGCGGCCCTGGCTTTAAACTCTGGCTGCGACCTGAACTGTGGCTGCACCTATCCTATGCTTACTTTGTCCTATAAAAAAGGCCTCGTGAGTATGGAAACCATAGACACCGCCGTCACCCGGCTTCTCCGTACCCGGTTTAAGCTGGGGATGTTTGATTCCCCGCAATCCGATCCCTGGGCCCACCTGGGCCGGGAGGTCATCAATTGCGAAAAACACCGGAATCTGGCCCGGGAAGGGGCGGAGAAATCCATAGTGCTTCTGAAAAACCGCAACCAGATCCTGCCCCTGGACGATTCGGCCAAGAAAATACTCCTCATTGGCCCCGGGGCGGCCAATCCCCATACCCTGCTGGGCAATTATTACGGGATCACTCCCCGGCTGGTTACGCTTCTGGAAGGTTTGGCGGAAAAGACACGGACCAAATTCGCCGTCAATGTGGAATATCGCCAGGGCTGCCTTCAGTACGACGAAAACCACCCCTCTAACGTGTCCTTCGTGGGGGTTGCCGATGACGTGGACCTCATCATTGCCGCCTTTGGCCTGGACGGCGCCATGGAAGGGGAAGAGGGGGATGCCATCGCTTCGGATTCAAACGGCGACCGGGATAGGATTGAGCTTCCCCCCTGGCAGCTTGCCTACTTGAAGGAACTCAAGGCCACGGGGAAACCGCTCGTCCTGATCCTCTCAGGGGGTAGTCCCATCGCTTTTCCGGAGGATATTGCCGACGCGGTGATTTTCGCCTGGTATCCGGGGGAGCAGGGGGGGATTGCCCTGGCGGATATGCTCTTTGGAGAGGTAAATCCGTCGGGAAAACTTCCCATCACCTTCCCCCAATCCACCGAGCAGCTTCCCCCTTATGAGGACTATGCCATGAAGGGAAGAACCTACCGCTATATGGAAAAAACGCCTCTCTATCCCTTTGGGTTCGGCCTCTCCTACACGGCGTTCCGGTTTGATTCCCTGGAATTGTCGGCCCTTTCCCTCTGCGCCGGGGAATCGGTTAAGGCTGTGGTGTCCCTTACCAACACGGGGAACCGGGACGGGGAAGAGGTGGTTCAGCTGTATATCAGCCGGGACGAACGCGGGGCGGAGGAGCCCCGTACTTCCCTTCGGGCCTTCCGCCGGCTGGCCCTTCCCGCGGGGGCATCGGCGGCGGTGGAATTTGTCCTTCCCGCCGCGGCCTTTGAGTCGGTAAACGCCGAAGGGGACCAGGTTTTGCTGAGCGGGTCCTATACGGTGACCGCCGCAGATGCCGCTCCCCTTCCGGTTTCCCTGGAGAAGGGCGCTTCCCGGCCGGTGAGCGTGAAGATAGAAATACGATAGGGCTCTTTACACCGGGATACAGAACTGGGTAAAAGTAAAGGCCGGTGCCCGGAGAATTGCGGGAAATGGTCGATCTCCCCTTGACATATTCCGCCCCTTTATGGCATTATCTTTTTAATTCGCTAATATATTGAGAAGGGTATATGAAGACAATATTTATGAAACCCGCTCTGGTGGAACGGAAATGGTTTGTGATTGACGCCGAAGGCAAAGTCCTGGGCAGGGTCGCCGCCAGGGTTGCCTCCATAGTCAGGGGGAAAGAAAAGGCTATTTACGCGCCCCATCAGGAAATGGGGGATTACGTGGTGGTGGTGAACGCGGATAAAATCGCGGTTACCGGCCGTAAAGCCCAGCAGAAGCTCTATTATCACCATTCCGGGTATGTCGGAGGGCTTAAGGCCGTTAATTTTGAGAAACTTATCAACCGCCATCCCTCGGCTCCCCTTGAATTGGCTATTAAGGGGATGCTGCCCAAGGGACCCCTGGGACGGAAACTCTTAAAAAATGTTAAGGTGTATCCCGGCCCGAATCATCCCCATACCGCCCAAAATCCTCAAGCTATTGAGTTATAATTCAAGAGGTGAAATGTGATTAAGAACCTTGGTATTGGTACCGGAAGAAGAAAAACCTCTGTCGCCCGGGTGTATGTTCGGGATGGAGCCGGTAAAATCGTTATTAACGGCCGGGAATTGGCCCAGTATTTTCCCCAGGGAGAACATGCCATGATGGTGCGTCAGCCCCTGATGGTCACCGCCAGTGAAAACAAATTCGACATACTGATCAATGTTTATGGCGGCGGATCCAACGGCCAGGCCGGGGCTTGCCGTCACGGGCTGGCCCGGGCGCTCTGCCAGGTAGATCAGGGCAATTATACGAGTTTGCGCAGTAACGGCTTTTTGACCCGGGACCCCCGAATGGTGGAACGTAAAAAATACGGACAGGCTGGCGCCCGCAGACGGTTCCAATTCTCCAAACGGTAACATAGGCCGGGGTTGTTTTATCCCGGTATGGCCTTTGCCGCGGCGGGGCGGCCATCCATGACGGTGGTATCCTTAAAAGTTGGAACCGGAGATAACTCAAACTCCTCGGTTTTGCGGATTGGATTGTCGGACGGTTCTTTATTTTCTTTTAAACTTCCCTATCTTCCCGTTGAATTTCAGGATGAAGCTTTTTTTTCTCCCGGCAGGGAGTTGTCCTCCGTTGAAGAGGAGTCCTGCCGTTTTGCCGCCGCTTGTTACCGGACGGAACGGGCCGCCTTGCGCTTGGTGGCCCGGGCGGAACAGACGTGCCGGGGTATTGCCCACAAGCTGGAACTCCGGGGATTTGCCGCGGCCTGTATACAGGTGGTGGTTGCTTACCTTACGGACCTGGAAATTATCAACGATGAGCGGTATGCGGTCCTGTGGCTTCATGCCCGGCTGGCCCGTTCCGCCGAGGCCCCCCGGAAACTTTTGGCCGCCCTCCGCCGGCGGGGTATTGGTTCCTCTGCCGCCGGGGAGGCTTTAAGAACCGTTTTGGATGTTCAGACCGAATCGGCCCTGCTCCAACGATATCTGAAAAAAAAGTATCCTCATGATCCCAAAACGGATAAATTCTTGAAAAAACACCTAAAATACGAAGGGTTTTCCCCTTCGGTGATCGAAAGGGTATGGGACGAGGAAGAAATATGAGAAAAGAGACTTTTCCAAGCCCAAAATTTGGAGAAAGCCTCAAAAATCTTGCGTCAATCCCGAAATTCGGCTAGGTTTATTTTCATGGCTATTCGGAATTCCCCAGGTTCTTCCGCGTTTTTCGCCCTGGTCGAGGGTCGGGTTCAGGGGGTGGGTTTTCGGTATTCCGCCTACTATGAGGCCCGGCGGCTTGGTCTTACCGGTTGGGTAAAGAATACCCATGCAGGGGAGGTGGAGATATTTGCCGAGGGCCCCAAGGAAAAGCTTGAAACTTTGCTCCGGTGGCTCCACCGGGGCCCGCCGGGCGCCCGGGTGGATGCGGTCCGTTACGACCTCCGTGCTCCCCTGGGCGTCTACCGGGATTTTTCCATTAAATATTGAGTTCTTGCAACCGTCCGGGGACATTTTAAAAATGCCTCAAGTATTATTGACAGACACACCTGAAGTGAGCTATTATATCGAAAGTTGAGCGATTCCAAAACCCGGTCGGTTTTCGAATCGCCGGAGTTAATTTATGCGGCCGTCATATAACGGTATTATCCAAGCTTCCCAAGCTTGTGACGCGGGTTCGACTCCCGTCGGCCGC
>JAITEG010000065.1 GCA_031282145.1 Spirochaetaceae bacterium | reverse complement strand
GGATCCCTGACGGTATGTCTTTTGAGGAAGCGGCCATATTGGACCCCGCCTGCAATGCGTACCGGGCGGTTGTGCAGGAGGCCCGGCTTGTACCCGGAGAACATGCGGCGGTATTCGGCGTCGGCGCCTTGGGACAATTTGCCATCCAGTCTGCCCGAGCCGCAGGGGCAGCAAAGATCATCGCCATTGGCCTTGCTCAGGATAAGGAGCGTTTCAAGCTGGCCAAAGAAAACGGCGCTACCGATTTTGTTATGGCGGACGAGGGCGATCCAATCACCAGGGTACGGGAACTTACTGGTGGCGAGGGACCGGCGGCGGTTATAGACTGCGCGGGGGCTAATGCCGTACTCAAACAGGCGATAGAACTGGTCCGTATGAGTGGCGTTGTGGTAAAGGTGGGGTACGATATCCGTCCGGTGGATTTTTCCATGGACCGCATCATTGAGCGGGCGGTGACAATCAAGGGACATTTCGGCTATGACTGGGTGGCCTGGAAAAACGTCATAAACCTTGTCTTGGCGGGTAAATTTTCACTCAAATCGGTGATCTCCCATAAAATGACCATCGCGGACTTCGACAAAGCCCTTAATCTCCTGCGTAGCAAGGAGGCGATAAAGGTCATCTTATATCCTATTGATTGAATTAACCGCCTGAATAAACCAACCCCGCCACAAAGCGGACGGGTATGGTTGTTCTTGTAAGGTATTGGATTCGGGCTTCATACCCGTATAACCGCCCCAGAGGCTCGCACGCAGGAACGTGTAGAGGAGTATGAAACCCTCGCCACGAATAAATCACTTATCGCGAGTGGTTGGTCTATGCCTCCAAAAGGGCGTCCAGGTCCAGTTCCGCGGCAATACCAGGTATGGTGAGCCCCCAGTTTTCCAGTACCTCCGGGTGTAATTCCCCAAACACACCGATACGCTCCCCTTGATACCGGATCGCGGCGGCCCGGCCGGGGATAAACCGGCGGTCGTCGGAGGCCTCCACCGTGTATTCGCGGCTGATATAATAAAACAGGGTCTGGATCTGCCCTGCGGCGGTGTTGAAATTGGCGTCCTTGTCGGCGAGGAGGAATCCCAGGTATTGCCGGGTACTGACCCCATAATTTTCCACGGGATTCCGGTACGCCACTTTGCCGATTTCAAAAATCCGGTGGGGATATACCGAATGGCCCGATACGGATTCACTCATTAAAAGGGAGGCCAAGACACTGTCCCGGACATATTCATAGTTTTCGGTCATAGGATTAGATATACGGACAATCCGCGAACCATCCCCCCGCATATTTTCCACCAGGTCCTTTCGGGAGCCCAGGTAATTGTAGATCATCTCCTGATAGCCCATGCCGGCGAGGAGTTCCTTCACCTTCCGGCTGAACACCGTGATGGGGGATAACCTGCCGACGGTAAAATCCCGGGGCCGTTCGGGTTTAAACGTGGTAAGCCCCCGGCCTATCATCACATCCTCCGCCACATCCGCGGCGTGGAGAAAGTCATTCCGGTATTCCGGGGGATAGACTTTAATGCCCGCAGTCTCGACTTTTTCACCCCGTTCCACCGCAATGACCTCTTCCGCCTTAGCGCCCATCCGTTCCAAGGCGGCGATACAAACATCGGCGTCGAGTTTTTCCCCCAGGAAGCGCTCGATCCGGGCAAAGGAGCAGAAAACCGGCTCCTGGAAGTAGTAGGGAGTGGTGACCTTCCGGCCGAAGGGGGTATCGTATGCATACTCAACTTCCACGGGCTCAATGGTGAAGCCCTGATCCGCCAGGTCGCAGGCCATAATAGACGCCGCCAGAGTCACCGCGCTCTGATCGGTCCCGGTAAGTTCCACAAAAAGGTCCGTGTCCCCCACCTGGACCGCCCCAAGGTCCGCGGAATTGATGATCGGCGGATAGGAGAGGACCGCCCCTTTGACATCCACCAATAGGGGATGCAGGGGTTCATGTTCCTGAATAAAGGCGTATTCCTTGCCCTTAGGGTGCTGTTTTAATATTTCCCGAAGGGTGAGGGGCACCTCCCACTGGAGGGGCACAAAGGAAACGCTGTCGGGGTCTACGGCCTTGTAGATAATGGGCCATTGAATAATGGCGATCCGGTAAAGCCCCATGGAGATGGTCCGCCGCTTCCGGCCATAGTTCCAGGCCAGCTTCTCCTGGGTCTGGATCATGTCCCGCAAAGCGGCATCGGTAATCGCCTTTCCCGAAGCGATAAACCCCGCGAGATAGGGCCTGACCCCCTTAACGGAGGCGTCCACCCGCACCTGGTGGACGGCGGGCCTGGATTTGCCGGGGGACGAAAAGAAGGGATACTCCGGCACTTTACCCCCCTGGTGGAGGCGAAGCTGCCGGGCACAGCCCGCGGTAGCCCAGAGATCGGGCCGGTTGGTGTCGTTGAGCTCAATCTTGAGGACCCGCTCTTCCGGGGGGAGGCTTTTGTCCGAATCCTCGTCCAACTCCGCCTTGGCGCAGGTAAGGGCTTCCTCAAAAGCCTCCCTGGTTTCCCAGCGGCGGCCCGCCAGGGCATAAAAAACTTCTTCGTTCACGTCGATTTTAGGCATTTTGCTGTTCCCTTTGTATGATGAGAGTGTAACATAATCCGGTTCATCAAGACAATGGGAACACCGATGACCGCACTTTAGCCTTTAACCACGGACGTCACGAACGAACACGGATCTGTTACGAGTACCCATGTCGAGGTTTGGAGGTAAGGGGAATTGCCCTCCGGTCGCAAACATCCTGTTTGCTCCTTCCGGGCCGTCTTTTTTGCTAAGCGTCCATCCTTGGACGCTTAGCTTTCGAGCCTTTCGGCTCTCAAGGCCGCAAAAAAGTTTCAATTCCCCCACTGGTTGGACTCATAAATGCCTTGTTTGGGCTACCGTTACCCTAAAAAGGCTGTAAAAGATTCTTTTTGGAGGTAAGGGGAATTGAACCCCTGACCTTTTGAATGCCATTCAAACGCTCTAGCCAACTGAGCTACACCCCCATGATGGTTGAAATATACCCCATGATGAGGATTGTGTCAAGTGATTCGTGATATAGTGAAATATGATAGTCAGTGTGTCCCGGCGGGGAGATATTCCCCGGTTTCAATTTGATTGGTTTTTGGAACGGATAGACGCGGGGTTTGTCGAGGTGAGGAACCCTTTTAACGCCGCCCAGGTCCGGCGGGTGTCCCTCTGCCCCCCGGATGTCGAGGCTTTGGTCTTTTGGACCAGGGACCCTCAGGCGCTTTTGACCCATGGGGACGCGCTGGAGGGCCGGGGCTATCGTTTTTACGTGATGACCACCCTGACCGGCTATCCCGCGGTGTTGGAGCCGAATATGCCGGCGCCGGAAGCGGTCATGGCGGCCATGGAGGGGCTGGCGGAAAAACTGGGGCCGGAACGGAGTATATGGCGGTATGATCCCCTGTTTCTCAGCGATTGCACGGCTCCGGCTTTTCATAGGAGGAATTTCCGGCGGCTGTCCCGGGGCCTCAAAGGAAAGGTCCGCCGGGTCATTATCAGTGTCTACGACGAATATGGCGGCGCGAAACAGCGGGTGGCCGCCCTGGAAAAGGCCGGAACCTTAATGCCGCTGCCCCACTATACCCCGGAAGGAACGCTGTTACCCGAAGTCCGGGAACTCTTATCGGAGCTGGCCGGTATGGCCCGGGAAGCGGGAATGGCTATGTATGCCTGCGCGGAGGCGGAAAACCTTGAAGATCTGGGCATATCCGCCGGGTCCTGTATCGATGGAAAGCTTATTGCGGACTTATGGGGCATAAAGACAGCCGGTAAAGATAAAAACCAGCGGCCCCATTGTCGCTGCGCCCCCAGTGTGGATATCGGCGCCTACGGTTCCTGTCCGGCGGGTTGTGTGTACTGCTATGCCCATGGGCGGAGTAACGCTTGCCCCGGAGCGACGAGGGGAGATAAAATGACGGGGCTATGAAAAAACATACTTTTCAGTTAAACGAATATGTCAGAATGTATACGCTGAAGGATTACGCCGTGGGTGAAATCCCCGAGCCCATTGATCTGGACTGTTCCTTTGGGATAAATCCCGAAGATCTTCCGCCCTCGGTTATGGCGAAACTTAAGACCATAGACCAGGACACCATAAAACACTATCCCCATGACGAAACCGTACTTGATACCATAGCCGCGTATTACCAAAGCAAAAGTCCGGATCTTGCCTGGCTTAACCGGAATTTTATGTTTTTGGGCAATGGGTCTATCGACATTTTACAAAACCTCAATCTGATTTTTCTTTCCGGCGGGAAAAAGGTACTGGGCCACGGACCGCAGTTTACCGCATATATCGATCACGTCGCCTGTTTGGGGGCGGCGTATGAGTACTGCGCCATGGAAAAGGCAAATAACTATAAATTTGAAGCGGACAAATACCTCGCAAAAATGAACGAGGCCTATAACCTGTTCATCGTGGAAAACCCCAATAACCCAACCGGGCAGATAATCGACTTAGCGGACATCGAAAAAATAGCCGCAAAAGCCGCTTCCATGAATAAAATTTTGATCGTAGACGAGGCCTATGGTGATTATATGCCCCTTGCCAATTCCGCAATAAACCGGATTCCAAAATATCCCAATATAGCGGTTACCCGGACCTTTTCAAAAGGCTTTGGTATGGCGGGCCTGCGCCTGGGGTATGTGATTACTGCTCATGATGAAATAAGCGATACGTTAAAACAATTTAAAAA
>JAITEG010000057.1 GCA_031282145.1 Spirochaetaceae bacterium | reverse complement strand
CCCCTCATTCACTTTTCCCGACCGCTCCGGTTTTGCCCCGATCCCGTAATAGGCATCCCGATAGAGCTGTTTTATTTCGCTCAACAGGGGGTAACGGGGGTTGCCGCCAGTACATTGGTCGTCAAAGGCCTGCATGGACATATCTTCCAGGACCTCGAGGAAGGCCTTTTCTTCAATGCCGATGTCCCGGATGGTGGGGGGGATCTCCAATTCATTTTTGATGGCTTCAATGGCCTCAAGGTACTTTTCCACCTTGTCCTCCGGGGTTTTTCCCCCAAGTCCCAGGTAGTCCGAAAGCCGGCCGTAGCGGTCTATGGCCACGGGGTATTTGTATTGGGGGAAGGTGGCCTGTTTCCGGGGGGCGTCCACCGCGTTGTACCGGATCACATGGGTGAGGAGTACCGCGTTGGCCAGGCCGTGGGGCACGTGGAAGGCGGAACCCAGTTTGTGGGCCATGGAGTGGCAGACCCCCAGCATGGCATTGGCAAAGGCCATCCCCGCCATGGTGGAGGCGTAGTGGACCTTCTCCCGGGCCTTGGGGTTTTTCGCTCCCTCCTTATACGCTCCGGGGAGGTATTTAAAGAGGAGCCGCAGGGCTTCCAGGGCCAGGCCGTTGGTGAACTCCGTGGCAAAGACCGACACATAGGCTTCGGTGGCGTGGACAATGGCGTCCAGCCCTGAATAGGCGGTGAGGCTTTTGGGCATGTTCATGATAAAGTCCGGGTCCACAATGGCCATGTCCGGGGTCAGGGCATAGTCGGCAATGGGGTACTTGATGCTCTTTTTTTCATCGGTCACCACCGCAAAGGGGGTTACCTCGGAACCGGTTCCGGAGGTCGTGGGGATCGCCACGAAGATCGCCTTTTTCCCCAATTCGGGGAACTTGTAGATCCGCTTGCGGATATCCATAAACCGCATGGCCAGTTCCCCAAATTGGACCATGGGCTGCTCGTACATGAGCCGCATGATCTTGGCCGCGTCTATGGGACTGCCGCCTCCCAGGGCGATCACCACGTCGGGCTTAAAGATATTCATAATATCCACCCCTTTGTAGATGGTGGCCAGATCCGGATCGGGGTGGACATCAAAAAAGACCTCGTATTCGATCCCCATGCTTTGGAGGGGAACCGTTACCCGGCTTACAAAGCCCGCGTCAAAGAGGTATTTGTCGGTAACGATAAACGCCCGTTTCCTGCCCCCCAGGTCCCGCAGACCCTCGGAAACGGCGTTTTGTTTGAAATAAACCTTGGGCGGTACCTGGAACCACAACATATTTTCCCTCCGTTCCGCGATGGTTTTTACGTTTAAGAGGTGTTTCACCCCCACATTTTCGCTGATCGCGTTTCCTCCCCAGCTTCCGCAGCCCAGGGTAAGGGAAGGTTCCAGCTTAAAATTATAAATATCCCCGATAGCCCCCTGACTGGCGGGCATATTGATAAGTACCCGGCCGGTATTCATCATCTCCCCGTACAACTTGATCCGTTCCCGGTTGTCTTGGTCCGTGTAAAGCACCGCCGTGTGTCCCAATCCCTCCAGTTGTATCTCCTCCCGGGCGATCCGGCAGGCATCGTCAAAATCCCGGGCACGGAACATGGCCAGTACCGGGGAGAGTTTTTCGTGGGCAAAGGGTTCGTTGGGGGAAACCTCAGCGGTCTCCGCGATGAGGATCTTGGTTTCCTCCGGGACCGTAAGGCCCGCCATGGCAGCGATTTTATAAGCCGGCTGACCTACGATATCCGCGTTGACCCTGCCGTCCTTCATGATCACGGGCTTAAGCTTTTCCTTTTCCCCGGGGCTTAAAATATAGGCCCCCCGGCGGATGAATTCCTGGGTCACCTCTTTAAATACCGCGTCCAGGATGATCACCGACTGTTCGCTGGCGCAGATCATTCCGTTGTCAAAGGACTTGCTCATCAGGATGGAACTCACCGCCATTTTGAGATGGGCGGTCTCGTCGATAATTGCCGGGGTATTCCCCGCCCCCACGCCGATGGCGGGTTTCCCCGAGGAATAGGCGGCCTTGACCATGCCCGGTCCCCCGGTGGCGAGGATCAGGTTCACCCCCGGATGACGCATCAGGGCCGAGGAGAGTTCCACCGTGGGCTCATCTATCCAGGCGATCACGTCCTCGGGGGCGCCGGCCTCCCTCGCCGCGTCCCGGACGATCCGGGCGGCCTCCACCGTGGCCTTTTTTGCCCGGGGGTGGGGGGAAAAGATGATGGCGTTCCGGGTCTTGAGGGTGATGAGGCTCTTAAAAATCGCCGTGGAGGTGGGGTTGGTGGTGGGGACTATCCCCGCGATAAGCCCGATGGGCTCGGCAATCTTCACGATCCCCGCCTCGCTGTCTTCCTCAATGATGCCGCAGGTTTTTTCCGCCGCATATTTGTTATATATGAATTCCGAGGCGAATTGATTCTTGATCACCTTGTCCTCAAAAACTCCCATGCCGGTCTCTTCCACCGCAAGTTTGGCCAGCCTGAGCCGGTTTTCGTTAGCCGCTTGGGCGGCGTGGCGGAAAATCACATCCACCTGTGCCTGGGTGTATTCGGCGAATTTTCGCTGGGCCGCGGTAACCCGGACCACCAGTTCGTTTAATTCATCCTGGGTTTTTATTGCCATATTATACTCCTAAAAATATATAGATAAAAAAATATCGATATAATTCTATTTAAATATAAGGAAAAAAAATATTTTTGTCAAGGGGGAAGTTAGGACATCGGCGTTTGCTTTTATGTTTTGGGACACTACAAGGGAATTTTTACACTGAAAAAAGTAAACACCGATGCCCTGAGAAGGGGCAAAGTTCCCCTGCGGGGAACTTTTGGGCTATGCTATATCGCTGTCCAACCACCGTCAATGGAAAGCAACTGGCCGGTGGTGTAGCTGGAGGCGTCGGAGGCAAAATAGATGACGGCTCCGTCCAGTTCCCCCTCCTTGCCCGGGCGGCCCATGGGACAATAGGTCTTAACCACATTGGCGAAATTGGGGTTGCTCAGAACCGCGCCGGTCATTTCCGACGGGAAATACGCCGGACCAATGGCGTTCACGGTGATGTTGTATTTCGCCCATTCGGTTGCCAGCGCCTTGGTAAGCATCAAAACGCCGCCCTTTGAGGCGCAATAGGCGTTCAGGGGGCTCGTGGCCATGGCCGCATTGCTGTGGATAGACCCGACATTGATGATCTTGCCGTATTTTTGCGCGATCATGACTTTGCCTACTTCCCGGGCGACAAAATACACGCTGTTCAAGTTGGTATTGATGACGGCGTTCCAATCATCGTCGGACTGGGATTCGGCGGGATTTGACCGGGCGGTACCGGCGTTATTTACCAAAATATCGATCCTGCCGTAGTGTTCTTTTATTTTGGTGACGGCGGTTTTGATCTCGTCGTTCTTCAAGACGTCGCATTTAAACGCGAAGCACCGCACCCCCAATCCTTCGATGGTCTTTTTAACTTCCTCAAGTTTCTCCTGCCTCCGGGCGATAATCGCCAGATCCGCCCCTTGCCCTGCCAGGGCCTTGGCGAATTGGACGCCGAGGCCCGAAGAAGCGCCGGTCACGAGCGCTATCTTGCCTTTTAAATCAAATAAGTTCATATTTTCCTTCCTTGAGTTAAAGTCTACTAACTAATGGAGTATTGTCAATCCCCATTTTCCGATAATTCCCCTTCCCCTTGCCCCAAGGCTGATTCGTGGGTATGCTTTTGAGCATCAAGGGAGTTGTTTTTTTATGGAAGATAGTATTGCCCTATTACGGGAATCCGGGGCCATGTTGGAGGGGCATTTTTTGCTCTCCTCGGGGCGGCATTCGGACCGGTACTTTCAATGCGCCCGGCTTTTACAGTACCCCGACCGGACGGCGGCGGCTTTGAAGCCTACGGCGGAACGGATCCGGCGGGACCTTGACGCGGGGAAGTTGGTCATAGACGCCATTGTAGGGCCGGCCATGGGGGGCATCATCGTGGCCTATGAGTTAGGCCGCCAGTTGGGGATTCCCGCCTTTTTCACCGAACGGGATGAAAGGGGGGCCATGTCCCTGCGCCGGGGTTTTACGGTGGAAAAGGGAGCGGCGATCCTCATTGCCGAGGACGTGGTCACTACGGGGAAATCATCCGGGGAAAGCGCGGTGGTTCTGGAAGGGCTAGGAGCGCGGATTACCGCCCTGGCCTGTCTCGTGGACCGCCGGGCGCCGGGGGTGCCCCTGACCTGGCCCCTCTATGCCGCCTGTACCGTAGTGGTTTCCGACTGGGATGCCGCTTCCTGCGGGCTCTGTGCCCAGGGGCTTCCCCTGGTAAAGCCCGGTTCCCGGAAATTCTAGGGTATGCCCTTTCCCCCGCCGCCGGAAACACCTCCCGCGGGGTCCGGGCCCATAGAGGCGGTGGTGTTCGACCTTTTTTTCACCCTGATAAATCCCCTGGGCCGGGACCCGGAGGAAGCAAACGAATACTCCATTTTGGGAATGGATCGGGAGGATTTTGAGGCGCGGTATACGGAGGATTATGAAACCTGGGGCAGGGGGAAGCTCCGGGACCCCGGCCAAATTATGACCCTCACCCTCCGGGGACTGGGTTTTTCCCCGGAAAAAATACGCCGGGCTGCGGAAGCCCGGATGGAACGGATTCGAAGGGCGATTTACGGTATTGAAGAAAAAAACCTCACCCTTCTCAGGGACCTCCGGGAAGAAGGGTACAAAACCGCTCTGGTCAGCAATGCCGATGTTATGGATATCCGGTATTGGCAAGGTTCGGCCTTGAGCCGTGCCTTTGACGTGATCCTTTTTTCCTGTGAGGAAGGGCTTTTAAAACCCGATCCCCGGATATTTACCCTGGCCGCGGAAAAGCTCCGGGTAGAAAGCGGAACATGCCTCTACGTGGGGGATGGCGGTCACCAGGAGTTGACCGGCGCCAGGACCGCGGGGATGATCCCGGTCCTCACCACCGAATATATCAGCCGTACCTGGCCTGAAAAAATCCAAACCCTCCGCAAAGACGCGGACCAGGTGATCCAAAGCCTGGATGAAATCCGAAGGCTTGTCCCCTATGGTCCCTCCCCGGTCCGATACGGCCCGGGGATTACGGCTCGTAGTACCCGTAGTAGCGGGTGGTCCAGATGTTTATGGTGATGGGTTGGGAGGTTTGTATGTTGAGGGGGGCGCCCCGGTAGAGGAAGCGGGGTTTAAGGAGGTCCATGAGGCTGCTGTCGGCGGAGTCTTCCACGCAGAGCAGCTTCGTGGGGTTGGAGGGGTAATCCGTGTAGGACCGGGGATTGTCGCAGGCGAGGTTGGCGATAGTGGCGCCGCCCTGGGTGTAATGGTAGCTCAGGTTGATTACCGCGTCCTCCGCGAGGAAAACCAGATTGCTCGGGTCCACCGCGGCGCCCTCGGACAGGGAGAAGGCCTCCAGGTCGGTGTTGGCAACGTAGACCCCATAGTTGTCGTAGCCGGTATTCCCCGTTATCTCCCCATACCCCAGTTGGAACATGCCGGCCACATACACCCCGTTGGCGCCTATGATCGCGGTATTGGCGTCCCCCGGGGCCGCGCCGCCTATGATCCCCCCCGCCATGCCGAAGCGCCCCCCCGGGTTGCTGCCCCCCGCGACGTATATGGCGCCGGCGGACTCGTTGCCGCTCACGGCGCCGTTCCACAGGGCCCGGTTGCCCTTTATCGTGATCGGGGCCCCGCTGTACTCGGGGTAGATCTCCGCGTTGCCGTATACATAGATCCCCCCGGCGGAAGCGGGCCCCCAGGCGGTGTTGTCTTTTACGGCGCCGCGCCGGATGGAGAAGACCATGTTGTCCCCCACATAGACCCCTCCCGCGGAGTGGGCTTCCAGGGCCCGGTTGCCTTCTATGGACACCGTCGCGCCGGAGAGGGTGCCGCCGATCCGCGCGTAGATGCCGCCCCCGGAGTGGGCCTCCTGGGCGGTATTAAGGGACACCGTCCCCCCGGAATAGTCGAACTCCTGGGCGTAAATACCCCCCGCGGAAGCAAGCCCCTCGGCGGTGTTTTCCGTTATGAGCCCCCCTTCCATGGAGAGGGGGGTCTCCGCGTATATCCCGCCGCCTGAGGAAACGCCCTTGGAGGTATTGCCCCGGATGGTTCCGCCCTCGATGACGAGCTCGCCGTTGCTGTCGTCATACAACCCGCCGCCGGATTCATCCGCCCAGGCGGTATTGCCCGCTATGACCGCGGTCCCCCGTATGGTGACGGCAACGGCGGAGCCCGGAAAATAGGAGTCCCAAAAGGCGCATACCCCGCCGCCGGAATGGGGCGAGTGGGCCGTGTTCTTCGTGATGGTTCCGGCGTGGTGGGTGAAGCTGCCCCGGCCCGAGACCGCCACCCCGCCGCCTGAGTGTTCGGCCTCCGCTTTATTGGAGGCAATGACGCCGCCGTACATGTCGAAGAAGCCCCCCGCGACCAAAACGCCGCCGCCGCCGGAATAGAGGGGCTTCACCCTATTGCCGTCGCCGGGATCGGTTCCGCCTATGGTCCCGTCGACCAGGATAAAATCGCCGCCGTTGTCGATCAGCACCCCCCCCGCCCGCAGGGCCGCCATTTCCTTGATCATCGCCCCGTGGTTCATGATGAGGGTCCCGCCGTTGACCCATATTCCCCCGGCGTCCGAATCGGTGTCGTTCCCGGTCAGCACCGCCCCGGACCCCAGAATGAGCTTGCCGCCGTGTTGTACCGTAACCAGGGGGGCGTTGTTGTTGGCGTGGCCCCGCAGGGTGATGTTCTGCAGGGTCAGGATGACGTTTGCCCCAACGGTGATAAGGGTCCCGGGGCTGGTCTTGGTCAGGGTCCTGCCGTGGCCGTCGATTATCACCGTGGCGGGACTCGTAACATAGTGGGTAAGGGCCGCGCCGTAGGGGACCGGCTCCGAGCCCGGAGGCAGCTCAATGAACACCTGATCATTCGCGGCGCTTCTTGCTTTGAGGAGAGCCAGGGCGCTGGTCGTCTCCTCCGGGGGGCCGAAGTTCATCACCGAATAGCTTGGGGGGCGGGCGGTGGAAAAGGCAATCGTAACCGTACCGCTGCCCGGGGGGTTGGTTACGGTCCCGGGGGCGTCCCCATGGGAAAATACATTTGGCCCTATCCCGGTAAAGGTATAGCCCGGCGCGGCGGTTAAGGTAAGCACCGCCGTATAGTTGACACCAAGGTGGAAGGTACTGTCTGCCGGGGTCCAGGCCACGGTTCCGGAGTATTGGGAGCCGGTAATAGCGGTAACCGGGGTTACGCCGTTGACCGGTTTGGGCAGCAGTCTGGTTAAAATGGTATCGTAAACGATGGTAGAACTGCCGGCCCCCGCGGTGGGTGGAAAGGCGAGGGTAACCGAACCGCCTCCCGCCGGGCTGGTTACGGCCGCCGCCCCGCTATGGATAAAGGCGTCCGCCCCCAGGCCGGTAAAGGTGTAACCCGAACCGGGGCTTAGGGCAAGCTCCGCGGTATAGGCCGTATCAGGCTGAAAGGGACCGATCAAAACCTCCTGGGTACCGGTGTTTTTCCAGTTCACGATGCCCGAATACTGGGAGCCGGTAAAGGACATAACCGGGGTCCCCCCGCCTATGGGTTTAGCGATATAGGGGGTCAGGTTGAGGTCGTTTATCACCGTGGAACTTACGGTGGGCCTATAGGTAAGCTCGAAACGCCTGACATCGGAGCTGGTCTCCCCGGGGGTTATCGTCAAATCGTCGGCGTAGGTAAAGTTCCTCCCCGGGATAAACCGGTAGCCCGGTTTGGCCGTCAGCCGTATGTCCGCCCGGTACACGGACCCCAGGGTAAAGACATAGGGGTCCGGAGCCAGGTCTTGATAATTCCCGGGGGTAATTTCCTCGTACCATGTTGCCTGTATCTTCACGTCCGTCCGGGTATCAATGGTCCGGACCGGCCGCTCCCCGGCCAGGGGGATGGGAACATAGCTTTGCAGGTTATAATCGGTGATAAAAGTGATTTCCCAGTCGTCGGAGTTGTTATAGGTAACCGTCACGGTCCGCGCCGAGTCCCCCAGGTCGTCGATCTGGACGCTTATCTTGCCTATGGGATAGACAAAGGGGGTGGAGTAAAAGCCATAGCCTGGTTTGGGGACGATTTTTATTTCCGCCCGATACACTGTATTGGCCGCGAAGGCATCAAAGGGCAGGGGTATGGCGGCGCCGGCTTCATCTTTCCACACCACCCTCATCTCCAGGTCCTCACGGTCATTGACCAGGGTTACCGGCCGCTGCCTGGCCGCGGGAATCGGGACATAGGTTTGGAGGTTGTAGTCGGTTATATAGGTAAGTCCGGCGGCTCCGTCCCGGGTTATTATATAATCCTCCCCCAGGGGAATGGCGCAGGCCGCGACGAGCAGCGCCCACAAAATCATCAAAACCATAAACCCTTTCATCTTTCCTCTCCTGTTCGCCTTTTAATTGTTTGTATAGGTTGCGATATAGTACCGGCCATCTACCATATAGGAAGCAATACCAACATGACCGGGGGCACCGTCATAAAGGAACTTACCCAAGTTCGCCGAGAGGAGGGCTTGGGTGGACGCCCCCACTAAGTGCCGATTGCCGGGGGGGCCGCCGACAATGAGATTTGCCGCAACCGGGGAACTCAGGGGACCGCCGATTACAATATAAGCGCCATAGAAAAAGTAAGGCGAAGTGCCCAAAATATCCAAAAACACCTTGTTGTTTTCCGCCACCCGGGCCGGCCCCGTCATGGTGAAGATCGCGCTGTGATCCTTAAGATATACGCCGCCCCCGGAAGTGGTCTCATCGGCCACGGTATTATTCGTGATGATCCCGCCGCTCTGGTTAAAGGCGCCCTGCTCCACATACACTCCGCCGCCGGACTTACCCGCCGCCGCGCTGTTGTATTCTATGGTCCCGCTGTTCATATTTACGGTCCCCGTATTAACCAACAAACCCCCGCCGGAATTGGTACCGGAAACGGCATTGCCCCTGCCTATGGTCCCCCCGTTCATGAGAACCATTCCGTTGGTGTCGAGCAGTACCCCGCCGCCTGAGTAGGGGGAAGCGGCGCTCATATTTTCGATTACCCCGCCGTTATTCAGAACAAGGGTCCCGCCGTTGACCCATACTCCGCCGGCATTCCCGGTGCTTTGATTGCCGGTAAGGACCGCGTTGGTCCCCAGGACCAGCTTTCCGCCAATGCTCACCACGACCAAGGCGGCATGGTTGTTACTACAGCCCTCCAGGGTAATGTTCTGCAAGGTCAGGGTAACCCCGCCCCCCACTGTCAGGAGCGTCCCCGGGGAGTTTATTTTTAGGGTACTGTGGTGACCATTGATGATAACCGTAGCGGGGCTGTTGAGCCCCCCCACCAGGGTAACGCTGTCCGGCACAACCGGTTCAACGGCATTATCGGGAAGATCAATAGTCAAAGGATAGGTATCGTTTTTTAGTTCCTTCATCATCCATAGGGCGCTGGTTTCGTCCCCCTCCGGGCCAAAGGAGGTAATGACCTGGTAGGTAGAAGAAGCGGTCGGGAGAAAGGTTATGGTTACCGTACCGATCCCTGCCGCATTGATCACGGTTCCTACCGCATCCCCGTGGGAGAAAACGTTCCCCCCTATCCCGTTAAAGGTATAGCCCGAGGCGGCGTTTAAGATAAGCACCGCCTTATAGGTCGTACTCTCTTGAAAGACCCGGTCAAAGGGGATCCAGGTTACGGCTCCGGAGTATTGGGGTCCGCTGATACTCATCATCGGAGTCATGCCGCTTACCGGTTTGGACAGCCGGCTGGTCAGGATGGTATCGTATACTACCGTGGGGCTGCCATAGCTTCCGGTCGGCGGAAAGCTCATGGTTATCACGCCGCTATCCGCCGCATTGGTCACGGTTTTCGCCCCTGTATGGACAAAGATGTCCCCCATAAGGCCCTTTGCGGTATAGCCCGAAGCGGGATGCAGGGTCAGTTCCGCGGTATAGGCCGTATCAGGTTGAAAGGGACCGGTCAAAAGTTCCGGGGTTCCGGTTTTTTTCCAGGTTACGGTTCCCGTATACTGGGGAGCGGTAAAGGAGCTAATCGCCGTGGTCCCGATTATGGGTTTGGGCACATAGGGGGTCAGGTTGCGATCGTTTATAATGGCAGGAGCCCTGGTCTCCCGATAGGTAACATCGAAACTTCTTGTTCCGGGATCGGTCCCATCGTCCCGGGGGGTCGCCGTGGTACCGTCGACATAGACAAAATTCTTCACCGCGGAAAAACGGTACCCGGTTTTCACTGCCAGGTCTATTTCCGCCCGGTACACGATGTGCCGGCTGAAGATAAAGGCCGCGTCCTCGGGGACGGCGACAAAAGAACCGGGAGTCGCCGGGTCTTCCGCTTTCCATTGCACCGTAATGGTGAGGGCCTGGGTATCGACCGTCCACACCGGCATCTCCCCGGCCATGGGAACCGGGACATAATTCTGCAGGTTGTAGTCGGTGATATAGGTGATGTCCCATTCGTCGGAGTTATTATAGGTTACCGAAATAGTCCGCACCGGATCCCCCAGGTCGCCGGTCTGGCTGTTTATCTTGCCGTCGGGATAGGTAAAGGGGGTGGCAGAGTAAAACCCGTAACCAGGTTTGGCGCTTAACTGTATCTCCGCCTTGTACACCGTACCGGCCGCGAAAACCTCAAAGGACTGGGGATCGCCGGCTTCGTTTTTCCATACCACCGCCGCCTCCAGGTCTCCCCGGTGGTCCACCCTGATTACCGGCCGGTCCCCCGGCTTTGGAATGGGCACATAGCTCAGAAGGTTGTAATCGGTTATATAGGTGATATTGACGTTTCCGTCCCGGATGATAAGATAATCCTCCCCCAACGGAAGGGCACAGCCGGTGATCCCCAATACCGCACCCCACAAAACCAGTAACGTCTTCAACCCTTTCATCCCACTGCTCCTTTAATCGTCCTAAGCGAGTCCGGCGCTCCGTTATTCCGCGAAGTCCGCATAATAGTACCCGTTAGCAGGGGTATCATTAACGACAATAAGCCCGGTACCGTCCGCATATCGGAACTTAGTATAATTTTCCTGGATAAGGGCCGATGTGCTTGCCCTGAGCAAATGGATTCCGGAGCCGGGAGCTTTTTCGTGTATAATTTCCGCCACCGGTCCGACAGCGCTCAAATCGCCGTCTATCGTAATCGTGGCGCCCTCTTTCAGAAACACCTTGTTATTGCCGGCCACCACCGCGGAGCCCGACATCCTGAAAGTCGCCACTCTGATTCCGTAGAACTCGTAAGAATATACATATACCCCATAGTTATTCGTGTTATCGGCGCAGTTCCCCTTTATGGTCCCCCCGGTCATGATAAACGGATTGAAGCTGTTTCCGGGGAGGGGATAGGTATCGGAAATAAACACCCCGTTGGCGGCGGAAGCCGCGATATTGGCGTCCGCCGGATCATCGCCGCCAATGGTCCCCCCGGACATCGTGAATATTCCCGTGGCAAACACCCCGCCTGCCGCCCAGGTATCGGTAGCGTCCAGTACCCTGTTGCCTTTTATGACCCCGCCGCTCATAGCGAAGGTTCCAAACACCCCGCCGCCGCCATTCCTCGCCGTGTTGTTTTGTATGGTCCCCCCGGACATCGTGAAGCTCCCGCTATTTGTCGTACATACCCCGCCGCCGCTCTTTTTTCCGTCGACACTGTTGCCTCTTATGATGCCGGCACTCATGGTAAAACTTCCGTTCGTCAACACTCCCCCCCCGCCGTCGGAATTGCCGATGCCTATGGCGGTGCCTCCCTTGACATGGTTGTTCTCTATGACCGCGTTCGTGCCGTTCATGGTGAAACTTGCGGAAGAACTGCTGACAAACACCCCGCCGCCGTCTTCGTAGGGGGTTGTGTTTGGGTAGGGGCTGATATTACCCCGTATGCTCCCGCTGTACATGGTGAAGGTCCCCCTGGCGAGATCGATCCCGCCGCCGTAATTAAACTGGATACTCCCCCCATACATCGTAAACGACCCCTGGCCGATACTCACCCCGCCAGCGGAGGACCCGCCCCCGGGGACAATGTTAGCGTCCTCCAAAGATTCCCCGCCTATGATCCCACCGTTCATGGTGAATTTTCCGTTCATGTCGACCAGCACCCCGCCGCCGTGGTAGCCGGTCGAGGCGTTGATCCGCATCTTTTTGATAACCGCCCCGGGGTTCATGACCAGTTCCCCGCCATTGACCCATACTCCGCCGGCATTGGCGCTCGTTGTGTTGCCGGTAATGACCGCGCCCTCCTCCAGGATCAGCTTGCCGCCGCTTTGTACCCTGACCAGGGGCCTGTTGTTGGCGGCAATGCCCCGCAGGGTAAGGTTCCGCAGGGTCAGGGTAATCCCGTTTCTCACGGTAAGGAGTATACCCGGGTCCTCGATCTTGAGGACCCGGCCGCCGCCGTCAATGGTTATATTGGCAGGGCTGTTATAATCCCTCAGCATCTCCACGGTATTGGGGATAACGACTTCATCGATACCCCCGGGCAGATCAATGACCAGCGGGTTGTTATCGTCTTTTCGATCCTTCATCAGCTTCAGGGCACTGCCCGCCGCGTCTACCGGACCAAAACTCATCACCAACTGGCCGGAAGCCCCGGCCGGGGGAAAGTTAATCGTTACCGTAGCGCTGTTCGGGGGGTTGGTCACGCTCCCGGAGGCGGCGGCATGGGTAAATACGTTTTGCCCTATGCCGATAAAGGTATAACCCGGAAGGGCGGTCAAACTAACCACCGCCGTATAGGTTACGCCGGTTTGAAAACCGCCGTTCAACACCGCCTGGGTAGCGGTGTTTTTCCAGACCACGGTTCCGCGGTACTGGTTGGTGATAAAAGACATAACCGGGGTCGCCCGGTTTACCGGTTTGGGAATGCGATTGGTCAGAATGGTGTCGTATACCACCGTGGGACTTGGGGCGTTGGAGGTCGGCTGAAAACTAAGCGTTACGGTCCCGCTCCCCGCCGGGTTAGTTACGGTCTCCGCCCCCGTATGGATAAAGACATCCTGCCCTATGTCGGCTATGGTATAGCCGGATGCGGGGGTCAATACCAGTTCCGCGGTATAGGCCGTGCCGTATTGGTAGGGGCCGGCCAGGACCACCTGGGTTTGGCTGTTTCTCCAGCTCACCGTTCCGGTGTACTGGGGCGCCGCAAAGCTCCCCACCGCCGTCATCCCGCTTACGGGTTTCGCCAGATAGGCGGTCAGGTTGTAGTCGCTGATCTTCATGGACGCCCGGGTCGCCAAATAGGTAACCGTAAACTTCCTGAGCCCGGGATCGCTTTCGGAACCGTCGGGAACTATCCGGGACCCATCGGTATAGGTAAAGTTCTTTACCCCGGAGAAACGATAACCCGGTTCTGTTGTCAGTTCTATCGATGCCCGGTACACCGCTCCCAGCTCAAAAACAAAGGAATCAGCGCCGCTTATAGAGACAAAGGTACCGGAACCCCGCGGACTTTCCGCCGCCCATGCCGCCGTAACCGTCAGGTCCTCCCGGGTATTAAGCGCCCGGACCGGCCGTTCCCCGGCAATGGGAACCGGGATGTAGCTTTGCAGGTTATAGTCGGTGATAAAGGTAATATCCGCGTCGTTGGAGTTGTTGTAGGTTACCGTAACGGTCCGGGTGGGGTTCCTCAGGTCATCCACCTGGACCAGTATCTTCCCCGGGTGGTACGCGAAGGGCATGGAAGGGTTAAAGCCGTATCCGAATCTGGGGGTGAGCTTTATTTCCGCCTTGTATACCGTATCGGCTTGAAACACCGGCAGGACAGGCAAGTCCGTTCCGGTACCGTCCTGCCATGCCACGGTAACATCCAAGTCCCCCCGGTTGACCCGGGTTACCGGGGATTCCCCGGCCCTTGGAATGGGAACATAGGTTTGGAGCTTATAGTCGGTTACATAGGTAAGTATGTTGTTGTTTCCATCCCTATCCCTATCTATTAATAAATTCTCGCCCATAGGAATGGCGCAGCCGGCGATCCACAACACCGCGCCGCATACAACTATCATTAAATCTTTAAAGTTTTTCATATTCTCATCCCTTTATGTTGCCCTTTTAACTTTGTTGAAAATCTTAGGGAGATGAATACCGAACAAACGGAAGCCGCCTGCAGATATATCTATGATTTGAAGAAAGAAATTTATCCGGTCAATACGATTGCCATAAATCACTCCTTAATACCAGCCGCCGCGTTCCGAAACCAGCGCCTGCGTATTTTTCCATATTAAAAACCTCCCTAAAACCCAGTTAATTGGGAGGGAAGGTCCCTGAGCCTCACTTCACAATTCGGTCGACTCTTTCGAATATAATCCCAACATATACAGATTTATTATAAAATCATCAATATGTCAAGACAAAAATGTCAAGACAGAAACACCGGACACGTCGATTTCAATGCCCGGTCCGCTTAAAAACGCCCTTTAAGACGTTCCAAATATCGGCATATTATTATGAATTCTTGAGAAAAAGATGGATTTAAACAGATCCCTGTAAATCCCCGTAATGCCGGAGCCGCATGGTTCCTAAATTATCCCGGGTTTAAACCCCGCCTCAGCAGCGGCCGTGATAAGTTCCGGAAAATCGGCTTGCCTTGAAATCAAGGAATGAAAGGAAAGTATCCGGGCAGCCTCAGGGGAGACAAGATCCAGGCCGGATACTTCCGCCAGGGCTTTGGCGGCGGCTTCCGGGGTTTGGGGCTGTTGTTTTTCCTCAAGATGGCGGAACAACGCGGCGGCGCAGCCGAGGGAAATGAAGGCCGGTGAAATCCCCTGTTCCCCGCAGCAGCGGATGGCGCCTATGAGCCGGTCCCGGGGACCGAGTTTGCGGGTTGTATCCCCCCCTACCCGGGCGCAGGTATCCTTGAGGGCCCGGTTGGAAAAACGGCGGAGCAAATCCCGAATATGCCAGTGGAGGTCCGAAGGGGGGATGTTGAATTTTGCCGAAAGGGCAAGGGCGCTTTCCAGCATGGCGTTTTGCACAATATAGAGAATGTCCCCCCGCCGGATGGCTTGGTACAGATAGTCGTCCCCCCGGAGCATTCCCAGATAAGAGGCAACTGCGTGTCCCATGTTATGGATAAAGAGTTTGCGCTGAATGTAAAAATCAAACTGACTGAAAGGACACATTCCCTCAATATGCGGGATATCCCCCTTAAAGGCATCCTTGTCTACGGGCAAAAAGCCGTAGGTTTCAGTACAGATCCGCAGGGGGTTCCCGTCCTGCATCTCCTGAGTCTGAATAGGAACCATACGCCCGATGGAAGCCTCCACGAGACCGATGTGTTTATCAAAAAGCCCTTGCTCATGCTCATTCAAATTTTCTTTGATGAGTTTCTCCAGCATCTTATGAGCGTCAATGAGATTCTCGCAGATAATGATGTTAAGGCAGTTTTCGTTTTTTACAAACCGCTTTTTTATTCCTTCCGCAATCACCGGAGCTATGAAAGGAAGGACCCTGACGCCTACCGCGGTAGCCATGATGTCAGCCGCGGCTATGGCCTCCGCCGCCTTTTCCGTGTCCCTTCCGTTAACCGCCTTTACCCCTTCAATCCAGCGGTCCACGCTGCCGCTGTCGGAGAGGAGCCTCACCGGGTAACGGCCTTCCCGGTTTATGCCGTCTATGATCGGCTCGGCCACATCGATGAAAGTAACCTCGTATCCCGACGCCGCAAAAAGCTGTCCGATAAAACCCCGGCCGATATTTCCGGCACCGTACATTACCGCCTTCATGAAACAATTATACGGGCGAAAATTCCGCTTGTCAATTACGTTAGGATCTGCACAGATCCTTCTTGACTTGGGATGCAAATATGTTATAATTAGTTCATTCTACAAACAAATGTGGGGCCTATGAGATTTATAAACCTTGAAAACAACGCCAGGTCCAGGCTGCATCAGAGCATCATCAAAGAAGCTAATATCAAACAGATCTTTGATCTTGTTTTTGAAAATGAAGGTATCTCCCGCATTGAAATATCGCGGATCACCAATCTGAGCCGTTCAACGGTTTCCCTCCTTATGGAGGAGCTTATGGATGCGGGGCTTATCAGGATGACCGGTGAACGGGCGTCCGGCTCTTCGGGAAGAAAACCCATAGGCCTTGAGATTAACGGGGATCGGGCGCAGATCATTACCCTGTCCCTCGGGAAAGATAGTTACGCTTATATACTCTATGATATACGGGGCAGGGAACTGGAAAAGTTTTCCCGCCGGATCGTGTATAAAAAATGATGCGCCGCGAAAATATGGAATATGCTGAAATCCCGGTCTTCCTGTCTTGATGAATCCCGGCTGCTTGCGGTTTGCGTTTCCATTCCCGCCAAAATAAACAAAGCGGAAAAATCGATCAATCTGTCCATCCTGGATACGGATGAAAATTTCGATCTTTTGGAAGAACTCAAAAGGATGTGTCCGGAACTCCCCCTGGCGGCGGTAAACCAATCTTCGGCCCGGGCGTATGCGGAATACAAATACGTATACGGCGGAAAAAACGGCGACATGATCTATTTTAATATTGATGACGGGGTAGGGGCGGGGATCATGATAAACGGCAGGCTCTTTACCGGCGAGATCGGTCATATGTCTATAGATCCCAAGGGCTCCCTCTGTGTCTGCGGGAAAAGGGGCTGCCTGGAAAATTTGATCGGTAAGGCTGCGGTCATCAGAGAATTCACGGTCAGGGCGGGTGAGAACCGTAACGGAGCCCTCCATGCCCTGAGCGGCGGCAATCCTGCCCGAATAAATTACCGGCTTATCAGGGAAGCCTTGGAACAGGGAGACCGGGAAGTTATGGAGGCGGCCCGGGATATTGCGGAAAAAATCGCTTTGGGTATCAGTAATGTGATCTGCATGTTTGATCCCGAAAAGATTGTTGTCGGCGGCGGCATAGTGGAATTGGGCAGGACCTTTCTCAATATGGTGCTGGCCCGGGTCAAAATCCCCGGAATTAACGGCGTATGTCCCGATATTTCCAGCCAGATAGTCGGCAGCGGCATGGGGGCGGCGGAAAACCTGGGGGTTCTGCGTTTTTTTCTTGATCGAATATTTACCATTTCCGTTGAAACGGAAAATACCGTATATCTTGGAGATTAAAGACCGGATAGAGGAGGAAAGGTGTATGAATATTTTAGGAATCGGTTGTCATCCTGATGATCTGGAAATCGGCTGCGGAGGTACCCTGGCGAAATACGTGAAACAGGGGCACCAGGTGTTTATGTGCCATATTGCCAATGGGAACCTTGGCCATGTGGTCATTCAGCCTGAGGAACTTCGGGAGCTCCGTGACCAGGAGGCAAAAAACGCCGCGGCGGTAATTGGCGCCGAATCTATTTCCATCGATGTGGGGGATCTCCAGGCGGAAGCATCGGACAAAAAAGTCAGAGACGCCTTAACCGAGGTGGTCCGTTATACCAGAGCGGATCTTATCATCACCCATAATCCCCAGGATTATATGCGGGATCATGAACAGGTTTCGTTTCTGGCTCAGGATGTTTCCTTTACCACTACCATCCCCCACCTTTTGGCCCAGACCTCCGGTCCCGGCACATTCCCTCCGGTTTTTTTTATGGATACCCTGGCGGGGATCAATTTTATCCCCACCGAGTATGTGGATATTACCGAAGAAATAGAAAAGAAACTTGAGGCTATCAATTGTCATAAAAGTCAGGTGGTCTGGATGAGAGAACATGATCATATTGATTTTCTTGATTTTATACGAACCTGTAACAAGTACCGGGGGCTTCAGTCGAACTGCGCCTTCGCCGAAGGTTTCAGGCAGTATGCCGCCTGGCCCCGATTGCACCCGCGGCGTTTTTTGCCCTGAAGCTTGCGCCGGTCCCTGAGGAAAGCCGCGGCCCGCCGGCGCTCGAAGCGCAGCCCGGCTGCTTAAAACCGGTAAGAGATATTCGCCGAAATTCTGCCGGACATGGCTAAACGTCCGTAACAATTACATTCCGAAAGGCCCTGGGAAGAAAAGGGGAGCCGATCTTCTTCAAGTTCCTCTATGGCGGGCGTTTTCCCCTCAAGCCAGGATTTGATCCGGTATGCCGTCGTATCCAGCCGGGCGATGAGGGTTCCGTAACGCAGATCCAAAACTTCCCAGCCCAGGGGTTTGATGTGGGCCATCCAGTATTCCCGGTTGAAGCGCCGCAGTTCTTCCGCCCGCTTTATCAATTCCGGTATGGTTTTTTCCGCTAAATTCCCCAGGGCGGCCTTATCCCCAGCCTTGTATGCGGCGGTTATTTTTTTACCCAGTTCCGCTTTCAATTCCAAAACCCGGGCAATCCGGCCGGAAAAGGCAAAGAGGCCGTAGGGGTCCCGGTTCTTTGCCGCTTCCTCGTAATACGCGGCCCACCGGGCATAATGGCCGGTCAGCTCAAGGTCCTTGATGGGGTAATCAAAAAGCCCCGCCAGCGGGTCCTGCCAGATAAGTATTTTCGCGGCGTTAAAGTTTTTGGGATTCCCCGCTTCGGTTCCGGGAATCTCGTTAAGGCGGCTGAGGGCCTCAAAATTTTCACTGTCCATTCCGGTACAAAAAGAAGCCCGCTCCCTAAAAGATGCAAGATCAATCTGGTCATGGAAATTATGTTCCGCATAGAGCTGGAGTCCCAGCAGGGTGGTGTATACACTGGACTCGGTGGTGTCGTCTCCCCACACGGTCATAAAAACTTCTTTACAGCCCGATTCCTTGCAGGCCCCCAGGGCGGCATTGGTGTTTTTAAAGGTTTTCCCCCAGTTCATACCAAAACCGGTCCAGTTCCACATACCCCCGGCAAAGACCGTCCCTCCCTGGAAGGCGCTGTGCCGTTTGAGCCATTCACGGTAAAAGTCCGCGGTGTCGTGGTAATAATCCCAGTAGACCAACTGTATGTCCGGCGGAGCGGCAGCGGAAACTTCCGGCGGTATGGGCGCGGAAACATCGTAATAGTCCCCGGTGGGCGATGCGGCGCGGAAGTACATATCGCTCCATATCATAGCCTGGATTCCTTTTTTGCGGCAGATCTCCGCTACCCTTGCCAGGTGCTCGTTCATAAGGTCGAATTTACTGCGGTAGCCGTTTTTAAGGAGATACTTCCCCTGTCCCAGCTCCCATGCCTCGTCCATACCGATATGCATGCGGTTACTGCGAAAGGGAGCCGCGCTCTGGGTTATCATCTGTTCCACAAAGCGATAGGTCTTTTCCTCTCCTACCAGCAGGGTATCGTCATCTTCGCGGATGTCCTGGTAAACTTCCCATTTAAGCACGTCAATGAGATGGGCCAGGGTCTGGATGCAGGGTATCATCTCTATTCCCAAGGACCAGGCGAAATCGTCCAGTTCTTTGAGTTCCCCCGGTGAGTAGCGGGAGCGCATATACCCGAAATAAGGATGGTCTTTCAGGTCATAACTGTCTTCCACATAAAGCATGAACATATTGAGGCCCATGAGGGACATGCGCCTTAAAATCTCTTTTACCGTGGAGACCCGCATCACCGCGTTGCCCTGGGTCACATCGTACATAGCCCCATCCATGGTGAAGCGGGGGATTTCGGTTATGGCGATCTCCCGGTTTCCCTTTTCCAATTCCTGACAGAGGAGCCCCAGGCCGCGGAAGAAAAAAACCTTTTCGGAAAAATGGATCCGGTATTTTCCCGAACCGCCTTTTACTTCAAGCAGGGCCCCGGCGGTCTTTTCCGCTTCAACCCTGATGCCCCCTGTCCCTTGGCGGAGATTCAGGAGATTCTGGATCTCCGCGAAACCTTCGGATATGGAGCTGTCCCCCAGAAGTTGTACGGTCAGCATTATTTTCCGGCCTGCATTTCCGCCACACATTCCAGGGCGGTATCGGCCATATAATCAAGCTGTTCATCGGAAAGCCCGTAAATGGGAAGATGGGTATAGCGGCGGTAGAAAACATCTTCGCAGACCGGGCAGGTTTTGGCGATAGCTTCAGGGGTATAGCCCAGTTGGCGGATAATTTCAAACCGGTATAGGGGACCAAAGTGGGGAATGTTGGTAACCCCCTTGGCGCTCATCTTTGCCTTGAATTGCTGTACATCGCCGCCGGCTTTTTCGGGATCGATCTGGATCTGGTAGAGATGAAAGGTGGATACATAATCCTTGTTTCCCGGATCCTGGGGAATGATGGCGGGATTTTTGGACAGCCGCTTGGTAACCCGGTTGGCCGCCCTGCGGCGTTCCTTCAAAATAGTTTCGTAGCGGCCCATCTGTTGCAGCAGACCCAGGGCCTGGATTTCCGTTACCGAGGCGTTCCCCGGAACCGAAGGGCCGTATTTTCCCGGGATGGCGGTAACATCATAAAGCCAATCCTTGGCCTTGCGGCTGAAATCAAGCCCCAGGAACCGGGCCCGTTTCATGTCATTTTGAAAGCCTGGGATGGTAGTGGTAAGAAGTCCTCCTTCGCCGAGGGAGGTATTGTTTTTTACCTCATGAAAACTAAACCCCGTAAAGTGCGCGGTGGTTCCCACCATCCTGCCCTTGTATTGAGCGCCAAAAGCGTGGGCCGCGTCCTCAAGTACCACCAGATTGTGCCTCTTTGCGATCTTCATAATGGGGTCCATATCTACGGGATAACCGCCGATGTCCACCGGGACGATCATCTTTGTTTTTTTGGTAATCTTCCGCTCCACGTCCGCGGGATCGATATTTACCGTCTTGGGATCAATATCGGCAAAAACCAGTTTCGCTCCTACCGAAAGGGGATAGGCAATGGTTGCCATAAAGGTGATGGCCGGTACGATAACCTCGTCGCCGGGACCTATGCTGGCGTATTTATAGGCAATTTCAAAACCCGCGGTACAGTTGCAGAGCAGTATGCTGCCGGAAGTTCCCAGGTATTTATCGCAGGCCGCTTCCGCTTTTTCAACTTCGGTTCCCAGGGAAAGTTTTCCCGGAGGGGAAGATAAACCGGCCAGTTTATTCACCGCCCCTTTTACTTCTTCCAGGGCCTCGGTATATTCCTTTCCCCGGCCCTGCATCAAGAATTTGATAAAGGCCATGACATCTTTGGCGTTGTAGTTTTCCCCTACCGCCGCCCAAGGGACCTTTGCCGCCCCGGTGTTGTATCTAAAATCCGATGCTTTCTTCGCCATAATTTCCTCCTGATTAAAATTTTTCAAACTATCAGCGTTTGAAAAACAACTTTAAATTAAACGAGTGGTATTTCTACGACCCTGCCTTCCCGGGCCGATTGATAGGCGCCGGCAATGACCCGCTGTACCTGAACGGCTTCTTCCGCCGGAGCTTCCGTTTTTTTGCCCTTTAAGAGACTATCCCCAAAGGATTCGATTTCAAGGGTATAGGGGTTGGCTTCTTCCCAGGAAAGGTTTTGCCTTCCCTGACTCTCATTCCGGTTCTGCTGGTTATTATACCCGCCGGGGTTTGAATAAACCAGGGAGCAGGTTCCCCCGCCGGTCTGGCCTATGGTTCCCGCCGCTAAAGCGCATCCCCCGGTTCCGTAAATTTCAAGGCGGTTTTCGCTGGCGTCATCGGGGATATTGAAGAAAGCATCCACTGAGGCGTGGGCGTGGTTTTCAAACTCCATGATGAGGGACGCCGAGTCCTCCACCGCGTAAGAAAATGTGCTGGTTCCCATAAGCGCCGATACTCTGACGGCCCTGCTCCCGGTAATGTACTGGAGCAGGTCGATGCAGTGAATCCCCATGTCCATAAGGGCGCCTCCGCCTGACAAGGCGGGATCCTGCCGCCATGCCCCGGGGATCTCCGGATACCAGCAGGTAAGCTGGGCCCGCAGGGATACGATCTTCCCCAACCCGCCCTGGGATACGAGTTCCCTGAGTTTCCGGTGGCAGGGATGAAAACGCATCATGAACCCCGCGGAAAACTGCAGTTTCTTTTCCGCGCAAAGTTTAATCAACGCTTCTCCTTCTTCAATTTTCATGGCCACCGGTTTTTCAATAAGGATATGTTTCCCCGCCCCGGCCGCGGCCAGGGCCTGCTGGTAGTGGGCGGTTACCGGAGAAGCGATGTAGACCGCTTCCACCGCCGGGTCCGCCAACAGTTCTTCCTCGGAGGTATAAGCCTTTGGGGCCTTGTATTTTTTTCGCAGGACCTCCGCAAAATTGCGGTCTATCTCCATCACCGCCGCGATGGAAGCGTTTTTCGCCTGCATCATTCCCGGCAGGGTCCGCCGGTCCGCTATGCCCCCCGCGCCGATAACACCCCAGGATAATTGGTTCATATACTACTCCAAAAAGATATTGCCGAAATATTCCGGCCGGTGGAAATCCGGTACGGGGCTTTCGACCCTGTTCCAGGTAAGGTAGTGGGGGACTTCGGTTTCGTCTCCGCACTTGTAAAAGTTCGCCCGGAAACTCCGGCCCTTTTCCAGGGTAAAAGCGGGGGCGTAGATGTTTATAAAACTCAAGGGTACGGAAAAATCCATCCCCCATCCCCCTTCAAGCGGAAAGGGGCTGACTGAAAACAGTTCCCGGTATTTGGGAATATAAAGACGATAGGAATGATACCGGTCTATTCCGTAACCCAGGTACAAGGTGCCCTGGGGATTGAACTCAAAATTAAAATAACGCCCTTCATAGGGGGAAAAGAAAAACTCAAGACAGCTGTCGTTACAGACCATATCGGTGAGGCCCGAGAGGCGGGAAAGAATTTTTTTCTCCCGCGCTTCGAGCCTGAGCTTGAGCTTTTCCTTGTCGTAACCAAGCCGGGCAGAGGCGGCGATTCCTTCCGGGGGGGTTACCCAGTGAGGAAGATCTATTTCAGCTTTTGCAAGCGAATCCCAGGAGGGAACCCCTCCGGTGTAAACCGCAGTATAGGTACGCATGATCCCTTTTCTGCCTCCTTACCCTTTTATTCCGCTCAGGGTTATACCTTCGACGAATTGTTTTTGCAATATCAGGAAGAGGAAAAATGAAGGCAGGAACGCGATGGTAGCGCCGGACATGACGAGGCCGTAATTGGTAACATAATTTCCCCTCAATGATGCCAAAGCCAGGGTCAGGGTCTGCATCTGGGGCCTGGTGGTGATCACCAGGGGCCAGAGAAAATCGTTCCAGCAGACGATGAAGGTGAAGATCGTCAGGGACACCAGTACCGGCTTAATCAGGGGAATAACAATGGTAAAAAATTTTCTTGCTTCCCCGCAGCCGTCAATGTTGGCGGCTTCCAGGAGTTCATCGGGAACATTAAACATAAACTGACGGATCAGAAATACCCCAAAGGCGTCTATCAGCGGAAGGAACAGGGCGGGATAGGTGTTCATCAACCCCGCATAGCGGATAATAGTATAAATCGGAATGAGTTTCACCTGGATGGGGAGCATAATCGTTGCCAGATAGAGCATGAACAGGGCTTCCCGAAAGCGGAAACGTTTTTTCGCGAATCCGTAGGCCGCCATGGACCCGATAAGGCAGTTGAGGAAACAGGCGAAGAACGTAACAATAATGCTGTTCAGCATGTTTCTTCCGATATTTAGATTATTAAAAATAGTCGGGTAATTTTTAAGACTGAAATCCGTGGGGTCAAAGTTGAAGCTCAGGTAACGCTTGCTCGTCAGGGAAGTGATAAACATGAATATAAAGGGTGTAATGGCCAGCGCCGCCATACAAATCAGAAACAACGCCGGAAGCGTCATGGACCATCTGCCGGAAGGTTTTATCATTCGCCGCCTCCGTCCTTGAGCAGGGTCTTTTGAATCAAGGTGAGGATCAACACAAAAAAGAGGAGGAGCAGGGCTATACAGGCAGCGTAACCCATGTTGAATTCCTTGAAGGCCGAAGTGTAGACCGTGTAAACCAGGGTAAGGGTTGAAACCCCCGGCCCTCCTCCGGTCATGGTATAGATGATATCAAACACCTGGAAGGACCAGATGATCCCCATAGTCAGAATGAGATAGGTTACCGGTTTGAGGCACGGCAGGGTGATGTACCAAAAACGCTGCAATATTCCGGCTCCGTCCACCCGGGCGGCCTCGTAGTAGGTTGTGGGGATATCCATGATCCCGGCATAGTAGATAACCAGGTAATAGCCGATATCCTTCCAGACCGAAACAATGGATACCGAGATTATGGCTATGTTTTTATCTCCGAGCCAGTTCACCGGATTGATTGAAAAAAGTCTAAGGATTCCGTTAATCATCCCCTGGTGTTGGAACATAATGGCCCAGAGGGTTCCCACCAGCACATTGGAGGCGATCACCGGAATAAACAAGGCCCCTCGGATAAATTCGCCGAACTTGTTTTTGAACCCTTCGGCCAGAAAGGCCGCCAGAATCAGGGAAATAGCGGTCTGGAAAGGAACGGTGAGGAGCATATACACCAGGGTATTCCGCAGGGTGGCCGCGATGTAGGGGTCTTTAAAGAGCCGCCCATAATTGGCAAAACCGATTATCTGGGGCGGCTGAACCACATTGAATTTGGTAAAACTGAAAAAGACATTCATCACCGCGGGAACCAGGGAGAAAATCAGCAGGAGCAAAAAACTGGGAAAGATAAAGGCCGCAGCCTGGATCCCTTCGTGGTTAAGCTTCCTCATGATTTTCTCCAAATTTCCCCGTTACTTGAGCATATTCGCGTAATTAACCGTTTCCTGGATGGCCTGTTCAGGGGTCATCTCGTTCATCATCATCTGCTGGAGATTCCTGAAAAGATTGTCCTGGATCTGGAAATTGTTTTTCGCCACCGGGATGATCACCACGTTTTGGGGGTTCTCGTAGAAGGTGCGGAATTTGGGATTATCCTTATAGGCTTCGCCCTTGGAAATGGGCGGGAAGGGGGACAACTCCTCGTGCAGGGCTTCCATAATGGAGGGCTTGGTCATCTCCTTCATCAGGCTTGCCG
>JAITEG010000026.1 GCA_031282145.1 Spirochaetaceae bacterium | reverse complement strand
GATATGAACCTGGTAGGCCGGGTCCAGGTGATAGGTTTCGGCGCGGACCCGGGGATAGAGGAGAACATCCGGAAGGGGGTAATCGCCTCCAGCATCGTCATAAACGGCGAACGGATCGGGTATGAAGCGGTGCGGTCCCTCACGGCCCTGCGGCGTACCGGGTATACCGCCGCCTCAATTGATACGGGGATCAAGATCATCAACGGGAATTCCCTCAAATGATCTCCCCCCGGGATTTCCTTAAAGTGTTCCACCGCCGCTTTCTCCGTTCCTTCCGGGTACAGATGCTGATAAGCGTATCCTGGGTGGTCGTCATCCTCGTCTTTTCCACGGCCTACATCCTCTATTCCGCCAAAAATTTGCAGACCCTGTCGGACAGCAGTTTTGAGCAGGAACGGTTTATCAAAACCCTCCAGGAAGACCTGGCCGCCTATCAGGAACCCCTCCTTGAGTACCTTTCCACCCGGTCTTCCAATGCCCTGGCCCGGATCCTGATCGAATCCCAGGCCCTGCGGAACAAGCTGCCGGCCTACAGCCCCATCACGGCAAACAAGACGGAACTGAAGGAACGGGAACTTTACTTCCTGATCCACGCCTATCTCAACCTGGCGGAGCAGGGGGTGGAAGAAAAGCGGGGCAGGAACATCGCCGCCTATACCCGGATCTACGATGAAATGGCGGGACTGCTGGCGTATATCAACGAAGAGATTGAGGCGGTGAATACGGAACGTTTCAGTACCCAACTGGACGCCTACGAACTCTTTATTGCCGAGTCCGGGACCATTCAGTTTTTGAACCTCCTCTTTATCATCTTTGTGTCCCTCCTTTCGATACTGCTCCTTTTTCAATCGGCGGAACGGATCACCGTTCCCCTGGTCCGCCTTTCCGCGCTGGCCGTGGACCTGTCTTCGGGGAATTTTGAGATACCCGACATTCAAACCGGTTCGGTGGCCGAGATGGATCAGGTGGTGGAAGCCTTTAACCGGATGAAAAACGACATCCGCCAATTCATTGAGGAGATCCGCTGGCAGGAGAATATCAAACAGGAGTACATGCAGGAAAAACTGCGGAACCTGAAAATGGAGGGCCTGGTACGGCACATGGAGATCTACGCGCTCCAGGCCCAGATGAATCCCCATTTCCTCTTTAACACCCTGAACACGGGAATGCAGCTTGCCATTGTCGAGGGCGCGGACAAGACCGCCGAGTTTATGGAAGACCTGGCCCAGCTTTTCCGGCACATCATCAGGAACAAAGAACTGATCGTCCCCCTGCGGCACGAAATTGAGGGGCTCAACTACTACTTCTCCATCCTGAAGGTGCGGTTCCCCAAAAGCCTGGATTTGGTATTGGATTATGACGAAGCCCTGCTGGATTCCTGCAAGGTTCCGGTTTCCATCCTCCAGCCCCTGGTGGAAAACTGTGTCATCCATGCCTTTAGGGAAAAGGCGGCTGCCAAGGCGTCCGTCTTGGCCCTCCCGGCGGACAACTCCCCGGACGCGGCGGCCCGTTCCCTCATCATCGTCCGGACGGAACTGGCCCAAGACCGGCTGGTCCTTTCGGTCCGGGACAACGGATGCGGAATGCCCCTTGAGACCGTAGAAAAACTGCTGCATCCCCTGTCGATTGACGAATCATCCATGTCCCGGGTGATGGGTCTTGAGAATGTTATCCAGCGCCTCTACTTCTTCTACCCCGGCGATCCCGCAGTGGTAAGTATTGAAACCGGGGAAGGAGCGGGCACGGTCATCACGATCCGCATCGATACGAAGAGGGAACCATGTATCGCGTTCTAATCGTGGATGACGAGGAACCCGTCCTGGATAGTTATGAATTCATGCTGAAAAGTGCCGAGGGCTTTGTCCTGGCGGGGAAGGCCCGCTCAGGCTACGAAGCCCTCCGGCTGATCCACGAGACCGAACCCGACCTGGTGTTTATGGACATCAATATCCCCGGCCTGGACGGACTGGCGGTTATCGCCGATGTCCACAAAAAATTTCCCCGGATGGAGTTCGTCCTTTCCACTGCCTACGAACGGTTCGACCTGGCCAAACGGGCCATACCCCTGGGGGTCTTCGCATATCTCGTAAAGCCCGTATCGAAAAAAACCTTCTTCTCTACCCTGAACGAGGTCCGGGAGGCCCTGGTCAAACGGCCCCCGCCGGAGGAGGAGCGGGAAGATTCGGAAGAGCTGTTCTTTAAAAAGATCCTCTGGCAGGAGATGAGCGAAGAAACCTGGGAAAACTGGCGGGAACGGCTGGCCCTCCCTTCCGACCGGGGCATGGTGTTTATGCTGGAATTCGGGGAAGATACGGAAAAATGGGGTGAAAAAATCGCGGAAGCCCTCTCCTACAAGTACCATTGCCGGTATAACGCGCTGCTTAACCGGGGGCTTTTTCTGGTTTCCGGGAACGCGGACCGGGAAACCCTCAAGGCGCGGCTGGATGCGGTGCTGAAAGCGAGCCTCCCTGCGGCGCTTAAGCGTTTCCGCGGCGTTGGGGGATTATACCGGGGGCCGGAACTGTACCGTTCCTGCAACGAAGCCCTGGGGGAACTGGAGGAGGAACGGCAGGAAACCGGCCTCCGGGAGGAGGAGCGGCAGTGGGAGCGGCTGCGGATCATCCAACTCCGGCGGAAGATCGGCGCGGTCCCCCCGGAGGAAGTGAGAAAACTCTTTACGGTTTTTTGGGAAGAACTGTTTAGAACCTGTGACTTTACCCTGGCCAAGGTAAAGATGGTCCCGGTGTTCATGTTCCTCATGGACGACTTGACCGGCTGTTACCGGGACAATACCGCGGCGGAACCCGCCTTTGCCCTGCCTGAGGAGATCATGGCCCTCCCCGACCAGGCCGCCTGGGAAGCCTGGGCCGCCGGGGCCTTTGAGAAACTGCTGCTCCAGGCCAGCCTCCGCCGCTCGAATACCTTTCCGGTTCCGCTGGCAAAGGCCATTGAATACATCCACGCCCACTACGCCGAGGGGATTCAATTGGGGGATGCCGCGGACGCCGCCCAGGTATCACCGGCCTATTTGAGCCGTCTCTTTTCGGAACATGGTAAGACTACGTTTATTGACTACATTACGGAACTGCGCATAGAAAACGCGGAAAAATTGCTCCGGGAGTCAAAGATGAATATAAAAGAAGTTGCCTTCGCGGCCGGATACCAGGACCCCAATTATTTTAGCAAGATCTTTAGGAAGATCACCGGTTTTTCTCCTTTGGCATACGCGGAAGAAGTCAAACGGGGGGGGGGGGGGGGGGGTAATCCGTGAAAAAAATAATTATGGTTTTGGCTGCATTGGTTTTTATGTCCTGCACCGCAAAGCAGGAACGGATGTCCGGACCGGCGTCTCCCGCGCCTTCCCGGACCATAACAGGTGCGGTTCCGGAGAAGGGAAGAATCACCATCGGTTTTTCCGTAGCCACCGATACCTTCATCATTGAGCGGTGGAATAAGGATGTTAAGGTTTTCTCCGGGGCGGCCCAGGAACTGGGGGGAGATGTCATCGTTCAGCTTTCCGCAGGAGGTACCAGGGAACAGATCGCGCAGATAAACTACATGGTAAACCAGAATATCGATATCCTCGTAGTAATAGCCCACGATACGGAACTGATAGCCGGCGCGGTTAAGCAGGTGCGGGATGCGGGAATTCCCGTGATCGCCTATGACCGGCTTATCATGGGGATACCCCTGGACGCGTATATTTCCTTTGACAGCCGGGAGGTAGGCCGTCAATTCGGACGGGCCCTGGGCGGGGCGGTTCCCCGGGGCAAATACCTTATCGTGAACGGTTCGGTACACGACACGAACAGCTTTCAGATCAGCGCGGGGCTTCACGAGATCATCGACCCGCTGATTTCCACCGGGATGGTGCAAATTGAGCGGGAAATCTGGCTTGAAGAGTGGAGCTTTGATGAGGCGCTGGAAAAAATCAGCGGCATCCTGGAGGAAACCACCGCCTTTGACGCCATTGTCTGCGGGAACGACGCCATTGCCCAGGCCGCGATTCAACTGCTCTCGGAACGGCGTATGGCAGGGGAAATTGTGGTAGTCGGCCAGGACGCCGAGCTTATCAGCTGTCAGTATATTGTGGAGGGTTTGCAGCTTATGACCGTATACAAACCCATTGGCAAATTGGCGGTAAGGGCGGCGGAGCTTGCCATGGCCATAGCGGAAAAGCGGACCCTGCCCCATGATATGCTACTGGATAACGGAAGCGGCGCCCAGATCCCCTCGTACATCGAAGCGCCTATAGCGGTCTTCAAGAAAAACATGGACGTGATAATCCGGGACGGGTTTCATTCGTATGAAGATATATACCGCAATGTACTATTTTGACATCAAAATATTCCCCCAGTGAGGTGTGTGCAGAAAAGATATCAAAAGATTCTCTATTATTGTCAAAAGATTACGATTCCTCATCTATATATTAGTCCTCCATAATAATTTGAGTTTGTTCCCAAAACTGCTCTAAGTTAAATTTCGGAGGTACGAAATGAAAAAGATTTGTTTAGTGTTGATTATTCTTCTGGCCGCGGGCTCCTTTGTTTTTGCCAGCGGAGCGCAGGGCGGTTCAGGCGGCGCGGCTGCCGGCGGCAGCGCCCTTATCGGGATAGCAATGCCTGAAACCCACGTACTGCGCTGGCAGAAAGACGGCGCTTCCCTCAAGACGGAGGCGGAAAAGCGGGGTTACCGGGCGGAAGTGGCCTTTGGTGACGCGGACCAGACCCAGCAGAACCGGCAGATCCAGGGCTTTTTAACCCAGGGCGCCAAACTGCTCGTGGTCGGTAACATCAACGACGGGGTGAATTCCGTTATCGCCGATGCGGCCCGGGACAAGGTTGCGGTCATCGCCTATGACCGGCTTATCATGGGTTCCGCTGATTACGATTACTACATCACCTTTGATAACTTCAAAGTGGGCCAGTTCCAGGGCCAGGGCATTGAGCAAGGGCTGAACCTCGCTTCCGCTACCGCGGCAAGCCCCAAATACATTACCCTCTTTGCCGGATCCCCCACGGACAACAACTCCAAATTCTTCTTTGACGGCGCCATGAGCGTTCTCAATCCCTACATCGACAAGGGCGTGCTGAAAGTCGTGGGACCCTACCCCAAAACTTCCGCGGATAATGCCAACTTCCAGCGGATCGCCACAGAAAACTGGCAGGCTCCCCTGGCCAAGACCCGGATGGAAAACCTGCTCAGTAACGACGCCCGGGACGTGGTCCTGGACGCGGTCCTCGCCCCCAACGATACCCTCGCCCGGGCGATCATCGAAGCGTGCCTCGCGGACGCCAAATACGCCGGGGGCAAACTTCCGGTGGTTACCGGCCAGGACGCGGAATTTGATTCCGCCCTGTCCATTAAAAACGGCCAGCAGTACATGACCGTATTCAAGGATACCGCGAAACTCGCGGAAGCCGCCGTTATCCTCGCGGACCAGATCCTCAAGGGCCAGACCCCCAATGTACCGGGTGCTTCCCTTGCTTCCGGCAGCCTCACCAGCATCGGCGATACGGGCAGAAAAGTTGTCAAAGCCTACCTGCTTGAACCGGTGATTATCACCAAAAACAACATTTCCGTTCCGGTAAATGCCGGTTTCTACACCGACGCCGAAGCGGCCCAGCTCAGGTAGTTTTAAGCGCGGCCACACGGACTTTGTCTGTCCGTGTGGTTTTTTCTGTCATGGACGCCTCTAAAAACGGGAGTTTTAGAGGTTTCCGTTATATTGGCGGTATGGAAGGCTGGTGATGAGCGAATATATTCTGGAAATCGAAAACCTTACCAAGGATTTTCCCGGTGTCCGGGCCCTGGATAAGGTGTACCTCAGGGTCAAAAAAGGGGAGATCCATTCCCTTTGCGGCGAGAACGGCGCGGGAAAGTCTACCCTGATGAGCGTGATCAGCGGGGTATATCCCAAGGGAAGCTATGAGGGAAAGGTCTTTTTTAAGGGCCGGGAAACCAGCTATCACAGCGTTAAGGACAGCGAAAAGGAAGGACTCGCCATTATCCACCAGGAACTGGCCCTGAGTCCTTATCTGTCGATTTATGAAAATATTTTTCTTGGGCATATGAAAACCCGGCTGGGGATTATCCGCTGGGATCACTATATAAAGGAATCGCAAAAATACCTGGATCGGGTTGGTTTAAAGGAAAATCCCGATACTATTGTGAGCAAGCTGGGGGTCGGCAAGCAGCAGCTCGTGGAGATTGCCCGGGCCCTTTCCAAACAGGTGGAACTTCTCATCCTGGATGAGCCAACCTCCTCCCTAAACGACGATGAAAGCGCCAAGCTCCTGGACCTGATCCTGGAATTTAAACGCCAGGGGATCACCTCGGTGATGATCTCCCATAAACTCAACGAGGTATTGCAGGTCGCCGATACGGTTACGATACTTCGGGACGGCAAATCCATTTCCACCTGGGATGTCAAGCGGGATAATCTTACCGAGGAGCTTATCATCAAAGACATGGTGGGCCGGGATCTGACCCATCGTTTCCCGGAACGGACTTCCGTACCCGGGGATACGGTGCTGGAAGTAAAAAACTGGACCGTTTACCATCCCGAATATCATTCGATCAAAGTGGTGGACAATGTTTCCTTTTATTTGCGAAAAGGGGAGATCCTCGCCTTCTGCGGGCCCATGGGCGCGGGCCGCACAGAACTGATGATGAGCATCTATGGCGGATCCTACGGTTCCAAAAGCGAAGGGGAAGTGTACATCAACGGGAAAAAAGCGGTTCTCAATTCCACCAAGTCCGCCATTAACGCGGGATTGGGGTATATATCGGAGGACCGAAAAAATTTGGGGCTTATCCTTATTCAGGATGTTAAGACCAATATTTCCAGTTCCAGCCTGGATAAAATCTCGGTTTTCGGTATCGTGAACGGACAGAAAGAAATAGAGGAGGCGGAAAAGTATCGGGATGAACTGCGGATCAAAACCCCCTCAATCCATCAGCTTACCCGGAACCTCTCCGGCGGAAACCAGCAGAAAGTAGTGGTAAGCCGCACCCTCATGGCAAACCCGGATATTTTTATCGTGGACGAGCCAACCCGGGGCATCGACGTGGGGGCCAAGTCGGAGATATACGGAATTCTCAACGACCTGGTAAAACAGGGGAAAAGCGTTATCATGGTCAGCTCGGAACTGCCGGAAGCCTTGGGTATGGCGGATCGGATTTATGTGATGAACGAAGGAAAGATCAAGGGGGTCCTCTCCCATGAAGAGGCGACCCAGGAAAAGATCATGTCTATGGCACTTGTAGGATAAGGAATAAGCAGTAACCTGAAGGGTTACTATCCGATTGGACCTTTGGAGAGGAGGCGACAGGGTGGCGGAAAAAACAAATATCGCAACATTGATAAAAAACAATATCAGAAATTATTCCATGTTTATTATTCTGGTATTGATTCTGATCGTATTCGGCTTTTTGACCAACTGGATCAATTTTAGCCCGCGGAATATTTCGTATATTTTTATCCAGTACAGCTATGTGCTTATCCTGGCGGTAGGTATGGTACAGGCCATTATCATCGGCGGTATAGATCTTTCCGTGGGATCGGTCTGCGCCTTTGTCGGGGCCATCAGCGCCATGATCTACAATTCAGGGGCCGGTATGCCCCTGACCCTGCTGGCCGCCCTGATCCTGGGTCTTGCCATCGGCGCTTTCCAGGGGGTGTGGATAGCCTACGCGAAGATCCCCGCCTTTATCGTAACCTTGGCGGGGATGCTCCTCTTCCGGGGGCTTACCTACATCATCACCAAAGTAAACCCCATAGCCCTCAAGGACGATGGGTATAAACAGCTTGCCTCCGGCCTGCTTGATATTCCCGCCCTGCAGATTGGGAATCTCCACCTCGTCGCGCTGATTGTGGGGTTGGTGATTATCGTTTTGTATGTTGCCGCTGAGTTGGCGGGCCGGGCAAACCGGAAGCGGAACCTCTTTGAACTCTCCCCGGCGCCGGTGTTTTTCGGGAAGCTGATTATCATCAGCGCCCTGATTTTCAGCCTCAGCTACCTTTTCGGGATGTACCGCGGCCTTCCAACGGTGGTGGTGGTATTAGGCGTTACCGTCCTCGTTTTCCATTTTATGATGAAAAATACCGTCCTGGGCCGTTACATCTACGCGGTAGGGGGCAACGCCCGGTCCGCGAAACTTTCCGGGATCAATTCGGAACTGATAGTTTTTGTTGTTTTCTGTATCATGGGTGTCCTGAGCGGCCTGGCAGCCGTGGTCTCCACCGGCTACATGAATTCCGCCCTGCCCCAGGCGGGAAACCTTTTTGAGATGGACGCCATTGCCGCCTGCTATATTGGCGGGGTTTCCGCTTCCGGCGGCATCGGGACCGTTACCGGGGTTATCGTGGGGGGCCTCGTGATGAGCGCCATCAATAACGGTATGTCCCTGATGAACCTGGGCCAGCATTACCAGTACGTGGTCAAGGCGATTATCCTGCTCCTCGCGGTCTTCTACGATGTGTACACCCGGCGGAAGGCGGGCTTGGGTTAATACTAAAAAGCCCCCCTCGGGGGGGACGTTATTCGAAAGTCTGGTTTAATACCCCGGAGCTTGCTCCGGCTCAAATAACGCAGCGCTTACACAAATTTAGTATTAAACCAGACGGTACTATAAATTTCCTCTCGAACGAGCCTCCGTTCCGAATCAGGTAACGCTTAAGATACCGCGGAGCTTGCTCCGCGGAGGCTCATCGGCTAATCCCCTGCCGGGTGGGGAATTTCCCCCGCTTGCTACCTGTAGAATTCACCTGCGGAGCCATCGAACCTATGGTTCTCGTCTCCTCCGGTGAGGAATTCCAGAGACGTAAGTGGGGGAAATTCCCCACCCGGCAGGGCTTTGGTCGACACCCCCAGGGGATCTTTGTCCGCGTGGGGCCTTAGTCGGGGGGCGTTGTGATTGCTTGGCATGATGGGGGGCCGGCTGTATGCGGGGTTTGGTGGCCCGGCCCTGGAAATGCTCCGTATTTCAAGGGCCGGCAAACTGTGCCGGAGCAACAGCGTGGGAATCAACATACCTTCTGCACGCTTTCGCGTGCGAGCTTCAGGGCGAGGTTGTTGATTTTTTTTAAACGGTTCTATATTTTTCAATGGATTTTTAACAAAATTTTAGGACCAAATTTCGTATAACGTTACAAGGCATACGACGTTTTGGCGGCCCGTATAAGGGCTTTGCGCAACAAAGACCAGGGCCTTGAACCAGTTGTCAAAGGCCGCGTCATTGTTAGGAATATAATCCCGGTTGTTCATAAAACACCTTCCTTCGTCGACTTATGGTGGTTATAAGTCGACTTATTATTATGTTGAGTCGACTCAAAATCCTGCTGAGTCGACTTAAAATCGTGCTGAGTCGGCTTAAAATCATACTGAGTCGGCTTAAAATCACGCTGAGTCGAGTTAAAATCACGCTGAGTCAGGTTACAACGGCAATGACCCGCGCCGAAGCGGCGGTGTCCCGAGGGAACGCCGCGATATACCGGGCACAGGGACAAAAAACCGCGGTATTTTGCGGGAAAAGTGGTGCCTTTGCTATAAAATGGTAAGGAATGGCGGCGTCCGCCAACAAAGGTAACTAAACCGCGCCAAACAGAGGGGGGTAAAAAATGAAGAATGGGAAGCGGTCAGACAACAGCGGATGACCGGCGTAATCTTGCATGGCTCCCTCCTTATCGTGCGTTCCGCCCCCAAAGAGCGTTACCGCCACGATACCACCATACCGGGCGGAAAGTCGGCCGCCGA
>JAITEG010000163.1 GCA_031282145.1 Spirochaetaceae bacterium | reverse complement strand
CCCCCGCCGCGACCTACGGACGACACGTCGGGTCCTACGGACGTACCGCTGGGTCCTACGGTCGCCTCGTAGGGTCCTACGGACGACTCGTAGGGTCCTCGGGATGACCCGTAGGGTCCTACGGACGACTCGTAGGGTCCTACGGACGACTCGTAGGGTCCTACGGATGACTCGTAGGGTCCTACGGATGACTCGTAGGGTCCTACGGAAGACCCGTAGGGTCCTACGGACGACTCGTAGGGTCCTACGGATGACTCGTTCCTACCCCCGGAACAGCGTTTCCTAGCCAGGGAACAGCGGCCCGTGCCCCTGGTTTGGCGGGCCGGGGGGCAGGTTGATCTCATAGCGAAAATCTGTAACACTATCGATGGTCTAATGCTAAATGTTCATGGAGGAAAATGTATGAGAAAAGCATCTGTCCTGATATCGGTTTTTTTTGTCCTGGCGTTGGTTTTCAGCGCCTGTGGTAACCGGACCGCCGAGACCGGTTCCGTAGCCCCGGTCCAGGAAAAGGCCCAGAAGATCGTGTTTGCCCTGCAAAATGTGCCGGACGGGCTTGATCCGGGGATCACCAACAATTCCTTTGCCGCTCCCTTCCTCTTCAACCTCTTTGAAGGGCTTATCACCTATGATAAAGACAATAATATCATCCCCGCCCTGGCCGAAAGCTGGACCATCAGCGACGACGGTACGGTATACACCTTCCGGCTGCGGCAGGGCCTCAAGTGGTCCGACGGCAGCCCCCTCACCGCCCAGGATTTTGTGTATTCCTATTTTAGGGTGTTGGACCCCAAAATTGCCGCCCAGTATTCGGTGATGTTTACCGACTTCATCCAGGGGGCCGAGGAGTATTACGCCGGCGCTGCCTCCCGGGACCAGGTGGGCATCGCGGCCCCCGATGACCAGACCCTGGTCCTCACCCTGAAGGGGCCCACCCCCTTCTTCCTGGGGATCCTGGGAATGTGGACCTTCTCCCCGGTAAAGCAAGCGGTGGTGGACCGGGACCCCGAGCGCTGGACCCTCCAGGCGGACACCTTCGTTTCCAACGGAGCCTTTAAGGTTTCGGACATTAAACTGGGGGAAAGCGTAACGGCGGTTAAAAACGAATACTACTGGGATGCCGCCAATGTACGGCTTGAGGAGATTGTGTTCCGGTATATCCTGGAGCCCGCCACCGCCCTGACCGCCCTGGAAGCCGGGGAAATTGACGGCCTGCGGTTCCCTCCGGCATCGGAAACGGCCCGGCTCAAGTCCCAAAGCGACGCTTTTCAGGCGGTGCCTTCCTTTGCCACCACCTATTACCTCATAAACCGGAATGTAAAACCCTTTGACGATGTCCGGGTCCGCAAAGCCCTGTCCATGGCCCTTGACCGGGAAGATATTATCAGCAATGTCCTGCAAAGTTCCGATACCCCGGCCTTTGGCCTCGTGTCCCCCGGGTATGTCCTTAACGGCAAGGATTTTAGGGACGGCCGCCCCAACTACGGCTTATCCCCGACCGCGGATGTGGAAGGCGCCCGGAAGCTCCTCGCGGAAGCGGGCTATCCCGATGGTCAGGGGTTCCCCACCATACAGTTGAGCTATTACACCGACCGGACCGTGCGGAGCATCGTGGAGGCCATGCAGCAGATGTGGAAAAAGAACCTCAACATCAACGTCGAAATTTCCACCCAGGAATGGGCGGTTTATTATGACGCGGTTCAGCAGATGGACTACCAAATCGGAGCCATGGGCTGGGGGGGGGATTACCTCCACCCCATGACCTTCTTAACCACGATGACCAGCAACAACCCCACCAATATCACGAGTTATAGCAATTCCCGGTACGACGCCCTGGTAGCGGCGGCCCAAATGGAGGTCGATCCGGTCAAAGCGGTGGCGCTCATGCAGGAGGCGGAGGATATGGCCATGGAGGATGTGGCGCTCCTGCCCCTGTATCACCGGTCCATCGTATTTATGATGGCCCCCCATGTAAAAGATTATTACATGACTCCCTTGGCCAATCTGTATTTCAGAAGCGCCTATGTAGAGTAGGGGACAATCCCTATGAAGGTGGCGGCGGAGATCATCATGGAACCGGGGGGGTGGATGCAAGGGCATCCGCCCCTGCGGATGTCCGAAGACGGTTGCTCGCCGGCCATGGTCTTTGAGCTTTTTATAGAGCGGGCTCCCCTCACGGTTAAGCATTTTATGGAGCTTGCGGCATCGGGTTTTTATGATGGCCTCACCTTCCACCGGGTGGTACACGGTTATGTGATCCAGGGGGGCTCCGCGGATAACACCTGCGGCTGCCCCTCGGATCTTACCATAAAGGGCGAATTCGCCCGAAACGGCGTTGATACGGGATTAACCCATGAACGGGGGGCTATTTCCATGGCCCGGGACGCGGACTTTGACAGTGCGGGAACCCAGTTTTTCATTGTCCACCGGGATGCCCATAAATTGGACGGTCAATACGCCGCGTTTGGAAAAATGCGGGAGGGCTTTGAAATTCTGGACGCCATTGCCGCGGTTCCCACCGCCGGCCCGGAGCGGGAAAACCGGCCCCGGGAACCGGTGGTAATTAAAAAGATCCTGATAACTACAGGGGAAAATAATTTCCCCCTTTTATTTCAATAAAAATTTCACTATAATTGATAAGTTATGCCGATAGATCCCGCAAACCCACTGATCGTTCAAAGTGATCGGACCCTGTTGTTGGATGTTCATGCCCCCAAGGCCGACGAGGCCCGGATCGCGATTTTGCCCTTTGCGGAATTGGAGAAATCCCCGGAACATATCCACACCTATCGGATAACCCCCCTGTCTCTCTGGAATGCCGCCAGCGCGGGGTTTTCTCCGGAGAATATTATTTCCGCCCTGGAAACCTATAGCCGGTACCCGGTTCCGCCGGGGATCTCCCAGGGTTTTGCCGACACCATGGCCCGGTACGGCAAGATACGGCTCATCTCGACGGAGCCGGCTGCTTCTTCGCTGCCGGAAGCAGATCCTCCGGCTTCACTGCCGGAGGATCTGCTCCTGGTCTCCGCCGAGGAAGCCATCATGGCGGAAATCGGAGCGGCCCGTTCCCTGCACAAGTACCTGGAGAAAACCTCCCTGGGATTCCGGCTGCGGCTCACCGATCGGGGGAGCGTCAAGCGGGAACTTATCAAGCTGGGCTGGCCGGTTCAGGACGAGGCCCCCCTGGTAAGCGGTGAGCCCCTGGAGATCGCCCTCCGGGAACAAAGCGCCGGCGGCCGGCCCTTTGCCCCCCGGGATTATCAGGTGGAGGCGGCCAAGGCGGTATTGGGCGGGGGCGGTCCCGGGTCGGGTTACGGTGTGGTGGTACTTCCCTGCGGTTCCGGAAAAACCGTGGTGGGGATGACCTTTATGTCCTACCTCAAAACCAATACCCTGGTCCTCACCACCAATGTGGCGGCGGTCCACCAGTGGATGGCGGAACTGCTGGACAAAACCGCCCTTGCCCCGGAGGATATCGCCGAATATACCGGGGATACTAAGGCGGTAGCTCCGGTAACCATTGCCACCTATCAGATCATTACCTGGCGGCCCCGCAAAGGCGGGGATTTCCCCCATTTCCGCCTCTTTCGGGAACGGCCCTGGGGGCTTATCATCTACGACGAAGTCCACCTCCTCCCCGCGCCGGTTTTCCGGGTTACCGCGGAACTGCAGGCAGTCCGGCGGCTGGGGCTGACGGCAACCCTGGTGCGGGAAGACGGCGCCGAGGACGCGGTATTCAGCCTGGTGGGCCCCAAGCGATACGATATTCCCTGGAAGGACCTTGAGAACAAGGGGTGGATAGCGGAAGCCCTCTGTACGGAGATCCGGCTGGATATGCCCAAAAACCTCAAGATTCCCTATGCGGTGGCGTCCCAGCGGGAAAAGTACCGTATCGCCAGCGAGAACCCCTTCAAGGAACTTATCGTCCAACAGCTCGTGGAAAACCACGGGGATGATCACATCCTGGTGATAGGCCAGTACATCAGCCAACTTGAATCCCTGGCGAAACTCCTCAAGACCCCCCTCATTACCGGGAAGACCCCCAACGCGGAACGGGAACAAATATATGATGCCTTTAAAAGGGGAGAGGTCCGGGTGATCGTGGTGTCCAAGGTCGCCAATTTTGCCATTGACCTCCCCGACGCGTCCATGGCTATTCAGGTTTCAGGGTCCTTTGGGTCCCGGCAGGAGGAGGCTCAACGGCTGGGCAGGATCCTCCGTCCCAAGGGACGGAATTCTTACTTTTACACATTGGTATCCCGGTATACCCTGGAAGAAGATTTTGCTTCAAACCGCCAAAAATTTCTTGCCGAGCAGGGGTACAAATATTCCATCCAGCACTGGACTGGAGAGGAACTGCTTGCCGCCGGAGAAGGCGGCGATAATGATGAGGAGGATGCTGACCGGTGATGGAAACCACCTTTCGTTCCCCTGAAGATTGGAAATCCGCCCTCATGACCCTTCCGGACAGTTCCTATTTTGAACTTTTTCGAAGTGTTTTCGGCAATATCAAAACTCCCTTCAATAAACAGCGGCTTCTGGAGGATCTGGCGGTTTTCCTTTCCCGGGGAGAGATTCAGGAAGTCATAGCCGCCTATATTGATGAAATGGATCACCGGATCATCATCGCCATTGCGGTTTTGGAAAATCCGGTACCGGGAGAACTGGAATCTTTTTTTACCGGTGAGCTTACCTATGCCGAGCTTCACTCCAAACTCCTCAATCTGGAGGAACGCCTCATTGTATACCGCTTCCGAAAAGACGGAGCCTATCATCTGGCCCTGAACCCCATGCTGGAGCCGGTTTTGGCCCCCCTTATCGCGGACATAGACGTCTTATTCCCCTCCATGCCCCTGGACCACCCCCCGGCGCAGAAGATTTCCGGACCGAACGCACCTATCCTTGCCGCCTTTTTAGCCTTTATCCTTGAACGGCCGGAATTTTTTAAAGCCGGGGGGGGCATCCGCAAAAAGGTCCTGGAGGAGGGTCTTTTGATCTTCCCCGAAATAAACCTGGAAGCCCTGGCAGGGACGTGGTTACACCTCGGCCTCCTTCGGAGCGAGGGGGAACGCCTCATAGTGGATGTATCCCGGTTTCGGTTTTTTTCGGAATTGTCCCCCCAGGACCGCCGGGAATACCACGCCGCGGGCTTACTTTTGTACCTCCGGGGGGATAACACGGAGTATTTTCACCGGGGGCATCTGCAATCCACGGTCCGGTTTATCCATGGTTTTCTTGAAACCCTGGAAACGGGACGGCAGTACCCCGAAACTACTTTGAGGAGGATTATGGAAGTCTTGATCCGGCAGGAAACAAAGTCCCCGGATAGGCAGGTCTTTAACGCCGATATGGTGCTGGAGGCCCTGGAAAAAACCGGTCTTATGGAAAAGCGGGAAGGGGGTTGGTGGATTTCCCTTTTCGACGTAGCTCCGGGGTCTGATCCAAGCCGGCCGGTAATTGCCCAGGATACGGCTTCTTCCTGCCTCCTTTACCCGGAGATCGGATTTGCCGACGCCCTTAAACTGGCGTTTTTTTGTTCTGTCCGGGAAACCGGAACCGCCGTGCGGTTTGAACTGACCCGGGAATCGGCGGTCCGGGGTTTTGACCGGCACATCGGTTCCCAGGAGATGCTGGAACTCGTGGAACGGCTTTCCGGAAAAAGCCCGGACCCCAGCATGGTCTGGAATCTTAAGGAATGGGAGTCCCGGTATTCAGGGGTTACCCTCCACCGGGGGGTGGTGCTTACCCTTTCCGAAGACCGGCGCTACCTCGCGGAAGCCGAACCCGTAGCGGCCCTGATCCGGGAGACCCTGGGACCGGGGGTGTATCTCCTTACGGCAGAGGAAAAGGCCGAAGCCGCCGAAGCCCTGCAAAAAGCCGGGGTTGATATCATAGCCCAACGGGAGGGGGATTCTTCCCCCAAGGAGGTGAAGATCCCAGGTTCCCGGCATTCTCCCTATCCTGCTCTGGAAGAGGCGGCTCAGTTCCTGGTTTTCTATAACCGGACGGAAACGAATAAAAAAGGGTCCCCCCTCCAAAAAGAGCCCGGTGTGGAGGGACAAGCCATGCCGCCGGATCCGGAACAGGCGGAAGTATACAAGGCCCGTTTCCGCTCGATATTGGAGAAAATGCGGATCCCCAAGCCTGAATGGGATGAACTATCCGCCCGGATAGAACGGCGGCTTATCCTCAGTGAATCCCAACTCGCGGGGGTTTCCCTCCGTTTTGAAAAATTGGAAGCCCGGGGACTGGACTATGTGGGGAAAAATACCGTGGCCAGAGAAGCATTGGCGTCCAAATCTCTTTTGGAGATCCTCTGGCCCGGTTCCGGGGAAGAACCCAACCGGGTTATGGGGATTCCTTTGGCTCTGGAAAAACGGGGAGGGGAGACCCTCCTCGTTCTTAAACCCATGCCCCAGGGAGAAGAAATTCGTCTGCCCCTGGGAAAGATCAGTCTCCTGCGAAGGATAAAACATTCGATTTTTGGAGATTGAATCGGCTGTAAAATTCGGTTGATTGAAGCCGGCCCTCCCGGGCAAACCCAGCAAAAGCCGGTTTTCGCCGTGATTTTTTAGGAGTGCTTATGCCCTTATTACCCTTTTCCGGTCCTCAACTTGAAACCTATCAGGCCAAGCTTGCGGTCCTCATTGATGCGGACAATACCCAGCCCGCTATTATTGAAGGTCTTTTGGACGAAGTCGCCAAATATGGGGTGGCCAGCGTCAAACGGATATACGGAGACTGGACCAGTACCAATCTTCGTTCCTGGAAAGACCGGCTTCTGGAATTTGCCATCCAGCCCATCCAGCAGTTTTCCTATACCAGCGGCAAAAACGCCACCGACTCGGCAATGATCATAGACGCCATGGACTTACTCTACAGTGAAAAGCTCGATGGTTTTTGTATCGTTTCCAGCGATTCCGATTTTACCCGTCTCGCGGCGCGGCTTCGGGAAAGCGGCCGTACCGTTTATGGTTTTGGAGAAAAAAAGACCCCCCGGGCCTTTGTTGCGGTTTGTGATAAATTCATCTATACCGAAATACTTCGGGATATCCAGGAAGAAAACGATGAAGATGAAAGCAAACCGGCTTCCCGGCGCCGCCGGGACTTTAAGGTGGATCGCCGCCTCCTCAAGCTCCTCCGGGACGCGGTGGACGATCTGGCCGACGAATCAGGCTGGGCGTATCTGGGCAGTGTAGGCCAAAAAATCTCCAACCGGTCCAGTGAATTTGATCCCCGGAATTACGGGTTCAAAAAGCTGGGGGATCTTTTCCGGGCTATATCCCAGTTTGAAAGCGAAGAACGGCCCCAGGAAAACGGTACCGGCCGGCAGGTGTATATCCGCTGGAAGAAAAGAAAATCAACAACCTCGCTCTGAAGCTCGCAC
>JAITEG010000054.1 GCA_031282145.1 Spirochaetaceae bacterium | reverse complement strand
TCAGCGCCGACGATATCAGCGCCATGAAGGAGCCCTTCGCGGAGTTCAAGACCTACTACAAGATCTGCCACAGCCCGGCCAAGAACCCCGCCGCCACGGACGTGAAAAACAAGGCCCTCACCAGGACCTTTGCCAAAATCAGGGAGGTCATCGCCTACAACTACAATAAGCCCGGCCTCCCCGACACCGTCATCCTGGAAGCGGGCCTGAAAATCGGCGGCGGGGAACACACCCCGGTGGTGGTGCCCGACACAAGCCCGGACCTCTCCGTGGACTCCAGCGTCATCCGGCGCCTGGGCATCCACTACCGGGTTGCGGGCCACAAACGGGAGGGCAAGCCCGATCACGTCTATGCCATGGTCCTGGACTGGGCCATGCTGGACCACCCCCCCGCGAGCCTCCCGGAACTCACCAACCATGTAACCGACACCTATCCCCCCATCGTCCTGGAGTTCGGCGAGGAGGACCGGGGCAAGAAGGTCTACATGGCCGGCAGCTGGCAAATCGCCCGGGAGGGTGAAAAAGGCCCCCCACGGAGATCATCATGGCGGTAATCCCCTGAGCGACGAAGGGCCCATGGCCCCTTGCCGTTTTTGGGGGCTTTATTTATTTTATAGGTATGAACATTGAAAAATTTACCATCAAAGCCCAGGAGGCGTTAAACGACGCTTCCACCATCGCACAAAAAGACGATCATCCTCAAGTGGAGGTCGAACACTTACTTTTGGCCCTCCTCAGGCAGACCGATGGAATAGTCCTTCCCATCCTGGAACGGATCGGGGTGGATGCCCCTCAGATTGTCCGGGACACCGAGGCCCTCGCGGCATCAAGCCCAAAGATCTACGGCGAAGCGGCGCAGATCTACTTCTCCGCCGCCGCTTCCAAGGTCCTCGCCAAGGCCGAGGCCGAGGCGGCCTCCCTCAAGGATGAATACGTTTCCACCGAGCATATCCTCATCGCCATCGCCGCGGGGGAGGGGAAGGCCGCGGAGCTGCTCAAGAAAGCGGGGGTCACGAAGAACGGGATCCTCGCGGCGCTCAAGCAGGTCCGGGGGAACACCCGGGTGACCGACCAAAACCCCGAGGGCAAGTACCAGGTTCTGGACAAGTACTGCCGGGACCTGACCGCCCTGGCGCGGCTCGAAAAACTCGACCCCGTTATCGGCCGGGACGAGGAGATCCGCCGGGTGATGCAGGTCCTCTCCCGAAGGACCAAGAACAACCCGGTTCTCATCGGGGAACCCGGGGTGGGGAAAACCGCCATTGCCGAGGGCCTTGCCCGGCGGATCGTGGCCGGCGACGTCCCCGAGGGCCTTAAGGGGAAGAAGCTCCTCGCCCTGGACCTCGGGGCCCTCGTGGCCGGAGCGAAGTTCCGGGGGGAGTTCGAGGAGCGCCTCAAGGCGGTGATCCACGAGATCCAGGCCGCCGACGGGAAGATCATCCTTTTTATCGACGAACTCCACACCCTGGTGGGGGCCGGGGCCGCCGAGGGGGCCACCGACGCTTCCAATCTCTTAAAGCCCGCCCTGGCCCGGGGGGAACTCCGGTGCATCGGGGCCACCACCCTGGACGAATACCGCAAGCACATCGAAAAGGACGCCGCCCTGGAACGCCGCTTCCAGCAGGTTTATACCGCGGAACCCTCGGTGGAGGATACCGTGGCGATCCTCCGGGGCCTCAAGGAGCGCTACGAGGTCCACCACGGGGTGCGGATAAAGGACGAGGCCCTGGTGGCCGCCGCCACCCTCTCGGACCGCTACATCACGAGCCGCTTCCTCCCCGACAAGGCCATCGACCTGGTAGATGAGGCGGCGAGCCGGCTCAAGATGGAACTGGACAGCCGCCCCACGGAGCTGGACAAACTGGAACGAAAACTGTTGCAGCTTTCCATAGAACGGCAGGCCCTGTCCCGGGAAGAGGACGAGGCCTCTCGGGAACGCCTGGGAAAACTGGAAAAGGAAATCGCCGACCTTGGGGCCGAACGGGACGCCATGAAAGCCCGATGGGAAAGCGAAAAAAAGGATATCCAGGGGATTCGGGACCTGAAGCAGCGGATTGAGGAACTCAAGATTGAGGAGACCCGGTATGAGCGGGAGGGTAATTTATCAAAGGCCGCGGAGCTCAGGCACGGCCGGATCCCCGAGGCCCAAAAGCAGCTTGCGGCCCTCCCCGATCAAATGGAAACGAAGCGGAGTGCCGCGGGGCCGGGCGGGGCCGGACAGCCGGCCTTGCTCCGGGAAGAGGTAAGCGAGGATGATATAGCCCGGGTGGTATCTACCTGGACGGGGATCCCCATCTCCAAGATGCTTTCCGGGGAGTTGCAAAAATACCTGGATTTGGAGCAGGTCCTTTCCCAGCGGGTGGTGGGCCAGGAAGCGGCGGTTGAGGCCGTGGCGGACGCCATCAGGCGGAACAAGGCGGGGCTTTCCGACGCGGCCCGGCCTCTGGGATCCTTCCTTTTTTTGGGTCCCACCGGGGTGGGGAAGACCGAGCTTGCCAAGACCCTCGCGGATTTCCTCTTTAACGACGAAAAGGCCTTGACCCGGATCGATATGAGCGAATACGGGGAAAAACACTCGGTGAGCCGCCTTATCGGCGCGCCCCCGGGGTACGTGGGGTATGAGCAGGGGGGACAGCTCACCGAGGCGGTAAGGCGGCGGCCCTATAGCGTGATCCTCTTTGACGAAATTGAGAAAGCCCACCCGGAGGTGTTTAACGTGTTCCTCCAGATCCTTGATGACGGCCGCCTTACCGACGGCCAGGGGAGGGTGGTGGATTTTAAGAACGTGATTATCATCATGACCAGTAATTTGGGTTCCGATCTGATCCTGGAGGCGAAAAAGGATGAGGATATCAGAGGGGCTTTGACGGAACTCCTCAAACAGAGCTTTCGGCCGGAGTTCCTCAACCGTATCGATGAAACGGTGATCTTCAACCGTTTGGGCAGGGAGGAAATCGCCAAGATCGTGGAGATTCAATTGAAACGCCTCGCGGAACGCCTCGCGGAACGGAAGATAACCCTCTCGTTGACCCAAGGAGCCCGGGAACTCCTCGCGGAACGGGGATATGATCCCCTCTTTGGGGCGCGGCCCCTGAAGCGGGCAATCCAGGCGGACCTGGAAAATCCCCTGGCAAAGAGTATCATCGCCGGAAAAATCAAAGAAGGGGACCAGGTTACGGCGGATATAGCCGAAGGCGGCGGGGAAGGTCTGGTTTTTAAAAAAGGCTAAAGGACCATAGCGCTATCTGCCGGTTATTAATTGACGGATACCCCGATAGCGTCTATAGTTAAAGGGATGGGAATCTTAAATAGCCAAAAAATAACCGAATATTATGAACGGTACAAATCCATTGACGTAACCTTTACGAAAGAGATTATTCAGGTTACGGGGCTTATCACCCGGGAGGTATACCTTAAGTGTATCAGTGATTTTTGGCCCTGTGTGGTGTTTTCTTTGTCTTTTCAAGGCGCCAAGGTGGTGGCGAATATTAAATCCGGCCTAATCGAGAAGCTCAGGCAGGCCAATAATTCGGCAAGCCTTCGGTTTTGTTTTAAAACCGCCGATTCCAACTCTCCGGTGACTTTTTTTGTATCCGCCCGTTCCGTAGGTTACGCCCCCTACAGCGGTTCCCAGGATGTGGCCATCTTTACCCTGCAATTTACCCAGCGTCCGCCGGATGACCTCATCGAAATCATAGGGCGGCTGCTGGATGCCAATATCAATTCGAAAAAACGCCGGGAGGAGCGGATTCCCATTACCACCGATTCTGTCCGTAAATTACGACTCCTTTCTAAAGAGACCGCATCCTTTATCCAGGGTGTACCCCGGCGTTGCATATTACGGGATCTTTCCTTCTCCGGGGCAAAACTCATCATGATGGGGGTGGCTAAATTCCTCGTGGGCAAGGAGGCGGCTCTGCGGATAGACTTTGACGATCCCCAGGAGAGTTATCTTATCCGGGGAAAATTTATCCGCGCGGACATCGTGGAGGGCAGGAAGGAAATGCTTGCCCCGGTTATGCTTTTTGATGAAACCCAGGTCCCCATGGGGTATAAGATACGGCTTAATGATTTTTTGAGTCAAATCCGGGCGGATAATCGGGGAGGAGATTCCCAAAATTCTGATGGGACCCCATTAAGCCGGCGCAATAAGGATATCGTAGAGACAAAAATTTCGGAGCCTAATGTTGAAAAGGTAATGGAGCCGCCTGCTCCTCAAAAACAAGCCGAAACCCCGGAGGGTACGGCGACAGATAAGGTTCCGGAAGAGATAGCTTCGGAGTAATATGAACAGAACCGCCGACCTTCACCGTATTGTTTTTTTATCGGTTCCCGAATCTCTTCGCGGGCAGATCGAGTCCGAGGAGACCGGGTCCGGAAAGACCTTTTCTATTGATCCCGCCATACCCATTCCGGTGGAACTGGCCCCGGGGGAAACGGACCTGGATTTGGAACAGCTTTCCTGGGAGATGATCCTCTCCGGCATGATCCGGGTTATCGGAGAAAATCCCGACGGCGAGGATGCCGATTATTACCGCCGGTTTGTCCTTTCCGTCAAACCCGCTATTTTACGGGAGTTGACCGAGGCGGCGCTCCTCAAGGCCGGTAATGGGGATTATGACCTCGCCCTGGAGATCCTGGATGCCTTAAGCGGCCTTTTCCCCCATACCCCGGAGGTACTCCTCAACCGGGCCCTCGTCCGGGAAAACCGCGCCGATGCCCTGGCCCGGTCCGGCAGGGAGGATGAGGCGGAACGGGAAAATGCCGCGGCAGAGGAGGTCTATCAGAGGGTCCTCTCCCTCAATCCCCCCTATCCCAACGGCCTTTTTAACGCGGCCTTTTTCTTTATGAAGCGGAGGTGTTTTGCCCGGGCCCGGGACTGTTTTTCCGCCTATATCCCCCTGGCGGATAACCCGGAAAAAAGAGAAAAGGCCGGGGCCCTGCTCCGGGAAATTGAAATTCATGGGCTGGATGACGAGGAGTTTCGGGATGCCTACGATTTTATCTCTCGGGGGGAAGAAGAGGCGGGGCTCCTCCTGATCCGCAGTTTCCTGGAGCGCCATTACGATGTGTGGAACGGCTGGTTCCTCCTGGGCTGGGCCTTACGGCGGCTGGGCCGCTGGGCGGACGGAGCCGCTTCCTTTGGGAAAGCCCTGGAACTGGGGGGAGATACCAGCGACACCCGGAATGAACTGGCCATCTGCCTCATGGAACTGGGGGATTACCGGGCTGCCCGAAGGGAACTGGAAGCGGCCCTGCGGACGGATCCTGAAAACAGTAAGATTATCTCCAACCTGGGCGTTCTTGCCCTTAAATCAGGGGATAACGGTGAAGCCGCGGGCTTTTTCCGTACGGTTCTGGAACTGACCCCCGGCGATCCCCTGGCCAAGGAATATCTGGACAGACTGGAAGCTTAAGAACCGCATAAAAATCAGCCGACTTCTACACACGAGCTTCCTAGACCGCTCCCAGGGAAAAGTCCCCGATGATTTTGAACCGTTTGCCGTCTCGGACCACCTCAAGGCGCCGGCCGGGAAAAAAACGGGGGAGTTTTTCCCGGATCAGGCGGGCGGTTTCTTCCATGAAAGCTTCGAACAAGACGGGCTGAACCGGTTCAAGGGTGGCAACCCGGAAGGATACCAGGTATCCCCGGCCCTGGTTTGAACCTATTCCCGTCGTAAAATCCGGCGCCACTTCAAAAAGGCCGTCCGCTTCGGGGTTTCCGGTTTCCCCCCGTTGGGGCCGGTTAGGATGCAGGGAAAAACAGGCTCCCCATTTTTCTTCCAGAACCTCATCAACCTCATGGAACAGGGCCTCCAGAGTATCGGTAAAGGCGGTAAGTTTCGGATGGGTATACACGCAACTCCTAATCGGGCAGGGCCAGGGTCAATACTTCCTCAAACCGTTCCACCGGGTGGAATTCAATGCCCTTCTTTACATGGTCGGGGATCTCGTCCAGGTCCCGGAGGTTCTGCTTGGGAATGATGATATGCCGGGCCTTGTTCCGCTGGGCGGCGATGGTTTTTTCCTTAAGCCCTCCTATGGGGAGTACCAGCCCGGTGAGGGAGAGTTCGCCGGTCATAACCAGCCGGTCGGTGATAACCTTGTTCCGTATCAGGGAAAGGAGGGCGGTGGCCATGGTGATCCCCGCCGAGGGACCGTCCTTAGGGGTGGCCCCCTCGGGAATGTGGAGGTGGAGATGGTTCTTCTCGAACCAGGCCGCGTCAATCCCGTAGCGCTCCACCCCCAGTTTCCGCGCCAAAGTCATGGCAATAGCGGCGGATTCCTTCATGGTATCCCCCATTTTACCCGTGAGGGTGAACCCTTCCTTACCGGCCACCGAGGTCGCCTCGATCACCAGGGTATCCCCCCCCATACTGGTCCAGGCGAGGCCCACGGACATCCCCGGCCGGTCCGCCCTTTTTACGATTTCTTCGGGAAAAAGGGGTTTACCCAGGTGTTTTTCGATGAGTTTTTTATCAATGATAAATTTATTCAGAGCCTTCGGGGTTTTGCCGGGCCTTTCCGGCGTCGCCGCGTTTTCCGTCTGAGTCCCTTCGGCTTGGGGGGTCCCTTCGACCTGGTCTTTTCCATTTTTGGCGGATAGCTCCTCGCTCTCCACGATCTGTTTCGCCAGTTTACGGTGGATCTTGTCCAGGTTCTTTTCAAAATTCCGGACCCCCGCCTCCCGGGCATATCCATTGGCGATATGGAGCAGGGATTGCAGGGAATATCTTACCTGATTTTTTTTCAGGCCGTTTTTTTCCAGGCTTTTCGGTACCAGGTACCGTTTGGCGATCTCGATTTTTTCCTTGTCGATATAGCCCGGAAGCTGGATAACCTCCATCCTATCCAAAAGGGGAGGGGGAATGGTATCCAGGGTATTGGCGGTAACGATAAAAAAAATATGGGATATATCAAAGGGAAGGTCCAGGTAGTGGTCCCGGAAGCTGTTGTTTTGTTCCGGATCCAGAACTTCCAGAAGGGCACTGGCGGGGTCCCCCTGAAAACTCACCCCCATTTTATCGATCTCGTCGATCATAAAAACCGGGGCTTTGGTCTTGACGATCTTAAGACCCTGGATGATCTTTCCGGGCATGGCGCCGATATAGGTCCGCCGGTGCCCTTTGATTTCCGCCTCGTCCCGCATACCCCCCACGGAGAAACGGAAAAACTGTTTTCCCAGGGCCCGGGCTATGGACTTGCCCACCGAGGTTTTACCTACGCCGGGGGGACCCACGAGACAGATGATGGACCCCTTCGTATCCTTCCGTAATTTCCGAACCGCGAGGTATTCCACGATGCGGTTTTTTACATCCTTAAGGCCGTAGTGATCCTCCTCCAGGATATCCCGGGCACGGGCAAGGTCAAAATTTTCCGGTTCCGGGTTATTCCAGGGAAGGTTTACAATCACATCCAGATAATTCCGGGTTACGGTAAATTCCGCCGAATTCGGATCCATCAGGTTGAATTTTTCCAGTTCCTGTTCTACCGCCTCTTCGACTTCCTTTTCAAAGGTAAAGGCGCTGAATTTTTCCTTAAAACGCTGGTATTCGGAACTTTTCGCGTCGGTGGTCATCCCGAGCTCGGTCTTGATAGCCTTCAATTCCTCTTTAAGGAAATAGTCCCGCTGGGATTTTTCTATCTTTTCGTTGATTTCCTTCTGAATTTTTTTCTGAATCCGCAGCAGTTCCTGTTCTTTTTTGATAAAAACCAGGACCTGTTCCATCCGCTTGCGCACATTGAGGACTTCCAGGATCTTTTGCTGTTCGGCTTTATCAATATTAAGGATACTGGCGATAAAATCGGCAATCTTACCAGGATGATCGATGTTGATCATATTAAGGCGCATTTCTTCGGAAAACAGGGGATTGTTTTCGGAGATCTGCTTCATTTCGCTGATCAACGCCCGGGTCAGGGCCTTAACCTCGCTGGTATTATCTTCCTCATCTTCCAAATAGGCAACCGCGGCCACAATGGGGTTTGCGGGATTAAGGGCCTTTTTTATCCTGAAGCGCTTGAGGGTGGAGATAAAAATATTCACCCCTCCGTCGGGGAGGTTGATTTTTTTGACGATTTTTGCCGCCGTACCCACTTTATAGAGGTCGCCGATGGCCGGTGTGTCGGTCTCATTCATCAACATCACGAGGCCGATGAGTCCGTCTCCGGCCACGGCGTCGTCAATGACCTTCACATCCGGAGGATTCCCAATCATAATGGGGGTAAAGATCCCGGGGAATATGGGACGGCCCATAAGCGCCACCAGGGGCAATTTGGGGGGAAGCATCTGATCTATCGGGACTACGCTTTGTTCGGGCATCTTTAATACTTTATCTATTGGTATGGTGTTGAGAGGCTCTTCTTATTCCAAAAATTGAAATAATATCGCCGCCTTCTTTATAAAATACTCTTTTTTTCATCCGGGGTCTATAGAATTTAGCAAAAATATCGTAAACTCTCCCCCAATGGAGTTATGCCGGATGAATAAATCCCTCTCCCCGATGGACCTGGTCCGGGAGGCCTTTCATTACCAGAGCCGCTTTGACGGTTCTACCATGGTGTTTAAGATCGATTTTCCGGTTACCGAGGACCCCCTGTTCCCCTATTTGATGAAGGACCTCGCCCTCCTCTCAAAAACCGGATTCCGGGTGGTGATAGTCCCCGGCGCCAAAGAATGGATCGATTCGGTCCTGGGGGAATACGGCATCCCCTCCCGGTATGCCGGGACCACCCGGATCACCTCAGGGGAAGCCATCCCCTTTGCGGCCATGGCGGCCTTCCACACCGCCGCCCGGTTCATGACGGGACTTTCCGCCGACGCGGTGGATGCGGTAATTGGGAACCTGGTCCGCGCCCGGGGCCTCGGGGTGGTGGGGGGGATCGATATGGAACATTCAGGAAAAGTCGACAAGATCCTCACCGATTCCATCCGCCGGATCCTCAATCTGGGGATGGTCCCCATCCTGCCCTGTATCGGTTACAGCCCTTCGGGCAAGCCCTACAACGTCCCGAGCGACGAAATCGCCCTGGAAGCTTCCGTTGCCCTGGGGGCGGTGAAACTCTTCATCGTCTCCGTACACCAGGGACTGCGGGGGGGGAGTTTACGGCTGCCGGAAAATATTGAGCTGGACGGCCGGGGGCGGATCATCCGCTTAACCCCCCAGGAGGCGGAGGCTGTCTTGGCCTTAAACCCCCGGGAGGGGGAGCCGGACAAGCCCTTAACGGAGCTCGCTCTGGCCCTGAAAGCGTCCCGGTCCGGTATCGAACGGGTACACCTCATCGACGGCCGGGAAGAAGGGGCGGTACTGCGGGAGCTTTTTTCCAACCTGGGGTCGGGGACCATGGTGTACGCCGACGAATATGAAGCCCTCAGGGGCCTCAGAACCGCGGACATCCCGGATGTTCTCAGGCTTATGGAGCCCTTGATGCAGCAGGGGATCCTGGTCAGACGGAACGCCGAGGATATCCAGGAAAAAAAGGCCGATTATGTGGTCTTCGAAATAGACGGTTCCGTCCACGCCTGCGGCGCCTTCCATAATCAGGGGGAAGGCCAGGGGGAAATCGCCGCCATTGCCACGGACCCGGCCTATGCCGATAGGGGTTTGGGCCGGCGCATCGTCCGCTTCCTTATCGACCGGGCGGCAAAACAGGACTTCCATCGGGTTTTTGTCCTTACCACCGGTACCCACGACTGGTTTGAGGCCCTGGGATTTAAGGAATGTTCCCTGGAGAGCCTCCCGGAACCGCGCCGCAAGAACTACGATCGCCGCCGGAACAGTAAGATCTTCGCCCTGGATCTCCAGTAAATGCGCCGGACCTTTACCTACTCCGCCCTGGTCCTCCGGGTCAGGCCCACGGGGGAGTCCAACCGGGAAGCCTGGTTCCTCACCGCCGAAGAGGGGATCCTCCGGGCCACCCTTTATGGGGGGCCGAAAAGCCGTCTCCGTTCCCATGTGGCTCCCTTTCACCGGGGAACCCTCTGGATTTACCATGATCCGGTTCGGGATACCCGGAAGGTAACCGATTTTGACGTCCATTCCTGGAGGCCCGGCCTCAGGGAAACCTACGGCCGGTCCATGGCGGCCTTTTCCCTGGCGGAAACTATCCTGGCCTCCCACGGGGGGGGTGGCAGCTGGCCCGAAGCGCTTTCCCTCGCTGACGGGACCCTGGAGGCCCTGGAAACCGCCGATGAAAGGGTTGGTTCCCGGTTGGTTATTCACTTTTTATGGAACTGGGCGGAATTGCTGGGGATCCGGCCCCCCCTGGACCGCTGCGCATCCTGCGCTTGTGAAGCCGGGGCGGATGAAGTATTATGGTATTCTCCCGGAAGCGGCGGGCTCTTCTGCGCTTCCTGCGGGGAAAACCAGGGGAAGCTCCTCCGCCTGGACGGGGGGGGCAGGCGTTGGCTCAGGACCGTAGGGCCCCTCAAGAGCGGCCTCCTTTCCCGGTACATCCCCGACGGGGAATCCTTCCGCCAGGTCCGGGCCGTGGTTTTGGGGATAGTGGCCGACGCCCTGGGGAGACGGCCCGACAGTTGGGATTACATTTAGGGAAAAAAGCGAAAAATGAATTGGGAAAAACGGGACATTCCCCCGGAATTGGTGAAAGACCTGGCCGCAAAATACGGCTGCGGCGAGCTTACCGCCTCGATCCTCGCCCGGCGGGGTCTTATGCGGGGAGAGGACATACGGTATTTTCTTGAGGAGGATCTCCGGCATCTGCGGAACCCCTTTGAACTCTCAGGCATGGAAGACGCGGTGGAACGGATCCTTGCCGCTAAAGAGGAGGGGGAAAAGGTCCTGGTTTTCGGCGACCGGGACGTGGACGGCATTACCAGTACCACCCTCCTCTGGAGTTTTCTTTCCCGGTTAGGGATGGAGGTAAGCTGGCGTCTGCCTGAGGGAGATGAACCCTACGGTCTTTCCCTGGAGGCGGTGGAAGAATTCGCCGCGGCCTACGGTACCCTGATTATCACCGTGGACTGCGGTATTTCCAATGCCGCCGAGGTGGAGCGGGCCCGGGAACTGGGGGTAGACGTGATTGTCACCGACCACCACAACATCCGGGATGGATTGCCCGATGCCCTGGCCATAGTTAACCCCAAGCTGGCGACAACCCCGCCCTATCCCTTTCGGGACCTTGCCGGCTGCGGGGTCATCTATAAACTGGTTTGGGCCCTGCGCTTTGCCCTGAAAAGCGAGACCTACGGCCAATCCATCTGTCTGCTCAATACCCGGCCTTCAAACGATGCCTTTATTATTGAAATTGCCAAGCTGCGGAACCTCGTGGTCATAGACCGGCTTATGGAAACGGTGGTTCCCGGCATGGTGAGTATTACCGAGACCCGGCTTCCCCGGTTTCTTACGGGACAGCAGATCCTCACCTGGGACGCGCCGCTGCAGAAAAAGACCCTGCGCAAAATTTTCGGGGGGGGGGTCGAAATACAAATGCTGGAAATCGCCGCCGAAATCGGGAAAGAGATCCCCCAAACCGCGGGGAAGAGCCTCCTCCGGCTCAAAGAACTTTCCCGGATCGCCCGGTATGCCGAGAAGTCCCCGGGAGAACTGGATATTTTTATCAATCTTTTTACCTCCTTTATCCAAAAGCGGGAAAACCTCTTTACCGATGAAGACGGGGCGGATCTTCAGCTTGCGAGCCTCGGAACGGTGGCGGATATTATGCCCCTCAGGGACGAGAACCGTATCATCGTCCGGCAGGGGGTCGCGGCCCTGATGAAGACCCCCCGGCCTGCCCTCGAGACCCTGTTCTTTAAGATGGGGCTTTCAGGCCGGCGGCTCAGCGCCGCCGAGCTTTCCTGGAAGCTCTGTCCCACCATTAACGCTGCGGGCCGTATGGGGGATCCCGGTAAGGCAGTGAGCCTGTTGATCCAGGAGGATGCCGGGGAGAGGGACCGCCTGGCCGATGAACTTATCGCCCTCAACGAGGACCGGAGAACCCTGGGGAACGATACCTGGACCGTGGTAGAACCCCTGGCCCAGGAGAGCCTTAAGGACCTTGAGGGGAAGCTCGTCATCGTCGCGGGGGAAAACATTGCCCGGGGGGTAACGGGGATCATGGCCACCCGCTTGGTTTCCCGGTTTAAGGTACCCGCCGTGGTGGTGTCCCTGGGGGAAGAGACCGCCATCGGCTCCTGCCGATCCGTCAAGGGGTATGACTTACGGCCCCTTTTGGAACAATGCGCGGACCTTTTTATCGACTGGGGCGGTCATGATTACGCCGCGGGGTTCAGCGTAAAACGGTCCGATTGGGAACCGTTACGGGAACGGCTCGCAATCTTCGCCCGGACCATAGAACTTGGGGAAGGGGATGACGGAGAAACCCTTATCATCGACGCGGAACTGCCCCACGCGTACCTCTCCCCGGATATTCTTATCCCGTTACTCGACCGCTTTGAACCCTACGGGGAGGGGAATAGGCCCCTCATCTTTTTAGCCCGGGGCCTCAGGATAAGCGACATCCTCCTCATGGGAAAACCCGAGCTCAAGCACGTAAAACTCACCCTGGATACGGGGAAATATAAGTGGCCCGCCGTGTATTGGCAGGCGGCGGACAAGGTAAAAAAGGAATTTGATACCGGCGATAAGGTGGATCTGGTTTTTGAGGTTACCCGAAACTGGTTTAATCATACCGAAATCCCCCAGCTCATCATCACCGATTTAATACGCTCCGCCGGGAGCGGCCGGACATGAGGGCTTTGATCCGGCGCCCTGGAGTTTGTTGCGCTTCGCGCGTAAACACACCAAAAATCGCCTTACAGGCGATTTTTTACCTTGCAAACTCCGAAAGCACGCCGGTTAATCGGGATTTTTGCGGTACTGGTGGTGCAAAAATCCACAAGTGCAACAGGCTGCTAGGGGCGTGGCCCCTTTCATCCGTCCCGCCGTCCAAGAAAACCTCCCGGGGGGCGGTAATGCTTGCCCTGATTTTGTTCCTGAATGCCGGACTGTTCCTCCATGCCCAAACCCGGCTTATCGCCCTGCCGGAAAATCCCCTCCCCGGGGAACCGCTTACCCTGGCTCTTGCCACCTCCCGCCCCGGCAATTTCCGGGGGGTATTGTTGAACGCCCGGAAACAAGTCCTGGGGAGGGCGGTTTTTTTTGACCTGGGGCTGCGGGATAAAAGCGGACAGCCGGTTAAGGCGGCGCTCCTCGCGGTTCCCTCCACCGCCGGGCCCGGTCCCGCCCTGGTCCGCCTGGAAGCGGACGGGGAAGGGATCGCCGAAATTGCCGTCACTATCGGCAGCAGGCAATTTGTTTTTGAGGAAATCCCCCTGGACCAGGATAATACCGATTTACGGATCCGCCCGGATCCGAAAAAAACCGCGGAATCCGAGGCCCTCTGGAGGATCCTCTCCCGGACCGGAACCGACCTATTTGCCCCGGATCCCTTTGTACCTCCGGTAAGCTCCACCCGGCGGACCAGCTTTTTTGGCGATCGCCGGGTTTTCCGGTATGTGGACGGTTCCGCCGAAACCTCGATCCACGCGGGGGTCGATTACGGGGTACCCCGGGGTACTCCGGTGACCGCCTGCGCTTCGGGACGGGTTGTCCTGGCCCGGCCCCGGATAGTTACGGGTAATTCGGTGGTTATCGAACATCTCCCCGGGGTTTATTCCCTGTATTATCATCTGGATAAAATCACCGTAACCGAAGGGGCCCTGGTAAACGTCCGGACCCTCCTTGGCGAATCGGGGTCTACGGGCCTTTCCACCGGACCCCACCTGCATTGGGAGATCCGGGTGGCCGGGGAAAACGCCGATCCCGATGTTATGGTGGCCCGATCCATCCTTGACAAAGCCCTTATTTTAAGTAAACTCAATCAATGAAAGGGTTCTTTCAAACCCGGCGGGTGGTGAAAGGGCCGCTCGAACCGCTTGTTTTAAGAAGTTTTATCTTGACCGTTGCAGGAAGGGAGGTGAGGTAATTGGCGCATATCATCGTAGATGATAACGAAATGCTGGAAAAGGCTATCAAACGGTTTAAACGTATGGTAGAAAAGGAGGGTATTATTCGGGAATTTAAAAAACGGGAATACTATGAAAAACCTTCCACTATCCTCAACCGGAAAAAGAAGGCTATTCAACGAAAGCTGCTCAAAAAATCCAGAAAAGGCAGATCCGATTATTAAAACAAAAGCATAAATAAAACTACTCAGGCTGTTTCAAAAGAGCGGATTTTGAAACAGCAGCCTTAGATTGAGGGAAAAAGCGGGTTTTCGCCTGCTTTTCCCAAAGATCGTTTCAAAGACAACCGGGTTTATAAGCGAGTTCCGCTTATAAACCCCGGAACTACCGGGAGTTGAGGTATTTTTCCGCTGATTCCGCCATATTTTTATAGATCCGCCGCCGTTTTTCGTCGTCATATTCCAAAAGGGTAAAACGGAAACCCGGCAAATCGCTGGCAAAACCGGAAAGGGGGACCACGCAGATCCCGGTGGATGCTAAAAGCCAATAAACAAAGGCCTTATCGCTCGCCACGGCGGCGGTTTTTTCTTTGATAAATTCCCCCAGGGAGGGATCTGAAACCGGAAGAAACCGGGCCAGGGCTTTTTTTTCATCCTCCATAACGGCGGGATCAAATACCGCGGTGGCATAAAGGGCGCCCCGGGGTTTTACGAGGCTCACCCCCGGTATATTGGTAAAAGCGGCGGCGGCTTCTTCCGCCCGGCCCTCAAACATCGCGGCCCGCCAGGTCAGGTGGCCGGCATACCGGGGATCCCCCATAATGGCGGGAATACAAAGCTGGGGAAGGCTGGTGGAACAAACCTCCAGCCGTTTGGCATCCACCAGACTCCGGATATACAGGTCGAAACGGTGATCCACCTTCCGGTTATACACCTCCGCCCAGCCGCAACGGGCCCCCGGCCAGGGAACCTCCTTGGAGAGGGAACGCAGGGCCAGTCCGGGCACGTCGGCGATTATTTGGGAAAGGGCCGCGGTTTGCGCCCCTCCGTATATGATGTTGGCATAGGTTTCATCGCAGACAATAAAAAGACCGTAGGTGCCGGCGATGCGGACAAATTCCCGCAATACCTCCACGGGGTAGACCGCGCCGGTGGGATTATCCGGGTTGATAAGGAGGATCCCCGCGATAGAATCGTTGTACTTTACCTTGAATTCCACGTCCGAGAGGTCGGGCATCCAGTTTCGCTCGGGATCCAGCCGGTAGGTGAGGTGTTCATACCCCGAATGGGCCGCTTCCGCGGATGAAAGGGTGGAGTAGGCCGGGGAAGGCCCTAAAACCCGGGCTTCCCGGCGGAGAAACCCGAAAACTTTGGCTACCGCGTCCCCCAGGCCGTTAAAAAAAAGAATATCCTCGGGGCTTATGGTTACCGGATTGGGATACCCCCCATCGTCTTTCCCTGGGGAAACGATTTTTTCCCGCCGGTTAACCCGGTCCGCGAGAAATTCCCGGGCTTCCCGGGCGCCTTCGGTTTCCGAATAGGCGTAGGAGTTATCCTCCCCGGCCTTTGCGCTGACAATAGCCTTGATCCAATCGGCGACCGGTTCCCCTTTCTTTACCGGGTCCCCGATGTTTTCCCAGGTTATGGGGATATTCCACCGGTCCAGTTCCCGGGCAAAGGCGACAATTTCCCGGATTTCATATTTTAACTTTCCCGCCCCCGGATGTACAATGTTTCTTCTCATGGTGGTTTTCTTTATGCGGGAAAGGGGCCGTAATGTCAAGCCGCCGCCGGCGCCTTGACGACCGGGAAGTGCTTGCGTTATTTTGGGTTCTATGAATAGCAAGCAAACCGAACTCCCGCAGAGCCTCACGTTTACCTGTCCCCATTGTCAGACGGTCATCAGTATCGAAGATTTTGAGGGGCAGTATAAAGTTTGCGGCGTCTGTAATTATCATTCCCGGCTTACCTGGCAGGAGCGGCTTAAACTGACCGTAGACGAGGGCAGTTTTATCGAATTTGATCAAACCATGGACTCAAAGAATCCCATTGATTTTCCCGGTTACGAGGGGAAGATCGCCCGGCTGCAGGAGGAGTGCGGGACCCGGGAGGCGGTGGTCACCGGTAAAGCCGCTATAAAGGGCAGTCCCGCGCTTATCGGCATCATGGACAGCCGTTTTATGATGGCCAGCATGGGCAGTGTGGTGGGGGAAAAGATAACCCGCATCTTTGAATACGCTGCCTGCAACCGGCTCCCCGTGATTGTGTTTACCGCCTCCGGAGGCGCCCGTATGCAGGAGGGGATCTTCTCCCTCATGCAGATGGCCAAGACCTCAGGCGCCGTGGCCCGGTTGGGTCAGGCGGGAGGGCTCTACATCACGGTACTGACCGATCCCACCACCGGGGGGGTCACCGCTTCCTTTGCCTCCCTGGGGGATATCATCATCGCCGAACCGGGGGTCCTCGTGGGTTTCGCGGGGAAACGGGTCATACAGGATACCATCGGCCAGGCGCTGCCTGAGAATTTCCAGACCGCGGAATTCCTCCTGGACCACGGTTTTGCGGACATGCTGGTAAGCCGGAAGGAGCTGCGGGAGGTGCTTTCCCGGCTGCTCCGGCTCCACCAGAATACCCGGGAGGCTTCCTGATGCCGGCGCTCACCGTCACGGAGCGGCTGGAATTACTCCGTAATATCGTGCGCCGGCCTTCGATTCGCGACTACCTCCCCCTCATCTTTAAGGATTTCACCGAACTCCACGGGGACCGGTACTTTGGGGACGACCCGGCGGTGCTGGGGGGAATCGCCCGGCTGGGGGATAGGCCGGTAACGATCATCGCCCAGGTAAAGGGCCGGGACATTCCGGAACTGAAAGAAACCAATTTTTCCATGCCCCATCCCGAAGGGTACCGCAAGGCCCTGCGGCTTGCCCGGCAGGCGGAAAAATTCCGGCGGCCGGTGATCTGTTTTGTGGATACCCCCGGGGCGTTCTGCGGAGTGGGCGCGGAAGAGCGGGGCCAGGGAGAGGCCATAGCCCGGAACCTCATGGAGTTTATGACCCTCAAAACGCCGGTCATTACGATAGTCCTCGGAGAAGGGGGAAGCGGCGGCGCCCTGGCCCTCGCGGTATGCGACGAGCTGGCCATGCTGGAAAACGCCCTCTATTCGGTCATATCCCCCCGGGGATTCGCGTCGATCCTCTGGAAGGACGGGAGCCGGGAAAAGGAAGCGGCGGTGCTCCTCAAGATAAGCGCCGAGGACCTCCTCGGGTTTGGAATCTGCGATAGGATCATCGGCGAAAGCGAAGGGGGCGCCCACAACGATATCCCCCGGACGGCGGCCAATATTTCCGCCTACCTCACCGAGGCGGTGGAGCGGCTTTCCGTAGCGGATCCCCGGATACTGCCTGACCGGCGTTACGCCAAGTTTCGCAAAATAGGGAGCTTTTCGGAATAGTCCCCTCTCCCCCCGCCGGAGGGCCGAAGTTCCCTTCGGGGAACTTTGGCCCTCCGGACCATCCGTTGGCAGGAGAGATTAACTCGACAAAGTTTCGGTTTTTGTTTATCATAATGGTATGCTTGAATTTAAAGATTATATTGCCGATTGGCCCGACGTACCTTATCCGAATTTTATCGCGTGGGTGGGGGGAATTGAAAAAACCTGGACAGATCGTACCGCTATTTATTACCGTTTCGGGAAACAGCGGGAATTTACCACCTGGACCTTTACCCGTCTTGCGGCGGAGGCCCGCCGTATAGGCCGAGGGCTCATGGCCGCGGGGCTTAAAAAAGGGGATCGGGTCGCCCTGTGGGCGGAAAACCGCCCGGAGTGGATAGCGGTGTGGCTGGGAACCGCCATCACCGGCGGCGTCATTGTTCCCATAGACTTTTTGGTTTCCGAAAACGAGTGCCTTAACATCATAAAGATCACCGGGGCCAAGGCGTTTTTCCATTCCGAACGGAAACAGGCCTTTGCCGACTCCTGCCCTTCCCGGGGGGTCTCCTTTAACGCCGTGGTCGCCTTGAGCGGGGAGGGGGGAAACTCCTACGCATCCTTTGGAACCGGCGCCGGCGCTCAGGTCCTGCCCCCAGTGGAAGCCATTGACGAACACGATCCGGTATCTATTGTGTTTACCTCCGGTACCACCGGCTTTGCCAAGGGCGTTACCCTGCATCACCAGGGGATCATTGCCAACGCCAGCGCGGCGATCCGTTCCCTGCGGGCCTATTACTGGGACGTGTTTATCAACGTGCTCCCCCTGCACCATACCTACCCCACCACCTGTTCCTTTGTCTCCCCCTTAACCGTGGGGGCCGCCACCATCATCGTGGAAAAGCTGGTGGGCAAGGTGGTGATCGACGACATAGAGGATGCGGGAGGAACCTTCCTCATCGCCGTGCCCCTCCTCTACGATAAGGTAAAAGCCGCCATAGAGCAGGGTTTTATGAAACTTCCCGGTATCGCCCGTGGGGTTCTCAACTGCCTGCGGGGGATAACCCTCTTTCTTTCCAAGCGGGGTATGAGCGGATTCGGCCGGGTAGTGCTCCGGGGGATCCGTAAAAAAACCCGCCTTGATTCGGTGCGGATGATGGTGGGCGGCGGGGGTCCCCTCAATCCCAAGACCGCGGACTTTTTTGAATCCCTGGGGTTCTGCGTGGTCCACGGCTATGGGATGAGCGAGAACAGCCCCCTTATCAGCGTGAACACCCCCTGGCACAAAAACAACGTCTCGGTGGGGCTGCCGGTGAAATACACGGACGTGAAGATCATCGACGCCAACGAGGAGGGGATCGGGGAAATTGCCGTCAAGTCCCCTTCCCTGATGTTGGGATACTATGAAAATCCCGAAGCCACCCGGGAGGTATTTACCGACGACGGGTATCTTAAGACCGGGGATTTAGGCTGCCGGGACGGGAAGGGGTTTATCTTCATCAACGGCCGGAAGAAGAACCTTATCGTCAGTTCCGGTGGAAAGAACATTTACCCCGAGGAGATCGAAGTCCATTTTGATGGTTCCCGGGTCATCGGCGAGATCCTCATCCTGGGCCGTAAGGAAGTTGAGTTTGGCGGGGAGCAGATTTTCGCCGTGGTGGTTCCCAATACCGAAGCCCTGGCCGAGGATTACCCCGGCAAAGAACTGGACGATGCCTTTATCCACGGCCTCGTGAAAAAGGAAATTGAACAGGTAAACCGGACCCTGGTGGGGTATAAAAAAATATCCGACTTTGCGCTCCGCCGGGAAGAGTTTGAAAAGAACGCCCAGAAAAAGATAAAGCGCTATTTATATAAGAGTTATGAAGGGCCATAGGCCCCTAATCGTTTATCCCCTTCAGCCGCTCCATCTTGCCCCGGTAAAAGGCGGAACTGCCCTTGCGGGCGTCTATTTCCCGCTGCATAATTTCCCGTACCCCCTGGGCGAATTCCCGGACCGAATCCATGGAAACCGCCCCTGTTTCACTCCGCCGGATAAACCGGGAGGGGTATACCGGGTCCAGGACTACCATCTTTTCCTTGGGAAGGGAACGCCCCCAAAAGGAAAAGGGTTTAAAGGCCCCTTCGGAAAAAACCGTCACGAGGGGGATCACCGGGATATCGAGTTCCGCGGCGATATAAAACGCCCCGGGTTTAAATTCGTTGATTTTTTGGTTGTAAAGGTAACATTCCCCTTCCGGGTAAAAGTGGATAAACCGGCGGTATCGGAAGGCGGTTTCGGCGCAGGCTAAAATACGATCCAAGCCGGTCCTGCCCGGGGGAAGGGGCATCCCCCCGAGGAGCCGGACAAAGGTCCCCAGGAAGGGGGTCACCACGGTTCCCTCGAGGAGAGTTTGCCAGGTACGGCGGGGAAACATGGCGCCCGAGACCATAACCGGATCGAGAAAGGTGGTATGGTTTGACACCAGGATAGCCCGGGGAATACCCTTGAGTTTTCCCGTATTTTCATATCCCGTGGCGTAAAACAGGATATTTATGGTCTGGGCCAGGATCCAGACGGGATAAAAAACCATGGCGGTGGCAAGCCTAAAGGGGAGAGAGACATCCAGGAGGGGTCGGCCGCGTTTATAAGGCATGGTTCAACGCACCACCCGGTCTTTCCAGAGAAAGCCCTTGCCGCTCACGGTTCTGAACCAGGAAAAAAGCCCTAAATAGAGGTAATTGAGAAAGATAATCGGCCAGAGAAAGGCATAGTACCAGGGTATTTCCCGGTCCAGGTATTGGATGACAAAGGCCAGGGTAAAGAGGATGTTGGCGGTCAGTACCTGCGGAAAAAACGGACTTTGGGTAACCATAAGGACAAACAACAGGGGAAAGGGCAGGAAAATAAAAACCACCACCAAGACGGCGACCATATAAAGAAGCACCGAATTTTTTCCAAAAAACACAAAGATATTTTTTCCTATTCCCTCCAGCGCCGCATGGTACCCGGTATACATCCGGCAGAGGACCTGCTCCTTGAGATCCAGGAAGACGGTATGGTACCCTTGGCGTTTAAAAAGCCGGGCCAGGTACATGTCCTCCACCGGTTTGTTCCGGATGGTGGAGTATCCCCCGACCTTTTCAAAAGCCTCCCGGTTTACCGCGATAAACTGACCGATGGCGGCGGAAAAAAAAGTCCACCGGAAATACCGGTTTAAAAAAAGGGGTACCACAATGGTGGTAAGAAAATACATGAGGGGCACGGTGATCGCCTCCCCAAAGGTAAGGAGCTTTTGTTTGGTGTAGCCGGAAATAAAATCCACCCGGGAGTTTTGCATGTTGGATACGGTCCAGGAAATACTCGTGGGACTATGGATGGTATCGGCATCGGTGAAGATAAAAATATCCCCCTTCGCCTCCACGGAAAGCTGCTGCATGGCATAGGGTTTTCCGAACCAATCCTCCGGCAGGGGCTTGCCGGAAAATATCCGGATCCGGCGGTCTTCCCGGGCAATCCGCTGGAGGATACCGAAGGTGTTATCGGTAGAATTATCGTCGATTACCAGGATCTCATAGTTTACATAATCCTGATTCCGCAAAGAATTAAGGCATCGTTCGATGTTTTGTTCCTCGTTCCGGGCGGGAATCAGCACGGAAACCAATGGACCCTCTTTGACCCTCGGGGGAACCGCGTGGAGCTTCATATCGATCATATTGATCATCCCCAAAAGGCAAAAATACACCCCTGCCCCGATAATGATAGGGAAGTACACATTCGGAATAACCGTAATCATCGTTTCCATAGTGGGAAAAGCCCCTTCATGTTGGTAGATTTACGTATTGCCCAGCAGCCCTTGGATATATTGATTGGCAGGGTAAACCATAAGAGCCCTTTGAAACCAGGTTTTGGCCTCCTGGCTTTTTTTCTGCTGTAAATAGGCATACCCTATGGCCGAACACACATTAAAACGATCATCCTTCTGCAATCGCGCCTCAAAATTGTTCAGAATATCCTCCATCATTTGTATTCCCCGTTTCAGATTGTTAAAGGGGGCGGGAGCGTAAACCCACCGGGAGGCTATCAAAATTTGCGCCGCGGTGTTTCCCGGGTCCAGGTCCAGGGCGTTTTTGGCGTAACGCTCCACGTGGAGGCCGTTGCGCATAACATAGCCCACGGACTGGATTGAACAGGCCTGGGACAGGTTTTCCGCCAGCATCACCCACCCTTCGGGGGAGGCCGCCTCGTCCAGGGAAAGCCGGGCCAGGGACATTCCCTCCTCAAACCGGGCCAGGGCCTCGTCTTTCCGCTTCTCATAAAGGTAAACACGTCCCAGCATATATTCACACCGGGACAGCATAAGATACCGGGCCTCTCCGGAGCGGCTTTCTTCTGCTCGGCGTTTTGCTTCCCGGTAGAGGGGAACCACTTCATCCGCCGTAAGTTTCTGTTCATATATGGCCTCCCGGAGGGGTAAAAACCAGTCGGGAAGGACATCGGCATACACCGTAAGGCCCAAAACACCCAAAAAAATCGCCGCACTAATAAGCTTTTTATCCAAACAACTTCTCCCATATCATCATACTCAATTTCCCCGGAATTATCTAGTTTTTCTGTCGAATATTAGACAAATTTACTTTTTAACAGGGCAAAATATTTTTCCGCCTCTTCGGGATCTTCCACGGGTTTTTCCTCCTCTCGATACGCGATAAGATGGGGGGGTATTTCCGCCAAAAAAGGGGAGGGGACGCAGTCCACGGTGTTTTGCAGTCTCCGCCGCTTACGGCAGCTTGAGATAAAGAGCTTGTCCCGGGCCCGGGTGATAGCCACGTAAAAAAGCCGCCGTTCTTCTTCGATATTTCCCCCCCCCTCCTCAACGCTCCGTTCATGGGGGATGATACCCTCTTCGGCGCCGGCTATAAAAACCACGGGAAATTCCAGGCCCTTAGCGGCGTGGATGGTCGAGAGGTTCACCTTACCCCGTCCGCCGGTTTCCCCGTCATCATCATTCCGGGTGATAAGGCTTATCCGGTTGAGGTACGGATAGAGGGTAGGGTCCAGGGTGTCTTCATCAGCTTCCCAGGTTTCTATGGAATTGATGAGACTTTCGATATTGAGGAATTTCCACCGGGCCATTTTATCGTTTTTGCGGTACTCCGTAACGAGATATGACCAGTAATCAATGGTTTCTACCAGATGCCGCACCTTTTGGGAGAGCCGCCAGCCCTTTTGGGATGTTCCGCCCAGGATTTCGGCTTTGAAAGACTCGATCATTTTCATAAAACCGTCTATTTCCGCCCGGCCCTTATCCAGGGTTTCGGTTCCCGGCCCTTCCCAAAGGGGAATCGAGGCATGACGGAGGGCGCCCATGGCCTCCCACAGGGAAGACTGTTTTTTCCGGGCAAGACCGGTAACGGTACTGATCAGGGTCTTACCGATACCCCGCCGGGGGGTATTGATGATCCTGAGGAGATTCACGTCGTCATCGGGATTGGCAATTACCCGCAGGTATGAGAGGATATCCTTGATCTCCTTCCGGGCGAAAAAACTCGTTCCCCCGGAAACCCGGTAGGGGATATTATCCGCGAGAAAGGCCTCCTCAATACTGCGGGTCAGGGAATTGGTCCTAAGGAGTACCCCAAAATCATCATAGGTGAGTTTTTCCCGAAAGCGAAGTTCCTGTATCCGGGCGGCGATAAATTCCCCTTCGTCAGTTTCATTTTCGGGATGGCAAAGCTCAATAGGTTTGCCCCCCTCGTTCCCGGACCAGAGGGTTTTTCCCTTGCGGTTGGCATTATGGGAGATTACCCCGTTGGCCGCCTCCAGGATGGTGGTGGTGGACCGGTAATTCTGCTCCAGTTTGATCTCAGCGGTGCCGGGAAAATCCCGTTCAAAATTGAGGATATTTTCGTAATTTGCCCCCCGCCAGGAATAGATGGACTGATCGTCGTCCCCCACCACACAGACATTCCGGTCCGCGAGGAACTTCATCAGGCGGTACTGGGTGAAACTCGTATCCTGGAATTCGTCCACCATGACGTACCGGTAACGATGGCGGTATTTTTCCAAAATTTCCGGGGAATTTTCGAAAATTTCAATGGGCAGGACCAAAAGATCGTCAAAATCCAGGGCATTAAAGAGTTTGAGGCTATGCTGATATTCCCGGTAAACCGGCTCAAATCCCCCCCGGGCCAGGCGGTCGCCGCTCTGTTCCAGGGCCTCCCAGCTCTGGCGGCCGATCTTAATATTGGAAAAAAGCTGCCCCAGGGCATAGAGGTCCACCCCCTCAGGGGAAATCCGCTGTTCCCGGAGGCTGTCCTTGATAAGCTGAAGCCGGTCGGTTTCGTCGTAAATCGAAAAATTCTTCCGGTACCCCAGGGTTTCTATTTCTTCCCGGAGGATCCGCACCCCAAAGGCATGGAAGGTACCCACCGTAAGGTTCTGCAGCTTCTTTCCGGTGAGGCTCTTGACCCGGCTTTCCATTTCCCGGGCCGCCTTGTTGGTAAAGGTCAAGGCCAGGATGGCCGATTGGGGAATCCCCGTTTCCAGCATGTAGGCGATCCGGTAGGTGATAACCCGGGTCTTCCCCGAACCCGCCCCGGCGATGATCAACACCGGTCCCTCAATGGTTTTTACCGCCTTGATCTGGGGTTCGTTGAGTTCTGTTTCAAAATTGAGCTTGTTCATACCGATGCTGCTTAAATCTCTTTAACAAAGAAATGGAGGGACCGGATACCCAGAAGCACCACGGCGGTAACCACCGCTCCGGCGGCCAGGACCCCCAGGGCCACCGCGGCCATGGTCCGTCCCTTGCCCATTCCCAGCACCCAGGCCCCCAGGGTTCCGGTCCAGGCGCCGGTCATGGGCAGGGGCACCGCCACAAAGGCGGCGATTCCCAGCCACCCCCACGCCTCAACCCCCTTTTTGAGTTTTGCCCGGGCCCGTTCCACCAAGCGGCGAAAAAGCCCCTCGTACCAGGCCATTTTGAGGAAAAACCGGTGGAGGGTAGAAAGAAATAACCAACAGGCCGGAGCCGCGAGGATGTTGATCCCCGCCGCAAAGGGGTAGGCCCAGTACCAGGGGATACCCTTCGCCACGGCAAAGGGTATCCCCCCCCGGAGCTCTGAAATAGGCAAAAAAGACAAAAAAGCGGTCCAAAGGAGGACAGTCAGCGTAGTCATAAGTACAGTTTACGGTAAATAGGGGATAGTGGCTAGTTAGATGTGCCGCTCTCTTTCCCTCCTGCCTGCTCCTCCATCCCAGGGGGCAGCCATCCCTGTCCGGCAGGATACGAACTGATGGGTGCCCCCTTACGCCTCAGGGGATGATCGCCTGAACGATGGGGCCGAAGTCGCCTTTTTGCCCTTCCCGCTCGATTTCCCAGCGGCCCGCGAAGTAGACGGTCTTGCCCCGGTCCTGTTCGTCAAAGGTGATTTTGAAGGGGTGGCGGGTGTCGAAGGAGGAGTTGGTAAGCTCCCCGATGCCGGCCGGGGGGTGGTCCAGGATCGCCCAGCGGCTCTCGATGCCGTGGACCTTGGGGGGCTTGCCCCAGCGTTCACTGCCTGAGTCCTTGTACCCCAAAACTATCTGCCGGATGTGGCTCGGCCGGACCTCAAATTCCGGCACCGTGGAGGGCACGTCGATGGGGTGTCCCGGATGCCGGGTGCGGACGCCGAGAAGCTCAAGCTTCTGAACCTCGGTCATCTTTTCGTTAAACCGGACATCGTAGGCGGCGAAATGCTCTATCCCGTCTTCCGCCGCTTTCCGCGCCTCCTCCATCAACGCCTTGTTCATGGAGGAATCCACCGCCTGCCACGCCTCGAATGCCGCGAGAAAGGCGTCGATCCCCTCCAGACAGGCCGTAGTCTTCGCCGGCGTCCACTCAAATTCAGCGAGGTACGCGGGGTTTTCCAGGACCGCCTTCCACTTGCGGCAAAACTCCACGAATTCCAGCAGCGCCTGGGGTATCCATTTCGTCGACATACTAAAACCTCCTGTGTGTTTATATATCGCGCCGCCCGGCGCGATTCTCCGGCCAGGTGGTGCGATTCCAGAACCACGTGGCGTAATTTCTGAGCCAGGTGGCACTGTTCCAGAACCACCTGGCGCGATTCAAGAACCACGTGGCGCTGGTCCAGAACCATGTGGCGCAATTCTTGAGCCGCATGGTGCGATTCCAGAACCATGTGGCGCGGGGTTAGTGAATCGTTCTAACTACCCACTAACACGGGCTTAAAGGGCCGGCGGCGGTGTCCTCACCGCCTGCCTGCTAGACGGTGAGGGTGCTCCTTTGCACCACCCCTTATGGTAATAACCGGTCAATATTAGCAATATAGTTTGGAAATTCTTCTGACTTATACCTGTATGTATGAGCCAGTTTTTTTAACTCTTTCCTGTTTTCACTCGGAATGGAAGACCAGGAAATATTTACAATATCGTCCCAAGC
>JAITEG010000177.1 GCA_031282145.1 Spirochaetaceae bacterium | reverse complement strand
GGATGAGTTCGTCCACGCCGGGAGGAATGAGATACGCCTGCCCCTGGTCGTAGGGCTTGTAGCTTATCTTGTCACTGACGCCTTTGCTCATGGGAACAGTATAGCATGATTTTGGTCCGGCCGGGGGAAAATATCAGGGGCTGCCCTTACTTCCTGGACAGCCCCATCTTCATTGGCATGAACCCCCCGGTTTCCTGTATTGACAAATTCGCCATCCTAGGGGATGGTTAAATCATGCCGGTTACCATGACCATGAACGCGGAGTCAGTTAAGGCCTTTTTTGAGAATCCCATATTTTTATCTGCCGTATCGAGTTGGTTTTTTTCCCAGTTGCTTAAGGCGGTGGTTGCTATCCTGAGATCTCCCAAACGGAATGGCCGGGAAATTCTGGCGACTATCGCGTGGAGGACCGGCGGAATGCCCTCCAGCCATGCGGCGTTGGTATCGGCAATGACCGCTTCGGTGGCTTTCAGGGAGGGAATACAGTCGAATTTATTTGTGGTTTCTTTTTGGCTGACCGTTATTGTTATGCGGGATGCCCTGGGGGTACGCCGTTCTTCAGGACTTCAGGGCCGGACCCTGAATCTATTAGGCCGGAATATGGTTGAACATCTGGGGGGTGAATACCATCCGGTTAAGGAAGTTCATGGCCATGCTCCGTTGGAAGTGGTGGTCGGCGCCCTTTTGGGCATTTTTATGGCTTCGGCTTACACCTTTTTATAGGTCCCTCATCCTATGTATTTTAGAAAGTCCACGGCTATTTCGATGTTGGTTTCTTTAACGCTGGGCCTAGGGATGTTTTACCTGGTTTATGTGTTCCTTCCTTCCCCCGGGGGAGAGGGGTATGTGGTGCTTTCCCTGGATGTTTCCTATGAGGACCGGTATATCGGGGAATTATTGGCCGGGGGAAATTGGGGGAATTATATTTCCGAATCAACCCAATGGGTTTTTCTGGATGACTTTGGGGAGCTGATACAAATACCGCTGGAATTCTACGGGGAGCGCCTTGAAGCCTTTGACCCCCGGAATGACGGATATGCCCGGCGGCTGGAATCTTTTTTTGTGCATGGGGGCAAGCGCTTTTTCTTTATTCCCCTTTCACCGGATTTCTGGGGGCTTTCCCGGGAAAAAATAGCAGAAAATTTTGCCCGTTGTTTAGCGGGTATCCCCTTTCAGGTGGAATTCCCCGGTGCCGCCCGGCCCCTGTGGATATATGCCCTCCTTTTTGCGGGGGCCGCGGTGGGGATGCTCCTGCTTTCCGGGGCTCCCCGGGTGGGAATAAGCCTCCTTCCCTTATTGGCCGCCTTATCCTATCCGGGGCCTGCGGGGTTCGCCCTGTCCGCCTTCCTTACCGCCCTTTTCGGGCTCCTCCTCAAGCCGCTACGGGAATTTTTTATATCCCAGCGTTACCGGCGCCGTTATACCGGAATCAATAAAAAAACCCGAACTTTCAAACCCTACGGGAAGGCGGTGCCCCTCTTTTTAGTGATTTACGGGGCAATCTGCTACCTGGGACATTTTCCGGTATTCCTTGGAGTAGGGGGGATTTTTTCATTTTTTCTCATCCTGGGATTTTCCCTCTGGGCGGAATCGAAACGGGGAACCAACATGGGGCATATCCGGTTTGTACCGGTTCCGATTTCGGTTTCTTTCCTGGGGAGTGGCGGGTTTTCCCGGATCATGATTCCCTTTGCGCTCGCATCCCTCGGCGCCCTGCTTTTACCGCCCCTGATCTTGGGATCCGGTGATACCCCAGGGCGGAACGCGGCGGCTTCCTCCCCGGTTTCGACGGAATGGCAGGGGTATATGATAAATTCCGAGGAATACGAAGCCCATGCCCGGTTTCAGGCTTCTTTTTCCTTAAGGCCCCTGCGAACCGGTGGTGATAATCCGGAATATGGTGAGTATCTGCGGTATCACCGGGCCGGGGATGGCCTCATCGGGGATTATTCAGCGGCCGAGGAGATTCCTGAACTCCCCCCCTTCCCCTTGGAAGATCTGATGCGTTTTCTTACCCGCCGGGAGTATGCCCGCCTCCCGGTTTATACCCCGGAGGATCTGTTTTCGGTCTTTATGGTCCTGTTTTTTTGCATTCCGATTTTCCTTCCGATAGGGCAAAAGCATAGTAAAAAGAAGCGATTATTGGTATATAATGATAAACGGATTGCCGCATGAAAATATATTCTTTTCCCCAGGGAGGGATTTCCTTTGATGATACGACCGTACCTCCCCGGGATACCAGTGTTATCGCGTTTCTTCCGGGTCTTTCGGTTATACCCCTGGTCCAGCATACCGGAAACCGGGCCTATCCCATCGTTTCCGTGGGGGATTTTGTCCGGGAGGGGATGCTCGTTGGCCGGGCTCAGGGACCGGGTTCGGCAAATGTGCATGCCACGGTTCCTGGAAGGGTGGTCCGTATGGTTTCCTGGAAAATGGGGGGAAGTTATATTAACGACGCCCTGGTAATACGGATGGAAGGGACCTTTGAACGGTTAGGAAAACCGGAAGAAATTTTTTCCTGGCGGGGACTTTCCCCATTTGATTTACAAAGGCTTATTTCCGAATACGGGATTGTGGAAATGGAAGGGGTTGGGCGTCCGGTAGCGGATATGCTCACATCCCTCCGTTCCCACAAAGAGCCCCATACCCTGGTGGTCCGTTGTGTGTTTGACGATCCCTGGCTGGCGGCAGATTACGTATTGTGCCGGGAACGGATAAAAGCCGTGGTGGAGGGGAGTATTATCACCGCTTCCGCCGCCCGGGTATCCCGCATCGTTTTTGCGGTTTCTTATAAAGAGAAGGAACTGGGAGCCGCCCTGCTTGCTGAAGCGGAATCAACCGCCCAGGGGCTTTCCCTGTCCTTGGTTCCGGTGAGTTCCCGGTACCCCCAGCGGAACCGCCGGGAGCTTACCCTTGCTCTGGGACTTTTTGAAAAACGGGAAGGGCTGGAGTTCGGTTCTCCCCTCTT